>JBKOUY010000183.1:0-24776 GCA_046723645.1 Actinomycetota bacterium | reverse complement strand
GGCCTCAACATCAGCGGAGTGGTCGATCAGGCGACCGCCGTCGCGCTCGGAATTCGCCACCCCATGGAGAAGACCGTGCCGACGACGACGGTCGCCGTCACCGGCCAGCCGACGACACCGACGGCTTCTCCGTCGGAGATGGGCGAGGCACCACCGAAGGCAGGCGCGGCGCGAAATCTTCCGTGGCTGCTGCTCATCGGAATCAACGCCGCGCTCGCATGGTTCGTCCGGGCACGACTCCGCCGGCGGCACCGTCGAGTTCCGTCAGGCCCCGGAACGGACCAAGACGAGCGGGAACTCGCCATCGCCGACCACACTGCCGAGGCGAGCCGCCTTTGATGTCGCGGAGTGCCACGGAGGGCACCGACCGTTCGCCCAGGACCGGCTCGGGTCAGTGGTGGTCGCCCTGGCGGCCGAGGGTCTCCACGGGGGTCGCGCCAGGGCGGGTCCACTGCGGCACGGGCCGGCTGGTCGGGCCCCAGGTGGCGACGCCATCGGCGTCCGTGCGCCAGTACCAGGAGATCGGCGCGCCATGCCCACCGACGGGCGAGCCGGCCTGAGGGGCCTCGGGCCAGCCCTCGGGGTTGTCCTCCCACGCCTCACGGCGGCCGTAGGGCGTCATGTCGAGCAGGCCGAGGGACCCGTTGACGGGCTCGTTGCCACGGCCTGTCGTGGAGTAGGTGAGGAACGCACGGTTGCCGTCGCGCAGAAAACAGACGATGTGCCCCATTTCGCCGCCGACCGGCGCCTCCACGCCCCGCACCGAGTACCAGGGCTGGGTGTAGCCCATGAACTCGACGTAGGGAGCCACTTCGTCCCACGGGCCCAAGGTCAGGATGGCGAACGAGACGCCGCGGGCGTTGAGGTAGACGGCGTCCTTCATGTGCCAAACCGTGGTGGTGCAGCCCTCGCACTGCCCCTGGTGCGGCGCGCCGTCGTACCACATGTGCTTGTAGACCACGAGCTCGTCGCGACCCTGGAACAGGTCGACGAACGGGACCGGCCCGTCAACGCCGGTCACGTCGACCGCGCCGTCGAGCTCGACCATCGGCAGCCGCCGCCGGGCCGCGGCGATCCCGTCGCTCTCACGGGTGTGCGCCTTCTCGCGGACCAGCAGGTCCTCGCGTGCCGCCTGCCAGGTGGCCAGGTCGACGACGGGCGGCTTGCCCGGGAGGTTGCTGCTCGCCTTGTCGGGCGTGGTCGTCATGGTGTCCTCCGCTGTCTCGTCTCGTGCGCTCGCGGGTTCCCTGGGAGCCTGTCAACTGAGACGCTCCTCGGTACCGAGACTCATCGATCCGAGTGCGAGTACGCCTTGCCGCCGTGGCGTACCGGTCGGACGACCGATGTCGTCGAAGCCTTGCTCGTGCCGTCCGCCGCGGAAGTCGTCTGTGCGAACGTGGTACCCGGCGGTCGGGCGCAGTCTCACGTGGTGCCAAACAGGTCAACCACGGGCTCCGGTGCTCCAACGCGCCCGCCGCCTCGACTGACCCGCTATCGCAGGGGGGCGAACGCGGCGCGTAGCTCCTCGGAGAAGAGTTGCGGTTCTTCCCAGGCGGCGAAGTGGCCGCCCTTGCCGACCTCGTTGAAGTACGCGGCGTTGGGGTAGACCGCCTCGACCCAGCTGCGCGGAGCAGCAAAGAGCTCGCCAGGGAACGTCGTGAAGCCGACCGGAACCGAGACCGCCGGAGGAGCCTGGCCGGCCGCTTGGGCTGCAGCCACGAACCGTCCGAACTCCCAGTACCACCGGGCGGCCGAGGCGCCGGTGCCCGTCAGCCAGTACAGCGTGATGTTGTCAAGGATGTTGTCCCGGGTGAGATTGCCCACGGGCTCGCCGTCGACGAACGCGCGGGAGATCTTGTAGTAGCTGTCCGTGTCGTGGTCGAGCATCCAGGCCGCCAGCCCGACGGGTGAATCCAGCATCGAGTAGCCGATCGTTTGCGGCCGAGTGGATTGCTCCAGGAAGTAGCCGAAGCCGTCCGTCGTGAACGTTTCGAGCGCGTCGTGCGCCGCGCGTTCCTGCTCGGACTCCGCCGGCAGTTGGTCCTTGAGAGCGATCGCCAAGGCCAGCAAGTTGACGTGGATGCCGAGCAGCCCCTCGGGTGCCTGGCGGCCCATCGCGTCAGTGACGGCGGCGCCAACGTCGCCCCCCTGCGCGACGTAGCGCGCGTAGCCGAGCCGGCCCATCAGCTCCGCCCACGCGCGTGCGATGCGGCCGTTCTCCCAGCCGAGCTCGGTCGGCTCACCCGAGAAGCCGTAGCCAGGCAGGGACGGCAGCACCAGGTGGAATGCGTCCTCGGGGGTGCCGCCGTGAGCGGTCGGATCGGTCAGCGGGCCGACGGTCTCCAGCAGCTCGATGACCGAGCCGGGCCAGCCATGCGTCATGATCAGCGGCAACGCATTCTCATGTCGCGACCTGACGTGGATGAAGTGGATCTCGACCCCATCGATCTCGGTCGTGAACTGCGGCAGCGCGTTCAGTCTCGCCTCACACGTGCGCCAGCCGTACTCGGTCGTCCAGTAGCGGGCGAGCTCCTGCACCGTGGCCAACTGCACGCCCTGCGACCGATCGGCCACGAGCTCCCGGGAGGGCCAGCGCGTCTCGGCTATGCGCCGACGCAGATCCTCGATCGCGTCGTCCGGGACGTTGACTTGAAACGGTCGGATGCCGGTGTCGTCAGTCGCGGCGCTGTGCTGCGCGTCAGCTGTTGCTCCCGTTTCCGCCACGAGAACCTCCTCTAGTCAGGGGTGTTCGATACTGGGCGCAGCCGGCGGTCTTGGCATCACCCGCACCGCATGATTGGCGCGATCTCCGCGCCGAGGCCGGTGGCCGAGCCCGCCATGCATGTCTGCCGACCTCCGCCACGCCGTTCCGCGCTGACGAACCATGGCGCGGGCCGCCCGCAGCTCGCCAACGGCGGCGGTGAGCTGGTCCGACGGCCACGCCGGTCCGACACAGATTCGTCGGCACCGACCGATGAGTCTTGCGGCCCCGACCGGTCGGAACTACGTGCCATCGAGAACGGACCGCCGATGACCGGGTTGAGGAACGAGACCCGAGACATCGACGACGACCTGACGGAGGAGCCCCAATGAACCAGCCGCCGATCGTCTCGCCGCAGGAGTGGGAAGCAGCCCGCCAGGAGCTGCTGGTGGAGGAGAAGGAGCTCACCCGGGCCCGCGACGCCATGGCGGCAAAGCGCCGGCGGATGCCATGGATGGCGGTCGAGAAGGACTACCGGTTCGAGGGGCCGATGGGTCCGGCGAGCCTCGCCGACCTGTTCGAGGGGCGGCGCCAGCTGATCGTCTACCGCGCCTTCTACGCGCCGGACGTCACCACCTACCCGGCGGGCGGCGGCGCGTACCCCCAGCGGGCCTGCATTGGCTGCTCCTTCCTGGCGGACCAGGTCGCGCACCCCGCCCACCTGAACGCGCGGGACACGACGCTCGCGTTTGTCTCGCGCGCGCCCCAGGCCGACATCGAAGGGCTGAAAGGACGCATGGGATGGGAAACCATCCCCTGGTACACGCTCACCGACGATTTCGACGCTGACTTCGGCGTGGATCAGTGGCACGGGACCAACGCCTTCATCCGCGAGGGCGATCAGATCTTCCGCACCTACTTCGTCCACGACCGCGGCGACGAGCACATGGGCAGCACCTGGAGCTACCTCGACATCACCGCGCTCGGGCGCCAGGAGGAGTGGGAGGACTCGCCGATGGGCTACCCACAGACGCCGCCCTACCAGTGGTGGAACTACCACGACGCCTACGACAAGGGCGCGTGATCGTGCATGTCGGCGATGACGGAAGGAGATCCCGTGAACGCCGGCGCTGACCCCACAGCGATCCCGCAAGGCAGCTTGGAGCTACTGGAGACCCCGGTGGCCCGGAAGCTCCTGGCGTCTGCTCTTCCCGCTCGGGTCGCCTACACCGCCACCGACGGCACCCCGCGAATCGTTCCGACCTGGTTCCAGTGGACCGACGGGGAACTGGTGATGCCGACGTACATCCAGGCGCCCCACATTCCCGCCCCGGGAGCACGACGCCTCGCCGCGCTGCGGGCCAGGCCCGACGTGGCCGTTGCGATCGACACCGGGGCCGAACCGCCCCAAGCGCTGCTCATACGTGGCAAGGCGTCGGTCACCGAGGTCGACGGGGTCGATCCCGACTACGCAGTCTCGGCCCGCCAGTATCTCGGTGAGGAGGCCGCCCGCGAGCTCCTCGACATGGTCGACCGGCCCGTCACCCGCATGGCCCGGATCGCCGTGCGTCCCGCCTGGGTCGGTCTCCTCGACTTCGCCGGCGGCCGGCTTCCCGGGGTGATGGCGACCACCGATGATCGGAGTGGCGATGGATGAACCCGTGACTCAGCTCGATGAGCGCTTCAGCGATCCCGATACGCACCCCACGACGTGGGCGGCGGCACGGGAGGTGCTCGAAGCGGCCCAGCTCAGCTGGCTCTCGACCGTGCGTGCCGACGGGCGTCCACACGTCACCCCGCTGGTCGCCGTGTGGCTGGACGGGGCGCTCCACTTCACCACCGGCCCAACGGAGCAGAAGGCGCACAACCTGGACAAGAACCGCAACATAGTCCTGACGACGGGGTGCAACAGCTGGGACCAGGGACTCGACGTCATGGTCGAAGGCGAGGCGCGCCGCGTCACCGACCGGGCAACGCTCGAACGGCTCGCCGCCGCCTGGCGAACCAAGTGGGACGGCAGCTGGCAATTCGTGGTGGCGGACGATGGCTTCCACCACGAGGCCGGCGGCCTGGCGCTCGTCTTCGCAGTCGAGCCGACCAAGGTCCTCGCCTTCGGCAAGGGCAGGTTCACCCACACCCGCCACCTCCCGCCACGGCGGTGAGGTGATGAACCGGCACGCGCCGTAGCTGCGCCCGAGCCGCCCCACGAGCCCTTGAGGTCAGCTGTCCGGTTGAGTCTGTACGCCGCCCGGCCCGGTCGGCGTTGCTTGCCTGGCCACGGGGTCCCCGTCCACCGGCGCCGTGGATCGGGCGTGGCCGTCGGCGTCCACGGCATCGAGCTCGGGTAGCTCGACCCCCGCCTGCTCATAGGCCTCTGGTTGGTCGAGCGTCTCGCGCTCGAGCAGTGCGCGCGCCAGCGCCTCGAGCCGCCAGCGCTCGCGCCTCAGGAGCTCGGTCACCTCGTCCTCGGCGCCGTCGACGAGTCGGCGGACCTCCTCGTCGACCAGCTGCTGGGTTGTGGCCGACGCCGGTGACGCGCCGGGCAACAGCAAGCCGTCGTTGCGACCGTCGGTGACCGCGATCGCGCCGATCGCATCGCTCATGCCCCAGCGGCCAACCATGCTGCGGGCGATCTGCGTCAGGTTCTGGATGTCCGCCTCCGCGCCGGTGGTGAGGTCGCCGAACACGACCTTCTCGGCGGACCGTCCGCCGAGCGCCACCTTGATCTTCGCGAGGAGCTCCTCCTGGCGGTAGCTGTAGCGGTCGCTCTCCGGGGTCGCAAGGGTCACGCCGAGCGCCTGGCCACGCGGGATGATCGAGACCTTGCGCACCGGATCGGCGCCCGGAGTGAGCATGCCCACCAGCGCGTGACCGGACTCGTGATAGGCGGTGCGCTCGCGATCCGCGTCGGTCATCACCACCTGGCGCTCGGCGCCAAGGATGATCTTCTCGATCGCGTCGGTGAAGTCGCGTTGCTCGACCGCGGCGTGATTGCGGCGGGCGGCGAACAGCGCCGCCTCGTTGACGATCAGCGCGAGGTCGGCGCCGGTCGCACCCGGCGTCGACGCCGCGATGCGGTCGAGGTCGACGTCGGGCGCCAGTGGCACCGAGCGGGAGTGGATCCGCAGGATCTCCGCGCGACCCTTGCGGTCCGGGGGCTGGACCGCGATGCGGCGGTCGAAGCGCCCGGGGCGCAGGAGCGCGGGGTCGAGGACCTCGGGGCGGTTCGTCGCGCCCAGCACGATGACGTTCGTGCCGGGCTCGAAGCCGTCCATCTCGGTGAGGATCTGGTTCAGCGTCTGCTCCCGTTCGTCGTGACCGCCGCTGAGCCCGCCGACGTTGCCCGACCGAGACCGGCCGATCGCGTCCAGCTCGTCGATGAAGACGATCGCGGGCGCCGCCTCCTTCGCCTGCTTGAACAGATCGCGCACCCGCGACGCACCCACGCCCACGATCGCCTCGACGAACTCCGAGGCCGACGCCGAGAAGAAGGCCGCGTCGGCCTCGCCCGCCACTGCGCGGGCGAGCAGGGTCTTGCCCGTCCCCGGCAGCCCGTACAGCAGCACCCCGCGGGGGACCCGTGCGCCGACCTTGGTGTAGCGCTGGGGGTTCTTGAGGAAGTCCACGACCTCGACGAGCTCGTCCTCGGCCTCGTCGATGCCGGCGATGTCGTCGAAGGTGACCCGCTCCCGCTCACCGGGCTTGACCCGCCGCGCCGTGGAGCGGCCGAAGCCGCCCAGGATCCCGCCCCCACCCGCACCCGTCTGGCGACGGAACATCCAGACGAAGAAGCCGACCAGGAGGATGGTGGGTAGAAAGCCCAGCAGAAGCGAGAGCCACACCGACCGCCCCTCGTCGGGCGCCTCGGCGTTGATGACCACGTTCTTCTCGGCGAGCAGCCTGGTGAGCTCGGCCGGGTCGATGAATGTGGGGACCTCCGTCTCGAACTTGGTGACCGCGACCGGCTCGGCGTCGCCGGGCGGGTTGAAGGTCGCCTCGCGCTTCAGCTCGCCCTCGATGGAGTCCGCTCGCGAGCTGATGTCCTTTACGTTGCCGGCCTCGACCTGGTCGACGAAGAACGGCTGGTACGGCACCCGCTTCCGCTCCTCCGGCCGGCCGGTCATGAACGAGAGCACGAGGTTCAGCGCCAGAAGGGCGAGCACGAACCAGATGAACGGCCGCCAGCGGGAGATCATGGGCGGCTTGGACGGAGCGGGCGTTCCGCGCCCGTCGGGTGCCGGGTCCACACGCCAGCCCGATTCCGTCTTCTTGGGGGGACGTGGCGGCGGGGGCGGGGGAGAGGGGGACGACTCGGGAGCCAGGCCGCTCACAGTACTCCCCTGGCCGCCGCCCGTAGGCGGCTTCTGCGGCCGCCTACGGGTCGTGCGGCCGTGGGTCCGGGACGGCTCCGTCGAGGGGGTGCGGGCGCCTACAGGGCGCCCTTGCGCCAGGGCCCGGTGATGGCGAAGGTGACGCCTGGGCTCTGGACGTTGACGAACAGCCAATTGCCGTTCTTGGGCTCGAACGTCGCCCCGGCCCACTCCGAGCCCGTGAAGTCGCCGGAGTACCCCTTGGAGTCCTGGAACTCGGGCGGGAGCACCACGTTGTTCTCGGCGAAGCGGAAGATCTCACCGTCCGGCGTCAGGCCGTGCAAGTACTCCCGGCCGCTTCCGTCCTCGCACAGCACCAGGCCGCCGCGGGGGCTCACTGTCACGTTGTCGGGGGCATTGAGCACGTCCGAGGACGGTGACACGAAGACGCAGGTGAACGTGGCAGCGGCGGGGTCGTAGGCGAACACCTGGCCCTCCCCGGCGGCCCCGCCACCGGTGGAGACGACGTAGATGACGCCGCCGCCGAACCACGCCCCCTCGCCGCGAACGATGCGTGCCGCGCCCTTGGCCTGGGCCTGCTGCCAGGGGGTCGGCTCGCCGGGGCCCCAGTCGGGGGCGTCGACGACGACCCAATCAGCGGCCGCGCTCTCGCCCGTGGCCCAGAGCCGCGTGTCGGCCGTGCCGTCGAGGACCATCGCCTGCAGCACACCGCCCGCAGCCAGATTGGCCGGATCGACGGGCACGTAGCGGTACAGCGCTGAGCTTCCCGAGTCCTCGGTCTCATAGACGATCCCGGTCGCGGGGTCCGTGGCGTTGGCCTCGTGCGAGAACCGCCCCATGCCGACAATCGGCACGGCGTTGGAGGTGCCGACGGTCGGAACCTCGAAGATGTAGCCGTGCCTCGTGGTGCCGTTGATGTCGGTGGTTTCCTCGCACGTGAGCCAGGCACCGCCCCGGTTCGGTCCCCCCGCGCAGTTGCGGATCGTGCCACTCAGGCTCGCATAGTCCTCGACCAGCGCGCCGCGGTCCGGATCGAACACGAGCGTGGTCGTGCCGCCGCCGGCCAGGGGGTCGTAGGTAGCATCCGCCGGAGCGAACGGGGTGCCGTTGCCCCGCTCGTGGTTGCGCACCAGGCGGACGCGATCGCCATCACGGAACGCCGCCATTCCGTCGTGGTTGCTCGGGGTCGGGGTGCCGTCTGACATCACGTCGTTGCGCCAGCCGAAGCTCAGGTACTCGAAGCCCTGCGGAAGCATGAGCAGCTCGAGGCCGGTCGTGTGGTCCTTCACCGGCGCGAGCGGCCCGTATCCGCCTCCCGATGGCTTCCCTCCACCGGCGGCGCCGGCGGCACGTGCCCCCAGCGCGGCGAAGGGACCGGCGAGTGCGATCCCCGCCCCTGCCCCCAGCGCACCCTGCAGGAACGTCCTGCGGTTCAACGATGTCCGCGCGTCGGTCATGTTGGCCTCCCCGGGTTGGTCAATGAGCCGAAACTACGACGCAGACCTGGCGGGGACGGGACGCCAGGGTGAACCGCCTGCGAACCTTCAGCATGCGTTGGCCGAACACCGCCCTGGCGACAGGACGGCGATCAACGATGATCCCAAGGCGGCGTCCCCGCCACGTGGCAGCCGACCAGCCCGGCAGCGTGTGGAAGGATGGCTGACCCCGTGTGCATGAAGCGGAGGTCGGGCATGTCCGACGACCATGCGATCATCGACGTTCGGGCCGGCGACGACCTCTTCCCTCTCGCGGGAACGTGGGAGGTCGATCCGACTCACTCGGCGCTCGAGTTTGTCGCCCGCTACGCGGTGTTCACGCTCGTGCGCGGCCGCTTCACCTCGTTCTCCGGTGCGGTCGTGATCGATCCGGCGCATCCTGGGGCGACGCAGATCGACGTCGACATCGACCCGGCGTCGGTCGACACCGCGATGGCGGTGCGCGACGCGCACCTCCTGGGCGAGGACTTCTTCGACGTCGAGCACCATCCGAAGATCTCCTTCCGCTCCCGAGGTGCGACGGTGCTGACCGCGGGTCGCTACACGGTGCCCGGCGAGATGACGATCCGCGGCGTCACCCAGCCGGTGCGGCTCCTTGTCGACGTGTTCGGCCGGGCGCCAGACATGCTCGGTAATCCCCGGCTCGGCCTGAAGGCGACCGCCAAGGTGCAACGCGCCCTCTGGGGCATCACGTGGAATGCGCCGGTGCCGGGCGGCGGCGTCGCCTTGGCCGAGGAGGTCGACCTCGAGCTCGACGTGTCACTGGTGCCCGCCAGAGCGGCCCGGACGTCGTGAGGGCGGGCGTTCCGCGCCCGCCCCCGGGGCCGCTGGAGGTGGTGACGCGCCCACCCAGTGTGTGCGACTCTAGTGCTACCCCTCAAGGCCAGCGCGGAGATAGGCGGATGTCGGAGCAACCCGCCCCTCAACCCGACGACCGCGCACGGAACTCGTATGGCGGCGCGCGTCTCAGCAACGCCGCCACGGGTACCACGAACCTTTGTTCGCCTGATCGCGTCGCGCCTCGCAAACGTCAGGAGCCAGTGATGCCCGCCGAAGACGACACGATCCGCCCGTTCACCGTCGATTTTCCCGAGGAGGAGGTCGCCGAACTACGCAGGCGCGTCAACGCCACCAGGTGGCCCGACAGAGAGACCGTCACCGACGACTCGCAAGGCGTGCGGCTGGCGACGATGCAGGAGCTCACGCGCTACTGGGGTGCTGATTACGACTGGAGCAAGTGCGAGGCGAAGCTGAACGCTCTGCCGCATTTCATGACCGAGATCGACGGGCTCGACGTTCATTTCATCCACGTCCGCTCCCAGCACGAGGACGCGCTGCCGCTGATCGTCACACACGGGTGGCCTGGCTCGATCATCGAGCAGCTGAAGATCATCGAGCCGCTCACCAATCCCACGGCGCACGGAGCGGGCCCCGAGGATGCCTTCCATCTGGTGATTCCGTCGCTGCCGGGGTACGGGTTCTCCGGCAAGCCGGCCACCACCGGGTGGGATCCCGTCCGCACGGCGCAGGCCTGGGTAGGGCTGATGAAGCGTCTCGGATACACCCAGTTCGTGGCACAGGGAGGCGACTGGGGTGCGGCCGTCACGCAGGCAATGGGTGTACAGGCGGCACCGGAGCTGCTCGGTATTCACTCCAACATGCCCGGTACCGCTCCAGCCGACATCAACAATGCGGTCCAGCGCGGTGACCCGCCGCCATCGGACCTCTCGGAGGAGGAGCGGGCTGCGTACGAGCAGTTGCGGAACTTCTACGCGAAGCACGTTGCCTACGCACAGATCATGACCACGCGCCCGCAAACGTTGTACGGATTGGCGGACTCGCCCGTCGACCTCGCGGCGTTCATGCTCGACCACGGCGACGGTACGGGCCAGCCCGGGCTTGTCGAACAGGCCCTGAGCGGGCAGCTGGCGGGCGGCCTGACGCGGGACGACATCCTCGACAACATCTCGCTCTACTGGCTGACGAATACCGGGGTCTCCTCGGCCCGTCTCTACTGGGAGAACAAGGCGGACTTCTTCGATGCCAAGAACATCTCGATCCCGTATGCCATAAGCGTCTTCCCCGACGAGCTCTATCAGGCCCCGCGGAGCTGGGCGGAGCGGGCGTATCCCAACAACCTCATCCACTACAACAAGCTCGACCGCGGCGGCCACTTCGCCGCCTGGGAACAGCCAGACCTGTTCGCCGGCGAGATGCGGGCCGCGTTCCGGTCGCTGCGTTAGTCGGGCGCCTATGTGTACACATGTGCGCACCACTCGTCATTGCTCATCCACAACGGGAGGTCGGTCATGAGTAGCAACGTCGGGGCCACCGTCGCGATCCGTCCCTTCCACGTCGAGGTTCCGGAGGAGGACCTCGTCGACCTTCGCCGGCGGATCGCGGCCACGCGCTGGCCCGAGAAGGAGACCGTGGCCGACGCGTCGCAGGGCGTGCCGCTCGCGATGACCCAGGAGCTCGCGCGCTACTGGGCAACGGAGTACGACTGGCGCACCTGCGAGGAGAAGCTGAACGCCCTGCCGCAGTTCATCACCGAGATCGACGGACTGGACATCCACTTCATACATGCTCGTTCGGACCACGAGGATGCCTTGCCGCTCGTCGTGAACCACGGCTGGCCAGGCTCGATCATCGAGCAGCTGAAGATCGTCGATCCACTGACGAATCCCACGGCACACGGCGCGAGCGCCACGGACGCATTCCACGTCGTGATCCCGTCGATGCCGGGCTACGGGTTCTCCGGCAAGCCGACGGGAACCGGCTGGGGTCCCGAGCACATGGGCCGAGCCTGGGCAGAACTGATGACCCGACTCGGCTACACGCGCTATGTCGCCCAAGGCGGCGACTGGGGGGCGTTCGTCGTCGACCAGATGGGCTTGCAGGCGCCCGATGGACTGGTCGCCATCCACACCAACATGCCGGCCACGGTTCCCGCTGACGTCGACAAGGCGTCCCAGGCCGGCGAACCGCCGCCATCCGGACTCTCCGCCGATGAAAGACGCGCCTACGAGCAGCTGATCAGAACGTTCGGGCAGGTCGAGTACGCCAGATTCATGGCATCGCGCCCACAAACCCTCTACGGCATCGCGGATTCACCCGTGGGCTTGGCCGCCTGGCTTCTCGACCACAACGATGCCGACGGCCAGCCGGCCGCAGCGGTTGTCGCGGCGCTGAGCCGGACGACGAGCTCTGCCGGCGAACTGACGCGTGACGAGATCCTCGACAACATCACGCTGTACTGGCTGACGAACACAGGGGTCTCTGCGTCACGCCTGTATTGGGAATACAAGGGCGGCTTCTTCAATGCCAAGGGGGTGTCCGTCCCGGTGGCGGTGAGCGTGTTTCCGAGCGAGCAATATCAGGCGCCGCGGAGTTGGGCAGAACAGGCGTATCCCAACCTCATCTATTACAACGAGGTCGACAAGGGTGGTCACTTCGCCGCCTGGGAGCAGCCGGAGCTCTTCGCCAACGAGCTGCGTGCTGCGTTCCGGTCTGTTCGGTAGATGCCCCGTGTTCGAGGCCGTCTACCCCCAGCCTCAAGGAGACCCCGATGTCTGACACCACAGGATCAGCCGACCTCACATCCGACGCCGCGACGACGTCCGCCCCGTCCGGCAGACCCGGCCTGATCCGCTCGATCGCCCATCGCTTGGCGGGGGAGCGGGCGGCGCTGCCGGTCGAGGGTCGCCTCCCATCGTTCGGGGGCGCGACGGGATGGCTCAACACCGACCAGCTGAACCCCGAGGGACTGCGTGGACGGGTCGTCCTCGTCGACTTCTGGACCTACACCTGCGTCAACTGGGTGCGCACCCTTCCCTACCTGCGAGCCTGGGCAGCCAAGTACGGGGACGACGGGCTGACGGTGATCGGCGTCCACACGCCCGAGTTCGGCTTCGAACGGAACGTCGACAACGTCATCACACAGTCACGCCGCTTCGGCGTCGAGTACCCGATCGCGCTCGACAGCGACTACGCCGTTTGGAGCGCGTTCGCGAACCACTTCTGGCCGGCGGTGTACATCGCCGACGCAGAAGGCCGAATCCGATTCCATCACTTCGGCGAGGGCGAGTACCCGATGACCGAGATGGTCATCCAGCAGTTGCTCCTCGACGCCGGCGCAGGCGACATCGATCAGGACCTGGTGATGGTCGAACCTCGTGGCTTGGAAGTGGCCGCCGACTGGGGAACGCTGCAGTCGCCGGAGACCTACGTCGGCTACCGCCAGAGCATTGGCTTCGTCCAAGACGACGTCGCCGGCTTCGACCAGCCCCGCGTCTACGCACCGCCCCTGCGGCTGCCCCTCAACACCTGGGGACTCGCTGGAAAGTGGACGGTGACCGGCGACGCAGGGATCTTGGACGAGCCCGGCGGACGGATCGCCTTCCAGTTCCACGCGCGCGATCTGAACCTCGTGATGGGTCCGTCATCCCAGGAGGCATCGGTTCCGTTCCGCATCTTCCTCGACGGCGAGGTCGCGCAGGACGCTCTGGGGAGCGACGTGGACCCGGACGGCAGCGGGACGGTGAGCGACCAGCGCACCTACCAGCTGATCCGCCAACGCGGACCCGTTGCCGACCGCCTCTTCGAGGTCGAGTTCCAGGAGCCGGGCGTCGAGGCCTATTGCTTCACATTCGGCTGACCGTGGCGCAGTGAGGGGTCCGGCGCAGGACGTCAGCCGGCGTCGGCGACGGCGGAGAAGCGCTGCAGGTACAACGGCCAGCCCTGGTCGCTGCTCACGGCTTCGCGTGTGCCTTCCCAACCGTCGCCGTGACGGTCGAGGTGGCGGTGCTCGAGCTCCACGCGCGTGCGGTCGGGTCCGTCCTCGACGAAGCGCACCTCCACCTCGCTCGACTTGTCGGGTTCGGTCTCGATCTGCCACGTCGGGGAGATGTCCCAGGTGAACACGATCCGAGCCGGCGGCTCGTACGCGAGCACTCGGCCCCACTGGCACTCGCTCCCGTCCGCGCCGCGGTCGAAGACCCGGCCGCCGACCCGCGGTTCGAACACCGACTCGGCGATGTCGACGCCCAGCATGTTGTGCTCGCGGGGCTTGATGCGGTCGAACTGCTCGGTGAAGAGCTTGAAGGCGCGGTCGGCCGGGGCGTTCACCACGACGCTGGCCTGCACCGTCGTGTTCTGGGCGTGGGTGGTCATGTGTCCTCCTCGGGGTCATCGGCGAGCTGCTTGAGGTTGGCGAGCGCCTGGTTCCAGAATCGATCGAGCTGCGCGCGCAGCTCACGCAAACCGTCGGGGTTGGGTCGGTAGATCCGTCGGGTCCCCTCGGCGCGATCGAGGACCAGGCCGGCGGTCTTCAACAGCTTCAGGTGCTGCGACACGGCGGGACGCGTGACGGGCAGCACGTCGGCGAGCTCACGGACCGCCCGCGGCCGCGCGATCACGAGCTCGAAGATCGAGCGCCGTGTCGGGTCGGCCAGCGCTGTCCACGCGTCCACATATGGTAAGTTAGCACTAACGGTTAGCAGATGCCTACCGATTTATGTTTCCCGAGCTCCATGGGCGTGTCCTGGTGTCAGCCGGGGGCCGACGGGTCCACGAGTAACGTCGCCGGCGATGCGCGTCCTGGACGGGATCCGAGCGGCGGCGGATCGCGTCACCGCCCGCCTGGCGCTGGTCGGCGCAGATCCCGCCGACGACGAGGACCTGCGGGCCCGAAAGGGGCTGCTGGTCCTGATCTCGGTGTTGATCCTGCCGATCGCCGCCCTGTGGGGGGCGCTGTACCTCGCGTTCGGATCGCCGGTCGGCGTCGTGCCGCTCGTGTACTTCTGCATCCTGCTGGGTGCGATCGCCGTGTTCTCGCGCACGCGCGACTTTCCGTGGCTGCTGCGTGTCGGCCAGGTCGCCATCCTGCTGGCGCCGACGCTGTCGATGATCCCGCTCGGCGGATTCCTCGACTCCGGCGGCGTCGGCTTGTGGGGAATTCTCGCCCCGCTGGGGGCGCTCGTGTTCAGCGACGTCGGATCGGCGGCGCGCTGGTACGTCGCCTATCTCGCCGTGTTCCTCGGATCGGGAATCGCGGGCGAGATCACGGGCCCGATCTGGCCGCCGCCGCCCAGCTGGTTCACGAGCACGATGTTGGCGCTCAACATCGCGGTCGGCGGCACCATCGTGTTCACACTCCTCGCGCTGTTCGCCAGGCAGCGCGCCGATGCGATCGCAGCGCTGCGGCGGGAACAGGCCAAGGCCGAGAGCCTTCTGCTCAACATCCTGCCGCGCTCGATCGCCGACCAGCTGAAGGCCGAGACCCAGCCGATCGCGGATCAGTTCGTGTCGGCCTCGATCCTGTTCGCCGACGTGGTCGACTTCACACCCTGGTCGGAGCGGCTCCCGCCCGCCGACGTGGTCGCGTACCTCGATCACCTGTTCAGTCGCTTCGACGAGCTGGCGGAGTGGTACGGGCTCGAGAAGATCAAGACCATCGGCGACTGCTACATGGTCGCCGCTGGCGTCCCGACACCGCGCCCCGACCATGCCCGCGCGCTGGCGCTCATGGCGCTCGACATGGTCGAGGCGATGCGCTCGGACGACGAGATCGGGCACCTCGGCCTGGAGCTCCGGGTCGGGATCAACTCGGGCCCCGTGGTGGCCGGCGTGATCGGGCGGAAACGCTTCCTCTACGACCTCTGGGGCGACGCCGTGAACACGGCCAGCCGCATGGAGTCCCACGGGACACCGGGCCGGATCCAGATCACTCGCGCGACGTACGAGCTGCTCGCCGACGAGTTCGAGTGCGAGCCGCGGGGAACGATCGCGGTCAAGGGGAAGGGCGACGTCGAGGCGTGGTACCTCGTCCGTCCGCGACCAACACCCATCCTGCGGTGAGCTTCTCCTTTGGCTGCTTCCTGGCGGCAGGAATGGTTGCCCAGCAACCACTTCGGCGCCACGAACGTCCCCGGCCGCGCCGGCGGCACTGGTCAGCTGAACCGAGGCCTCCAATACTTCGGGGTTGTAGTATTGGCCCCCGTGACGGTCGGGGGTCGGAAGTCGGTGGCGCCGAGCGTGCCCTTCGCCATGCAGGTGCCGGATCGGGTCCCCAAGGAGCGCTACTTCGACCCGGACTTCTACCGGGCCGAGGTCGAGCAGCTCTGGCCGCGGGTGTGGCAGATGGCGTGCCGGCTCGAGGAGATCCCGTGGCCCCGCGACTTCGTCGAGTACGAGATCCTCGACCAGTCGGTCATCGTGGTGCGGGGCGACGACATGGGGGTGCGCGCGTTCCAGAACGCCTGCCGCCACCGCGGCGTCAGCGTCATCGAGGGCCGCGGCACGTGCGAGGACGGTTTCACCTGCCCGTTCCACGGCTGGTGCTACGGCGTCGACGGCAGGAACACGTTCGTCTCGCGCCCCCGGATGTTCGCCGAGCACAACCTGCAGCCGGGTGACATCGATCTCGTGCCGGTCCACTGCGAGACGTGGGGCGATTGCGCGTGGATCAACCTCGACAACGGCGCGCCGCCGCTGCGGCAATGCATCGAGCCGTTCGCCACGATCATGGACGCGTGGCAGCTGGAATCGATGCGCGCGGAGTGGTGGTACGCGTTCCGTATCCCGGCGAACTGGAAGCTCGCCGAGGAGGCGTTCATGGAGCAGTACCACGTGCTCGAGACGCATCCCCAGCTCAGGATCCCGGGCCGGTTTCCACCCCGCAACGGATCGTTCGACCCGCATGCGTTCATCGACGCCGAGCTCCGCTACCTGCGCACGATGAACGAGGGCGTGGCCGGCATGGTGCATGCGAGCGACGTGCGCATCGCCGAACGCCTCCGCGACATCGAGCTGCCCGACGACGCCGCGCTTGCACGCTCGGTCTGGGAGCGCACGCTCAACGACGCGGTGGTGAGGTGGCACCGCGCCGAGGGTCACTGCATCCCCGACCTGAACGAGCTCGACGCAGGTGGGTTGAACGAGCCCATGGCGTACTGCTTCCCGCACTTCTTCGTGCTGCCGATGTACAGCAGCGCGTCGTCCTACCGGTTCCGTCCGCTGGGGCCGGAGGAGACGCTGATGGAGATCTGGTCGCTGACCCGGTACCCAGAGGGGGCCGCACGGAGAAGCTGTCGCCGCCCGAGCCGTGGGAGTGCGACGACCCGCGGGTGCCGCCCATCCCCACGCAAGACTTCTCGAACCTGCCGCGGCAGCAGAAGGGCTTGCACGCGAGGGGTTTCGAGTACATGCGCCTGGCCGGCCAGATCGAGGGCCACATCTCGAACGTCCACCGGCTGATCGACGGCTTCGTCGCGGGCCTCCCGCACGAGCGCCTCTGCGCAGCACTTCCAGCGGTCAACGTGAACCCGCTCGACCGTTCCATCGTCGACATCGACCTCTAGTCGAGTCACCTCGGGCGCGGCCCCTCGTGGAGCGCATGCTCGATGAGCCCGATCGTCCACGTGATCGCCACGGTCGCATCCTTGGGGTCGAGCTGCCAGTCGGTCACCAGGCGTTCGTAGGCGACGGGGCTCCACAGCACGTCCAGCATCGCTGCGGCGATCGCACGGTCGCGGGCACGCCAGCCCTTCGTCGCCCGACGGACCGCGCCGAGCAGCGCCTCGCGCTGCCGCTCGTTCGCAGCAGCCACCGTCGGGTCGCGCGGCGTACGCGGCTCGACCGGGAAGCTCGCGACGTACTCGATGATCTGCGTGGCGACGTCTTGCACCTGCTCGAGGCTCAGGCCCTCCAGCTCGATGCCGGCATCGCGCTGCATGCGGTCCATGACTGCGTCACGGAGCTCGCGTTCGCTGCCGAAGTAGCGGTACACCGTGCGCTCGGTCACGCCTGCGTGCTCGGCCACGGCGCGCGGGGTCAGGGCACGCCAGTTCCAGATCGGGAAGCCGTGCAGGAGCTCGGCACCGGCGGTGATGATCCGCTCACGAGTCTCCGCCACGCGCTGTCGGCGCACGGGGCTGTCGTAGCGGCGCGGTGGTTGCTCAGCGCCAGCCACGCCGGATCAGCCCACGACGACGGGAAGTGTCTCCCACCCGCGCACGGTCGAGGTCGGCGCGATCTTGGCGCCGGCCAGGTCGACGGTCCACTCGGGGAAGCGGGTGAGCAGCTCGTCGAGCGCGATCCGTCCCTCGAGTCGTGCCAGTGCGGCGCCGAGGCAGAAGTGGGCACCGTGGCCGAACGTCAGGTGGGAGACGGCCTTGCGATGGATGTCGAACCCGTCGCCGTCGTGGAACCGGCGATCGTCTCGGTTCGCCGCCCCGACGAGCATGAGGATGGCGCTTCCCTCGGGCACCGTCTGGCCGTGGATCTTCGCGTCACGGGCGACATAGCGGCCCACGTGGGGCGCCGGTGGCTCGAAGCGCAGGACCTCCTCGATCGCATCGTTGACGAGCGACCGGTCGTCGACGATCTCCTGCCGCTGGTCCGGGTGGTCGGCGAGGACCTTGCCCGTCCAGCCGATCAAGCGCGTCGTCGTCTCGTTGCCGGCCCCGGCGACGACGGCGAGGTAAGTGCTGAGCTCCTGGCGGCTCAGGCGACGCCGCACGCCGGCCTCGTCGTCGAACTCCGCGTTGAGCAGCTCTGTCATGATGTCGTCCGACGGGTGCTCGACGCGCCAATCGAGGTATTCCTCGAAGCTCTGCCCGCTCGCGAAGGCGTTCGCCTGCTGCATCGGCCGGCCCGGCTCGGTCCGCAGGTTGTCATCGGTCTGGTCGCGAATCGCCTCCTGGTCCTGCTCGGGGATGCCGAGCAGCATGCCGATCACGCGCATCGGCATCAGCGCTCCGAAGTCTGCGATCAGGTCGAAGCGCTCGGCCCCGACGAGCGGGTCGAGCGAGTCGGCGCAGAGCTTTCGCACCTGGGGTTCGAGCGCCGCCACCTTGCCGGGCGTGAACATGCGTGACAGCAGCCCACGATGGATCGTGTGCGTCGGCGGGTCCTCGAAGATGACCGTCCCCGGCGGTATGTCGATGTCGGACTTGATCAGCTCGAGCACCCCACCACGTCCGGAGATGAAGGTCACCCGGTCCTTCAGCGCCCGTTCGACGTCGTCGTAGCGGCTCACGGCGTAGAAGTCGTGCGCGTCGTTGTAGTAGAGCGGGGCCTCCTCACGAAGGCGACGGAACACGGGGTACGGATCGGCGTTGATGTCAACGTCGTACGGGTCGTAGTAGACGTCGGAGTCGCTCACCATCGTCCCCCTGCGCTCGGATTCGTGTCGGTGGAATTCGTGTCAGTAGACTATGACACGAACAGCGTCTTGGGTCGACCGCAGCACTATCGTCCGGGCATGGACTCGCAGGAGCTCGCCGGGAAGAACGCGATCGTCACCGGTGGTGCCGGTGGCATCGGTCGAGCCACGACGAGGCTGCTCGTCGCCGAGGGGGCGAAGGTGGTGATCGCCGACGTCGACGCGGACCGCGGCGAGCAGGTGGCCAGCGAGATAGGTGAGTCGGCCGCCTTCAAGGAGACCGATGTCAGCGACGCCGACCAGGTGCAGGAGCTGGTGGACTACGCCGTGGATCGCTTCGGCGGCCTGGACATCATGTTCAACAACGCCGGGATCGGCAGCCCGCTCAAGCGGTTCCTGCCCGACGATCTCACCGACTTCTCGCGCATCATCAACGTCAACCTGTTCGGTGTCATCGCCGGCACCCAACGCGCGGCGCGGCACATGAAGGACCACGGTGGGGGCGTGATCATCAACAACGCGTCGATCGCAGCCGTCAACGCCGGCGCCGGCATGATCTCGTACCGGGCGTCGAAGGCGGCGGTGGCCCACGCCACCAAGTGCATGGCCATCGATCTGGCGCCGTACAACATCAGGGTCAACTGCCTCACGCCTGCGCACATCCGCACCGGCATCACGACCTACGACATGGGTCCGGTGCTGCGGTACATGCAGCCGCTCGAGCGGCACGCGCAACCCGAGGACGTCGCCAACGCCGTAGTCTTCCTGTCCAGCGACCGCGCCGCCCAGGTCACCGGCATCGTGTTCCCCATCGACGGCGGCACAACGGCCGGCCCGTCGTACGCGCAGACGAAGCTCATCATGTCGACGGCGCAGCCGACGGAGGCGGCGACGCCCGAATCGTGACTGCGCCGCGCGCAACGGTCAGGCCACGTCGAGGCGGCCCTTGCCCCCCTTGCGGCCGCGCTTGCGCGCGTGCCGGGAGCCAACCTCCTCGATGACCTCGTCGGACCGCTCGACGTTGAACTCGTTGCCGCTCGCCCGCAGCTCTGCGAGGAGCTGGACGAGCCGGGTGCGACGCTCCTCGGGGAGGCCGATGCGTTCGTACACGAGCGAGTTGAGGTCGCGCGTCGCATCGGTGGCGAGCCTCCGGCCGCGCGGCGTGATCACTGCGAGCGTCGTGCGGGCGTCCGACGGATGCGGCACACGGCGGATGAGCTTGTCGTCCTCGAGCCGGTCGATGATGTTCGTCACCGTGGCCGGTGGGATGCGCAGGGTCTTGCTGATCCAGCTGAGCGTGAGCGAGGACTCCGGATCCGTCGCCAGCCAGGTGAGAACCTCATACCGGGCGAACGTGAGGTCGTAGCTCCGCACCACGCTGTCCACCTGGTCGCTGAGGAGTTGGTAGGAGCGGAGGATCGCGGTGAAGACCGCCATCCCCGAAGCGGCTTCCGGATCCCAATGCTCCAGCCACACACGGCGGGAGGCTTCGACGACGTCGAACGGAGCCGCTTCGAAGCCCATCTCGGCAGGATACGGCTCTAGGTCGCTCGCGCGAGCGAGCTACCGATCACGCCGTCGACGTCGAGCGCGTCGATCTCGGACGGGGTGAGACCGAGCTCGCCGAGGAGCTCCGCGGTGTGCTCACCGTGCAGCGGCGCATGGCGTTCGTGCAGCCGCTGCGGGGCGCAGGACAACGCCATCGGCAGGGTGCTGTAGCGGGACCGCCCGATCACGGGATGGTCCACCTCCTCGAAGAACCCGCGAGCCTGCAGCTGCGGCAACTCGGTCTGATCGTGGGGCTGCATGACCTTGCCGACCGGAACCCCGGCATCCCAGAGTCGTTCGACGATCTCGTCGGCCGGTCGGGCGCGGCACCACCGCTGCAGGTGCGCATCGATCTCGTCCTGCTCGCAGGCCCGCCCCGACGCGGTGGCGAGCGCCGGGTCTGCCGCCCACTCCGGCTCACCCAGGGCGCGCCGCGCCGCTCGCATCGACGACGAAAGCGATCGTGTCGTCGTCGAGGTCGAACGCACCCGGCGCCTCGTAGACGCAGTTTCCCGAGCCGATGCACACGTCACGGTCGATCTCGACTTCGAGGCCCACGCGGCGATCGTACGACGTATCACCAGAGATCGAGGGCGAACATGACCGGGTTCGCGAAGGTCAACTTCTTCACCGACCGTGCGGTGCAAGACGATCCCTACCCGTACTTCGACTGGGTGCGAGAGCAGGCCCCGGTGTGGCAGGAGCCTCGCTACGGCGTGTTCATGGTCACGGGCCACCCGGCGGCGATGGAGGTCTACGGCGACCCGGCGACGTTCCCGGTGAACGACACACCCTCGGGCACGTACTCGTCGTGCAACGCGGTGAGCGGGCCGTTCGTGAAGTTCTCCGCACCGGTCGAGGGCGACGACATCACCGACGTCATCACGAAGTGCCGGCACGAGCTGCCGTTCAGCGACCAGCTCCCGTCATTCGACCCTCCGAACCACACCGCGCATCGCCACCTCCTCATGCGGCTCATCACGCCGAAGCGGCTCAAGGAGAACGAGCAGTTCATGTGGCGGTTCGCCGACGGCCTGATCGACGGGTTCGTCGACGAGGGATCGTGTGAGCTCGTCGGCGACTACGCCGAGCCGTTCACGCTCACGGTCATCGCCGAGCTCGAGGGCGTGCCCGAAGCCGATCACTCACTCTTCCGCGAGCGCTTGTCGACGGCGCACCAGGCGATGGCCCACAAGCCGCTCGAGTTCCTCTACGAGCGGTTCAGCGACTACATCGAGGACCGCCGCCGGCAGCCCCGCGGCGACATCCTGACGGGCCTCGCCACGGCGACGTTCCCGGACGGGTCGACGCCGAAGGTGGGCGACGCGGCGTTGATCGCGGCCAACCTCTTCGCCGGCGGACAGGAGACCACCGTGCGCCTGCTGTCGTTCACGCTCCGGATGCTCGGCGAGCGACCCGACCTGCAACAGGTCGTTCGTGCCGACCGCGACCGCATTGCCAACTTCATCGAAGAGACCCTCCGGCTCGAGAGCCCACTGCGGACCCAGTTCCGGATGGCCCGCGTCCGGACGACCCTCGCCGGCGTGGACATCCCGGCGGGCGGGACGATCATGCTCGCACCCGGTGCCTGCAACCGCGATCCCCGCATCTTCGACAGCCCCCACGAGTTCGACATCGACCGTCCCAACGCCCGGCAGCACATCGGCTTCGGGCACGGAATCCACACCTGCGCGGGGGCGCCGCTCGCCCGGGCCGAGGGCCGGGTGACGGTCAACCGCTTCCTCGACCGCACGACCGACATCGCGATCTCCGAGGAGCACCACGGACCGCCCTCCGCCCGCCGGTACGACTACCTACCGACCTTCTTCCTCCGCGGGCTCGAGAACCTCCATCTCGAGCTCACGACCTGAGGGTCACGGAGCACACCCGCCCGGTCGCAGCCCGTCAGGACATCTCCCCGCCATTGTCGGGTCGGGCGCCGACCTCAGGCAACGAGATAGGTCTCGTAGATCACGCCTGTTGCCTGGCGCCCGCCGACGCTGATGAAGACGCCCTTGTTCAGCCAGTCGAGGTCGGGAGCTGCGGTCTCGATCCGGGTCGAGGCACGGAACGTGTATTCGCCGGCATCGACATGCTCGCCGCGGGCGAGACGCCCGAGGACCTCGGCGCTCCCATGGCGCACGCTTCGTGACTGGACATAGAGCAGGTCGCGGTCGTCGGTCTCCAGCGTGTAGCGGATGTCGCCGAGCGCGGTGCCGTCGGGCAGCAGAATCTGCCAGTCGGCGCTGGCGCCCGGCAGCAGCTTCCCGTTGAGCTCCGGCCCGGTAAATGTCCCGCCGGTCAGGGGCACGATGCGCCGGTGGCCTTGGGCGGTCTCGCCCAGGTCGAGCGGCTGAGCGATTGTCGCGTCGAGGCGGTACACCAGGGTCAGGCGGGGGTCGGGAAGGTGACCGCTCACGGGTTGGCCTCCGTCGCCGCCGGGTCGTGGGGATGGGGCGAGAGCGGGGTCACGGTCACACGCATCCAGTCGTAGAGCGGCAGCGCTCCCCCAGGGTGAGCGTGCCCTAGGGAGGGCGTCAAGCGACCTCCGGCTTGCTGCGACACGTGGTGGTCACTGTTACCTGCACTGGTCTGCGGCCGCAACCAGGGGAGCCGTAGGCTGCAAGCCCGACGTCAGCGCCGGAGACCGATCCGTGATCGCCACACCCGAGCAGTACGAACAGATGCTCGACCGGGCCAAGGCCGACGGATTCGCCTACCCGGCGGTCAACGTGACGTCGACCCAGACGCTCAACGCTGCCCTGCGGGGGTTCACCGAGGCCGACAGCGACGGCATTGTGCAGGTCTCCGTCGGCGGGGCCGAGTACTTCTCCGGCGCCAGCGTCGCGAACGCGGTGACCGGGGCGGTGGCCCTGGCGGAGGTGGCGCACGTGCTGGCCGCCAACCACCCGGGCCTGGTGGGCCTGCACACCGACCACTGTCCGCCCGACCGGGTCGACAGCTTCCTGCGCCCCCTGCTGGCCATCTCGCAGGAGCGTGTTGCCGGCGGCGACACGCCCCTGTTCCAGTCGCACATGTGGGACGGTTCCAGCCTCCCGCTCGACGAGAACCTCCGCGTGGCGGCACAGCTCCTAGAGGAGTGCGGGCGCGCCCACGTCGTCTTGGAACTCGAGATCGGCGTCGTCGGTGGCGAGGAGGACGGCATCACCGGTGCCATCGACGAGCGCCTGTACTCGACGCCGGAGGATGCGCTGCGGGTCGCCGATGCCCTGGGCCTCGGTGAGAGGGGCCGCTTCCTCCTCGCCGCGACCTTCGGGAACGTCCATGGGGTCTACCAGCCCGGCCATGTCGTCCTCCGACCCGGCGTGCTGAAGGAGATCCAGGATGCGGTCGGAGGCCGCCACGGACGGGACAAGCCCTTCCACCTGGTCTTTCACGGCGGGTCGGGCTCGTCGCTCGCCGACATCCGCGAGGCCATCGGCTACGGCGTCGTGAAGATGAACGTCGACACCGACACGCAGTACGCGTTCACCCGGCCAATCGCCGACCACTTGTTCAAGCGCTACGACGGCGTATTGCGCGTCGACGGCGGAACGGGTGACAAGGCGTCGTACGACCCTCGGTCGTGGGGAAAGGCCGCCGAGGCATCGATGGCCGACAGGGTGGGACAGGCCTGCCGCGATCTCGGGTCAGCGGGTCAGCGTCGGCCATGAGCGATCGCCCAGGCCGAGAGCCGGAGGACGAGTACGTGACCGGCGTCGCTCGTGGAGCGGCGGCTGACAAGACGCGGACCCTGGCCATCGACGTGGGCGGGACCGGCCTGAAGTCGGCGGTCCTCGATGCCACGGGTGCCATGATCAGCGAGCGGGTCCGGGTGCCGACGCCGCATCCCTGCCCGCCCGACCGTCTCGTGAGCGTCCTGAGCGACTTGGTCGCCCCGCTGCCGTCGTATGGGCGGGTGTCGGTCGGCTTCCCGGGCATGGTCCGAGCCGGGCGCGTGCTGAGCGCGCCGAGCCTGTCGCGGGTGGCGGGTCCCGGATCCGAGGTCTCGGCCGACCTGCGTCGCGCCTGGGACGGTGTCGACATGGTCGCGGCCCTGGAGGCCGCCCTCGGGGCACCCACCCGGGTTGTGAACGACGCGGAGATGCAGGGCGCCGCCGTGGTGCGGGGCCGGGGCCTGGAGTTGGTCGTCACGCTCGGCACCGGGTGCGGCACCGGGGTGTTCCTCGATGGGCGGCTCGCCCCCCACCTCGAGTTGGGCCAGCACCCGTTCCGCAAGGACAGGACCTACGACGAGGTGTTGGGCGACGCGGCGCGGAGGCGTGTGGGGAACGCCCGATGGAACCAGCAGGTGGCGCGCGCGCTGCGCACGCTGGACGTGTTGCTGCGATTCGACCGCCTCTACCTCGGGGGCGGCAACTCCCGGCGCGTCACTCTGGAGCTGGGGCCGAACGTCGAGCTGATCGAAAACATCGCGGGCATCCTCGGCGGCGCCCGGTTGTGGGATACCGACCTCACCTGCGACGCCATCGCCCGGCCCTAGGCGGCGGCGTCGTCGTCAATCGGCGAACCGG
>JBKOUY010000078.1:0-14398 GCA_046723645.1 Actinomycetota bacterium | reverse complement strand
CCTGTCGTGGGCGTCGCCGATGGGCTGGGCCCAGGCCGCCCGGCCGTACGCCGGCGAGCGCTGGTGGACCCTGCTGTTGCTGGCGGCGGCGGCGGTCGTCTGCGTGGCGGTCGGCTTCTCCCTGCTGGGCGTGCGCGACCTCGGCGGCGGGCTGGTGCCACCCCGCCCGGGGCCCCCGGTCGCATCGGCTGCGCTCGTCGGGTCGCGCTTCGGCCTGCCGGTGCGGCTCCAGCGCGCCAGCGTGGCCGCCTGGACGGTCGGGCTCGGCCTCGCCGGCGTGTCCTACGGCTCGGTGGGCCAGGACGTCCGCGACCTGATCGGCAACAACAGCGCCTTCGAGGACGTCATCGCGCAGGGCGGCGGGAGCCTGACCGACGCGTTCTTCACGACGTCGCTGCTGATGCTGGCGCTGATCGCCGGCGGCTTCGCCATCTCGTCGACGCTGCGGCTGCGCAGCGAGGAGACCGGCGGACGCGCCGAGCCGCTGCTGGCAACCGCTCTCGGTCGGACCCGATGGGCGACGTCGTACGTCGCGGTGGCGCTCGCCGGATCGTTGGCGGTGATGCTGGCGGCGGGCCTCGGCATGGGCCTCACCTATGGGGTGGCCGTCGGTGATGTGGGGGGTCAGGTCGGCAGCCTCGTGGGCGCCGCCGTCACCTTCGTGCCGGCGCTGTGGGTCTTGGTGGGCGTCACGCTCGTGCTGTTCGGGTTCGCGCCCCGGGCCACCGCTGCGGCCTGGGCCGCGCTGGTGGCGTGCTTCGTGATCGGGCTGTTCGCCGAGCTCTTCAACCTGCCGGGCTGGGTAGTCGACCTGTCGCCGTTCCAGCACGTGCCGGCGATGCCCTCTCACGGCTTCGAACTCGCGCCCGTCGTGGCCCTGACGGCCGTCGCGATCGGGCTCATCGCCGCGGGTGTCCTCGGGTTCCGCCGGCGGGACGCCGGCTACTGAGGGACTGAGGCCCACCCCCACCCAAACGTGCGGTGATAAGCGCCCCCATGGGGGCCCCAACCGCCGCAAGTTCGAGCGTGGGTAGGGCCCGCTAGGGCTTGCGGAAGTCGGAGAGCAACCGCAGCAGGGAGCGCACGCCGAAGCCCGTGCCCCCCTTCCGTGTCTCGCTGGCGTCCTCGGTGGCGTCGGCGGGGCCGGCGATGTCGAGGTGCGCCCAGGGAATGCCCTCCGGCACGAAGCGTTCGAGGAACAGCCCGGCGATCAACGCCCCGCCCCAGCGCGCGGCCGCCACGTTCTTCATGTCGGCGACGTCGGAGTCGAGCTGGGGCCGCAGCTCGCGGGGCAACGGCAGCGGCCAGACCGGCTCACCCGCCGTGTCCGCGGCGGCGCGCACCTGGTCGACGAACCCGTCGTGGTTGCCCATGAGGCCGGCGATCCCGGTGCCCAGCGCCACCATGCAGGCGCCGGTGAGCGTCGCCAGGTCGACGATCGCGTCGGGCTCGGCCTCGCCCGCCAAGGACAGGGCGTCGGCGAGGATCAGGCGGCCCTCGGCGTCGGTGTTGAGGACCTCGACCGTCGTGCCGTTGCGGATGCGCAGCACGTCGCCCACGCGGGTGGCGTCTCCCCCGGGCATGTTGTCGGTCAGCGGCAGGAAGCCCAGCACCCGCACCGGCGGGCGCACGGTGTCGAGCGCCGAGAACGTTGCCAGCACGGCGGCGGCACCGGCCATGTCGCCCTTCATGCCCACCATCGAGTCGGTGGTCTTGAGGGAGAGCCCGCCGGAGTCGAACGTGATGCCCTTGCCGACCAGCGCCACCGTCCCCCTCGGCCGTTCTGGCTCCCACGCCAGCCTCACGAACCGGGGCTCCTGGTCCGAGCCGCGGTTGACGCCCAGCAACCCGCCGAGCTTCTGGTCCTCGATGGCCGACTTGTCGAGCACCTCCGCGCTGAAGCCCCCCGATGCCGCCAGCTCCTCGGCGCGCGCCGCGAAGGCGGCGGGCGTCAGCGTGCCGCCCGGCTGGTTGACGAGGTCCCGCGCGAGGCACACCGCCTCGGCGATGGCCCGGCCCCGCTCGAGCGCAGCTCCGACCCGCTGGCCGCCCCTGCCCACGAGCAGCACGGACGCGATCCGGCTGGGCTCCGGGTCGGTCTTCAGCTCGGTGTACCGATAGGCGCCGAGCACGACCCCCTCCGCGATGGCCTGAGCGACGGCCGGGCGGTCCAGCCGCTCCGGGACGGCTTCGAGGAGGTCCGTCGCCAGGCTCTGCTGGCGCTGCGCGGCCCGGGCGAGCGCCGCCGCCGCCCGGCGGTAGGTGGCGACGGTGGCGTCGGCCTCGTCGCCGAGGCCGACGGCCACGACCACGCGGCCGTCGCCGCCGGGTGCGACGCAGGTCTGGCCGGGCTTGCCGTCGAATCCCTGCCCCTCGAGGAAGGCGGGATCGAGCGGCCCTGGCACGTCACCGGCCCCGAACCGGTCGGCGAACACGCCGACGCCGAGGGCGTCGACGTCGGCCGGATCGGCGGGCAGCGTGCGGACGAGGTCGAAGGTGATGGACCGTCGTTCGCTCATGCGCGGAAGGCTACGGGTCCCTGGCGACGTCGCGGCTCAGCAGGTGCTCCCCCTCGACCCAGCGGGCCTGGACCCACAGGAGCGACGACAGGCGATTGAGGTAGGGGAGCACGTGCGAACCGGGCGCGATGGCGGCCACGGCCTCGCGCTCGGCGCGGCGCACCACCGTCCGGGCCAGGTCGAGCTGGGCCGCGAGCGGCGTCTGGCCCGGGACGACGAACTGGGACGGCGCCTCGAACCGGTCGCCGAGGTCGTCGGCCAGCGCCTCGACGGCGCCGACCATCTCGGCGGTCACCCTCGTCTGCCCGTCCACGAGCTTGCCCCGGTTCTCCGGCAGCGTCGCCAGCTCGGCCATCAGCACCCACAGGTCCCGGCACGCCAGGGTCAGCGCCTCGTCGAGCTCGCTCCCCCGCTCGCACAACGACCGGGCGACGCCGATGACCGCCTGGGCCTCGTCGACGGCCCCGCATGCCCGCGGGTGCGCCGAATCCTTGGGCACACGCCCGCCGAACAGCAGCCCCGTGGTGCCGTCGTCGCCCTTGCCGGTGTAGAGGCGGGTCACATGCGAGGACGCTACCGCCGAGGTTCTCGTCGCGGGAATGGTCGTCATTGCGACCAATACCCCGACGAGAACGCGGGCTCTAGTAGCCGGCGACGGGGTCGACCAGCCCCACGAGCGGCTGCTCTGTGATCCAACGGCGGACGTTCTCCGTGATCCGCTCGCTGAGCAGCGGCACCGCCATCTCCTGGGTGTTGGCGGTGTGGGGCGTCACGATGGCGTTCGGCAGCGTCCACAGCGGGTGGCCGTCCGGGAGCGGCTCCGGATCGGTCACGTCCAGGCCCGCCGAGCCCAGCGTCCCGTCCCGGAGGGCGTCGACCAGGTCGGCAGTGACCACGTGCTGGCCGCGGGCGACGTTCACCAGGCACGCGCCGGCCGCCAGCAGCCCCAGCCGCCGGCGGTCGATGAGCCCCGCCGTGCCGGGCAGCAGCGGCAGTGCCAGGACCGCCACATCCGCACCGGTCAGCGCGTCGTCGAGCCGGCCGTTGCCCACCACCGAGCTTGCCCCGGCCATTGGCCGCGGCTGGCGGCGGACGACGGTCACGTCGCACCGGAACGGCCCGAGCAGCCGCAGCAGCGACTCGGCGATGCCGCCGCCGCCGACGATCGTGACGCGGGCACCGAGGAGGTTGCGGCCTCGCTGCCCGGTCCACGACGTGGCGCGGGCGTAGTGGTCGAGCCCCCGCAGCCCGGCCAGCGCCAACGTGAGCGCATGCTCGGCGACGGGCTCGGCGTAGACGCCCTTGCCGCAGGTCCACGTGCGGTCGGCGTGTGCCCGGATCACGTCGACGTACGGCTCCACCCCGGCCCACGGCAGCTGCACCCAGCGGAGGCCGGGGTGGTCGTCGAGCACGCCTCCGAGCGCGTCTGCGGCGTCGGTCTCGGTCCACACCAGGGCGACGGCGTCTCCGGGGTCGGACAGCACTCCCCCGCCGGCCACGACCGCATCGGCGAGGAACGTGCGCACGCCGCCGGGCAGGACGGCGATGCGGGAGCGGTCGGCGGCCTGCGGCATCCGGGCGAGGCTAGGCGACCACCATGCCGCGACGCCGCGCCATCCGGCACAGCGTCCGGGCGTTGCGGACGGCAGCACCGCCCCGGTCGTTGTTGAAGAACACGAAGACGTCGGTGGCCGCGGACGTATGCGGCCAGGCCGCGCCCATGCGGTCGAGCCACGCGGCCAGGGCGGTGCGCCCGTACGAGGGCCTTGGCGAGGCGGTGCCCTCGTGCATGCGGACGTAGCCCCAGGCGGCGGTGCGCCACAGCGGCGTCGCCGGGCGTCCGAGGCGGTCGGCCCAGCACAGCGCGGCGTTGTACCGCTGCAGGACGTCACGCACCTCATCGGTCCACCAGGACTCGTGCCGGGGCTCTACCGCGACGCGGCTGCCCGGAGGGAAGCAGGCCAGGCAGGCGTCGAGCGCCTCCGGCGAGGCGCGGAGCGTGGGCGGGAGCTGCAGGAGGTAGGGCCCCAACCGGTCGCCCAGGGCCTCGGCCCGCGACGTCAGCCGGGCAACCGGTTCGGCGGGATCGCGGAGCCGCCTGATGTGCGTGAGGTAGCGGCTCACCTTGACGGCGACGACGAACCCGGCGGGCGTCTGGTCACGCCAACGCTCGAACACCGCCCGGTCCGGCAAGCGGTAGAAGGCGTTGTTGACCTCGACCGCCGGGAACTCCTCGGCGAAGCGCCGCAGCCACGCCCGCTGCGGCAGGCCGTCGGGATAGAAGACGCCCCGCCAGTCCCGGTACTGCCACCCCGACGTGCCGACGATCAGCGGCATGGCCAGGACGTACCCGCCGCCGCGACGGCCTCAGTCCGGAAGGTCGTACTGGACCGAGGCGCGCTCGGCCAGGATCGGCCGCACCAGGTCGCGGATGAGCGCCTGGTGGTCCGGATGGTCGCGGTAGGCGAGGTAGTCGTCCACGGTGGCGAAGTCACCCACGACCACGTAGTCGTACGTGTTCTCGTTGATGCCGGCATCCCGCCCATGGCGGTAATCGACCATGGTCCCCACCGCCGCCGGCATCCCGTCGAGCCCGGCGGCGAGCGCCCGCACCTGCTCGTCGGTGGTGCCCTCCGCGAACCTGAACATCACGACGTGGCGCAGCGCCATCGGGCGTCCTCCCTCGCCGGCCGCCGGGCGGCCATGCAGGGTGACGTTACCGGCACCGGTGCCTCCGGGACCGGCCGCCCGTGACGCCGAGCGCCGCCGATTCCGGCTTCCGTTCCGGGCACGGCCGGCCGGTAGCCTTGTGCCTCACGTATGCGCGGCTTCCTCGACCTCGTCAACGAGCGCGTCGTCGTCTACGACGGCGCCTTCGGCACCTACATCCAAGAGCTCGGGCTGACCGCCGACGACTTCGGCGGGCCCCAGTTCGAGGGGTGCAACGAGATCCTGGTGGTCACCCGGCCCGACGTCATCGCTGCGATGCACGAGGCACACTTCCGCGCCGGCGCCGACGTCGTGGAGACCGCCAGCTTCGGCGGCTTCGCCGTCCCGCTCGGCGAGTACGGGATCCCGGAGCGGGCCCACGAGATCAGCCTCGCCTCGGCCCGCATCGCCCGTGAGGTCGCCGACGGCCACGGCGGACTCGTCGCCGGGTCGATGGGCCCCGGGACCAAGTCGCCCTCGCTCGGGCAGATCCCCTTCACGGAGCTGCGGGACGCCTACGAGGTCATGGCCCGCGGCCTCATCGAGGGCGGGGTCGACCTGCTCATCTGCGAGACCCACTTCGACCTGCTGGCCGCCAAGTCCGCCGTCATCGGCGCCCGGCGGGCCATGGCGGCCGAGGGCCGCCAGGTGCCCATCCAGCTGCAGGTGACGATGGAGCAGACGGGCACCATGCTGCTCGGCACCGAGATCGCCGCCGCGCTCGCCAGCCTCGGGGCGCTCAGGCCCGACGTCTTCGGGCTCAACTGCGCCACCGGTCCCGCCGAGATGCACGAGCACCTGCGGCACCTGGCGGCCAACGCACCCATGCCCATCTCGTGCCTCCCCAACATGGGCCTGCCGTCGGTCGTCGACGGCAAGATGCACTACGACCTCACCCCCGAGCAGCTCGTCGACTACCAGACGCGGTTCATCACCGAGCTGGGCGTGCAGGTCGTGGGCGGCTGCTGCGGGTCGACGCCCGAGCACATCCGCCAGCTGGCCACCGCGGTCAAGGACCTCACGCCGGCGAGGCGCGACCCCGAGCCCGAGCCTGCGGCAACGTCCATGTTCAGCATGGTGCCGTTCCACCAGGAGGCGAGCTTCCTGATCATCGGCGAGCGGACCAACGCCAACGGCTCCAAGAAGTTCCGCGAGACGATGCTGGCGGGCGACTGGGACTCGTGCGTCCGCATTGCCCGCGACCAGGAGCGTGAGGGCGCTCATGTGCTCGACGTCTGCGTCGACTACGTCGGGCGCGACGGCACCGCCGACATGGACGAGGTGGCGAGCCGGTTCTCCACCCAGGTCACCGTGCCGCTGGTCCTCGACTCCACGGAGCCTCCGGTCATCGAGGCCGGGCTGCAACGGCTCGGCGGCAGGGCCATCCTCAACTCGGCCAACCTCGAGGACGGCGACGGCGAGGGCAATCGCTTCGACCGGGTCTGCCGCCTGGCGCGGGAGTACGGCGCCGCCGCGGTGTGCATGCTGATCGACGAGCAGGGCCAGGCGCGTGACGTCGAGTGGAAGATGCGGGTCGCCCACCGGATCCACGACCTGGCGACCGAGCGCTACGGGCTCGACCCCGGCGACCTGATCTTCGACGCGCTGACGTTCCCGCTGTCGACCGGGGACGAGGACCTCCGCAGGGACGCGATGCACACGATCGAGGCCATTCGCCGCATCAAGGCCGAGCTGCCGGGGGTCTTCACCACGCTCGGCGTGTCCAACGTGAGCTTCGGCCTCTCGCCCGCCGCCCGCCACGTCCTCAACTCGGTGTTCCTCCACGAGTGCGTGGAGGCCGGGCTCGACTCCGCGATCGTCCACGCAGCCCGCATCATGCCGCTCAACAGGATCCCGGAGGACCAGGTCAAGGTCTGCCTCGACCTCATCTACGACCGCCGCGACCCGGCGATCGGGTACGACCCGCTGGCGGAACTGCTCGACGTGTTCGCCGATGTGAGCGTCGCCAAGGAGGACAAGGAGGACCGCTCGGGCTGGCCCGTCGAGGAGCGCCTGAAGTCCCGCATCATCGACGGCGATCGCGACGGCCTCACCGACGACCTCGACGAGGCGATGGCCGCCGGCATGCCGGCGCTGGACATCATCAACGACGTCCTCCTCGCCGGCATGAAGGTCGTCGGCGACCTGTTCGGCTCCGGTCAGATGCAGCTGCCGTTCGTGCTCCAATCCGCCGAGACGATGAAGGCCGCCGTGGCCCATCTGGAGCCCCACATGGACAAGGTCGAGGGCCGCTCCGGCAAGGGTCGGATCGTGCTCGCGACCGTCAAGGGCGACGTCCACGACATCGGCAAGAACCTGGTCGACATCATCCTCACCAACAACGGCTACGAGGTGCACAACCTCGGCATCAAGATCGGCATCGCCGAGATGATCGAGACGGCCCTGGAGGTCAAGGCCGACGCCATCGGCATGTCGGGCCTCCTGGTGAAGTCGACGCTGATCATGCGCGACAACCTCGAGGAGCTGAACCAGCGCGAGCTGACGAGCATCCCCGTGCTGCTCGGGGGCGCCGCGCTCACCCGCAGCTACGTCGAGCGTGACCTGCGCAACGTCTACGACGGCCGCGTGTTCTACGGCAAGGACGCCTTCGAGGGCCTGCACGTCATGGATCGGCTGGGTGCGATCCGGCGGGGCGCCGAGCCCGACGATCCCGAGTGGGGCCGGGTGGCGTCGGAGTCGCGGGTGCCGTCGCGGGCGTCGCTGGGCCTGGCGGAGAAGGGTGCGGGCGAGGGCCCGGGCGAGGTGCCGAGGCGGTCCCCCGACGTGGTGACCGACAACCCGGTCCTCACGCCGCCGTTCCTCGGCTCACGCATCGTGAAGGGGCTCCCGATCGACGAGATCGCGCGCTACCTCAACGAAACGGCGCTGTTCCGCAACCAGTGGCAGTTCCGCCCCGAGGCCGGCGCCGACGGTACGACCGAGAGCGACGAGGAGTTCAAGGCCCGGATCCGGCCCCAGCTGCGCGACGAGCTGGCCACGGCGAAGGCCGACGGCCTCCTCATCCCCCAGGTGGTCTACGGCTACTACGCGGCCAACGGCGACGGCAACGACCTGGTCATCTGGGCCGACGAGAGCAGGTCGGAGGAGCGGGCGCGCTTCTCGTACCCGCGCCAGTCCAAGGCGCCGTATTACTGCATCGCCGACTTCTTCCGGCCGATCGGCGGTGCCGAGGTCGACTACGCGGGCTTCTCGATCGTGACCATGGGCCCGGCGGTGTCGGACCGCACCGCCAAGTTGTTCGCGGACGATCGCTACCAGGAGTACCTCCTGCTCCACGGCCTCGGCGTGGAGATGGCCGAGGCGCTGGCCGAGTACTGGCACCGGCGCATGCGGGAGGAATGGGGCTTCGCCGGCGAGGACGGGCCCACGCTCACCGGCCTCTTCCGCCAGCAGTATCGCGGCGGGCGCTACTCCTGGGGCTACCCCGCCTGCCCGGACCTCGAGGACAACGAGACGGTCCTCAAGCTGCTGGGAGGCGAGCGCATCGGGCTCGAGTGCAACCAGGAGACCGGCTTCCAGTACCAGCCGGAGCAGACCACCTCCGCCATCGTCTGCCACCATCCGCAGGCCAAGTACTTCGTGGCCCGCTGACGGGCCCAGCCCCAACCCCGGCCACCCGGCAGGAGCCGCCGGGCGTAGCTTGGAGGGGCGCACGCCGCTTCAACGCGAAGCGTGGTATTGCGTCTCTCAACGTAGCGCGTTATCTATTGGGTACGATGTCTGCACGATCCGCGGTCACAGGAACGGCCTGCGTAGGGGTATTGGTCGGCGTGCTCGGCAGCCCCGCGGTTGTCCACCAGGCGCAGGACCTCGCCGAACGTCATCGCATGCCCGTCGCGGCGTCGACCCTCACCGGCATCCCCAACTGGGATGTGTTCGAGAGCGGCACCGCGGCCGACGTGGTCTGGGGCGTGGTGCTCAAGCTCGCCGTACTGTTCGTCGTGGTGGCCCTCCTCACCGCGCTCGCCGGGCGGGCCTCTCACGGAGCCGCCTTCCTTGCCGGTTGGGGCAGCCTCGGCGTGGCGGCCGGGCTGGCCGGCGCAGTGGACTTCGCGTACCGGGACGCGGTGCTCGGCACCGCCCAGAACCCCTTCGGAACCAGCTACTTCGACAACCTGGTGGGCGCCGCGAACCTGGGCGCCGGCTTCGGGCTGTGGACGGGCTGGACCGTCGGCGCGGCCGTGGCGGTCGCGGCGAGCGTGCGGACCCGACCGGCGCTGCGGCCCGGGGTGGCCACCGGACCCATCGCCCGCTCACCCGGCCGCGCCCCGATCACACCGCCCGCGCCCTGGTGGGCGGACGACGCCTCGCCGTTGTCACCCGTTGCCTACAACGCACCCTCGGTGTTCCCGGGGGTGATCCAGGAGGGCCCGCCCGCCGGCGATGTCACCAGACGCGGCACCGCCGGCGACGTCGAACTCAACCCCACGCTCGCCACGCCGCTGGCGAGGGGCGGGGACGACAGTCAGGGCACCCGCCCGATCCCCTCGGTGGATGCGACGGCTCCCGACGGGGCGGTGACCGACCCCACCGCGGTGAAGCCGGCGCTGGCCAACCCCGGCGCCGCCGACCCCAAGCTGGCGCCCGGCCACCACCACCCGTAGACCGGCACAAGTGAGCGCTCACTAGCCGGCGAGGAAGCTCAGCCTGACGCGGCGGTCCGGGTTGTCGCGGTTGGTGTCGACCACCACGATCGACTGCCAGGTGCCGAGCGTGGGGCGCCCGCCCACCACGGGGACGGTGATGCTGGGGGCGATGAACGCCGGCAGCAGGTGGTCGGCGCCGTGACCGGCCGACCCGTGCCGGTGTCGCCAGCGGTCGTCACGCGGCAGGAGCTCGCCCAGCACCGCCAGCAGGTCGTCGTCGCTCCCGGCGCCGGTCTCCATGATGGCGACACCGGCGGTGGCATGTGGCACGAAGACCGAGAGCAGGCCGTCGCCCCGCCCACGGCAGAACCCGGCCACCTCCGCCGTGATGTCGACGACGGTGGGGCGGGTGGCGGTGCGAACGGTCAGCTCGGTCGACTCCATGCCGGCGACCGTACGCCGTCCCGTCCCGCCGCGGACCGATCAGAGCTCGGAGTGCTCCGGCAGCGACTGCTCGAGCGTCACCGTGGGCGCGAACAGGTCGCCCTGGTCCTCCACGCGGGCGACGACGTCATCGGCCGCGAAGGACAGCGGTGCCCCGTCGGCGGCCGCCTCGACCTCCTCCCAGGTGACGGGCGTGGACACGGTCGGCCGCGGGCGGGCCCGGAGCGAGTAGACGGCGACCGTCGTCTTGTGGCGGCTGTTCTGGCTCCAGTCCACGAACACCTTGCCCGGGCGCAGCGACTTCTTCATGTTGGACACCACGGCGTCGGGATGGGCGCGCTCCAGCAGCTGGGCCACCGCTTGGGCGAACCGCGACGCCTGCTGATGCGTGTGCGGCCGATTGAGCGGCACGTAGACCTGGAGGCCCTTCGAGCCCGACGTCTTCGGGAATCCCTCCAGACCGAGCCCCCCCAGAACGTGGCGCACATCGAGCGCCACGTCGGCGCACTCCCTAATCGCCGCCGGCGCGCCGGGGTCGAGGTCGAACACGCACATCGTCGGGCTGTCGATGTCGACGCCCCGGGCCATCGGGGCGTGGATCTCGAGGGCCGCCATGTTGGCGGCCCAGACCAGTGCCGGCGGCGAATCGAGGCAGCAGTAGTCGATGTTGCCGTTGCGGTCGCCCGGCCCCAGGACCGTGCCGAGCCAGCCGGGCCGGTGCGACGGGCAGCGCTTCTCGAAGAAGGACCCGCCGTCGACTCCGTTGGGGAACCGCCGCAGCGTCACGCCCCGGTCCTCGAGGTGCGGGACCATCGCCGCGGCGATGCGGGCGTAGTACTCGATGACCTCCGCCTTGGTCGTCCCGGCCTCGGGATAGAGGACCTTGTCGAGGTTGGACAGCGTGAGCCGGCGACCCTCGACCTCGACGGTGGCGGAGCGCCGCGTGGCGCGTTCCGCCACTAACCGACCCTCGCGGCAACGCCCACGGGCGGACCCTCGCTACGCCGACTTTCGCCTGGGCGCCGCCTTGGTCGACTTGGTCGACTTGGCCGCCTTGCTGGCCTTGGAGGACTTGGCCGCCTTGGTTGCCTTGGCGGCCTTGCTGGAGCGGCGGGCCGGCCTGGCGTCGCCGTCGTCGCTCTCATCCGATCCCCCGCCCCCGCCGGCCGCCGCCTTGGCCGTAGGGTGGCGCTTGCGGGCCTCCTTGGCGTCACGCACGCTGGCCTCGAGCGCGGCCATGAGGTCGACGACCTTCTCCTCGGCGGCCGGCGCCGGCGCGGCGACGACCTCCTCCTCGCCTGCGGCTTTGCGGTCAATGAGGTCCAGCACCTGGTTGCGGTAGGTGTCCTCGTAGCGCTCGGGCTCGAATGGCTCGGTGAGCGAGTCGATGAGCTGTTCCGCCATGCGCAGCTCCCGCTCGCTGACGTCGACGTCGTGCATGTCCTCGACGCCGTCGAGCTGCGCGGGGTCGTTGACCTCGTCGGCGTAAACCATCGTCGACATGACCAGCATCCCGTCCTTGGGGCGCAACGCCGCGAGGTACTGCTTGGTGCGCATGACGAGCCGGGCGATCGCCACCTTGCCCTGCTCCTCCATGGCGCGGGTCAACAGTGCGTAGGGCTTGCTGGCGCCCTTGTCCGGCGCCACGTAGTACGCGGCGTCGTAGAAGACGGGGTCGATCTCCTCGAGGTCGACGAACTGCTCGATGTCGATCGTGCGGGTGGCCTCGGGGTCGAGGGCGGCGAGCTCGTCGTCACCAACCAACACGTATTCGCCGGAGGGGAGCTGGTAGCCCTTGGCGATCGCCTCGCTGGGCACCTCCTCACCGTCGGCGGCCGACACCTTCCGGTACTGGATTCGCGAGCCGGTGCGGGTGTCGATCTGGTTGAAGGACACGTTCTTGCGCGACACGGCGGTGAACAGCTTGATGGGGATGTTGACCAGCCCGAAGCTGATGGCGCCGCTCCACATGGCACGGGGCATGGGGGAAGTATGCCCTCAGGTCGTCTCGCTGTGTCATGGTTGGTCACCTGGCGTCAGGAATGGTGTCCTCACCTGCGCAAACGCCGGTCGGTCAGGAACTGCGTGCCGGTCAGGTCCTGGTGCCCCGCTGCGAGCCCTCGATCTTGCCGAATTCGGGCTCGACCAGATAGCAGATGACCCCGCGATCGCCGAACTTGCGCCAGGATTCCTCGACGGGCGTGTAGTACCCGAACGCCCACTTCGAGTCGAGGTACTCGACGCCGACGTACGCCGCGAACTGATCCAGGCACAGCTGGTCGCTCGTGTCGGCGACCTCGTCGTCCCCGGGATAGGGTGCGTCCTGCCCGCCGGGCAACGTCGCCAGCGCGTACACCTCTGCGTCGTGGGGCGCGCCGCACTCCACGCGACTGATCTCGCCCACCTCGGGCGTGCCGTGACCGGAATCGTCGAAGCAGTCACCCACGCGCAATTCGTCGGGAAACACGCTGACACCGGATCCGGGGGCGCCGGTGGGCTCGCTCGTGGCCGTGGTGCTGGGTGCCTCGCTGGTCGTCGTTGTGCTGGGGCGCTCGGTCGTCGTCTCGCGCTCCGAGTCGGTGACGGTCGATCCGTCGTCGCCGCCCCGCGTCGCGACGAACACCCCTGCCGCGACGAGGACGACCACCGCCAGTCCACCCAACACCCACGGCCACACGACGCGCCCGTGCGGACCGCCGGCGGGCGGGAACGACGGTGCCGGACCCGGCGGCGGAGGCGGCGGCGGGTATTGGCCCGGCGGGGGTGGCGGATACGGGCCCGGCGGGCCCCACTGATCGCTCACGGCCGCCGACGCCGCGCGTCGTCGTTCATCAGGTCAGGTACGCGCGACCCGTCGTCCGACATGTCTCCCTCGCCCACGGTCCCCGGCGTGAAACGTTAGACCAAGCGAACGATCGTGTCCGCCGGTGCCGGGAAAGGCGACCCCGGCTGTGTTGTCAGCCGGAGACGTCGACCGGCGGGAACCGGCCGAGGCCGTTCCACAGCGTGCTCGTGAGCAGGTCGGCGGCGTCCTCGAGCGAGCACGCGCGGTGCTCGACCCACTCGCTGGCACTGGCCTCGAGCATCCCGATGACCCCTCGGGCGAGCAGCCGCTCCGCCGGCCCGCCGCCCCAGGTGTCGGCGATGCACTGGATGCGAGCGCGCCGAGCCTGCTGCACCGCGGGGTGCTCCAGTGCGCCGGCGGCGGCGAAGAGCGGCCACGACGCGGCGTTGGCGCGGACCAGGCGCAGGTAGCGGTGCACGAGCGCCCGCAATCGGGCCTCGTCCACGGGCACGTCGTTGAGCAGGCTCGACAGGTCCTCGTCGAGCCCGGCGAGGCTGTGGAGATACACGGCGGCCAGCAGCCCGCCCCGATCGCCGAAGTATGCGTACACCAGCGACCGGGATACGCCCGCAGCGTCGGCGACCTCCTCGAACCGCACGGTGTTGGGGTCGCGTTCCCGGAAGATCGTGGTCGCCGCCTCGACGATCTCGGCTCGCCGGCGCTCGGGCTCGAGCCGGCGCCGTCCCGGCCTCGATCGGGCACGCCGGTGGGTCGACGGCGCGGCGGATTCGGCGGGCGACGACATGGTGGACCGGCGCCTAGGTGCGCGCCGCGGTCACCTCCACCGGCGTGGCCGACGCCTGCTCGCCGACCAGCGGGAAGTGGCAGGCGACGAACTGGCCCTCGGCCACTTCGCGCGTCTGGGGTTCCTCGGTGGCGCACAGTTCCTGCGCCCGCGGGCAGCGGGTGCGGAAGCGGCAGCCGCTGGGCGGATCCAACGGCGACGGCAGGTCGCCGGCCGTGAGGCCGCCGGGCTCCGCAGGAGCCTCCGGGTCGGGCACCGGGATCGACGCCAGCAAGGCCGCGGTGTAGGGGTGCGCCGGGTTCGCGTAGAGCCGGTCGGGGGCCGCCACCTCGCAGATCTTGCCGAGATACATCACGGCCACCCGGTCGCTGACGTTCTTGACCACCGCCAGGTCGTGGGTGATGAAGATCAGCGTCAGCCCGTAGCGCTCCTTGAGGTCCTCGAGCAGGTTCAGGATCTGCGCCTGGACCGACACGTCGAGGGCCGACACCGGCTCGTCGCAGATCACCAGCTGGGGCTCGAGGACCAG
>JBKOUY010000130.1:0-5430 GCA_046723645.1 Actinomycetota bacterium | reverse complement strand
CCTCGTGGCCACGGCGGAACGCCGCGGCGCATCGCTGCGCACGCTCCCCGCCGCACCGTTCATGCACGGCGCAGCCCATTGGAACGCGATCTCGGCGTTCGTCTCTGGCGGCACCGTCGTCGTGCCGGACCGGCCCACCCGGTTCGACGCCGCCGACGTCCTGGCCACCTGCGAGCGCGAGCGGGTGACCGCCCTCCAGATCGTGGGCGACCCCTTCGCTCGGCCGCTGCTGGACGAGATAGACGCCCGCCCCTACGACCTGTCGTCACTGCGCTTCCTGCTGTCGGGCGGGGCCGTGCTGTCGCCGCCCGTCAAGGCGCGGCTGCTCGAGCGGATCCCGGCGCTGCGCATCGTCGACGTGCTCGGCTCGTCGGAGACGGGGCGCCAAGCCGTGGCCGGCGCCGAGCCGACGTTCCGGCCCGGCAACGATGCCGTGGTGCTGTCGGCGGACCGCAGCCACCGCCTGGGGCCCGGCGACCCCGAGATCGGCTGGCTCGCCCAGGCGGGACGCGTGCCCCTCGGCTACCTCGGCGACCCTGCCAAGACGGCGGCCACCTTCCCCGTGATCGACGGGGTCCGCCACGCGGTGGCGGGCGACCGGGTGCGCCTGTCGGCCGACGGGACGATCGAGCTGCTCGGGCGCGACTCGGTGACGATCAACACTGGTGGCGAGAAGGTGTTCGCCGAGGAGGTCGAGCAGGCCCTCACGTCACACCCGGCCGTCGCCGACGCCATCGTCACCGGCCGGGCCAGCGATCGCTGGGGCCAGGAGATCGTGGCGGTCGTCGCCCTGCGACCCGACGCCGAGACGGCCGGGCTCCAGGACGAGCTGCGTGACCACTGCCGCAGCAGCCTGGCGGGCTACAAGGTGCCCAAGGCCTTCTGCTGGGTCGACCGCGTCGTCCGCTCCCCCGCCGGCAAGCCCGACTACGCGTGGGCGCGCGCCATCGCCGACGGCCGGCCCTAGCGGGCGCGGGGCCCGTCAGTCGGACCACTCATCCGTCGTGTAGCGCCAGACCCGGGCGTCGGTCGGCCACGGGTCACCCGCCAGGCCGGCCTTGTGCAGGAGCAGGTCGAGGAAGCCCTTGGCGTCGTCTACCTTGCCCCACACGCTCGGAAGGAAGGTCCCGCGCTGGCCCTCGGCCGCCAGCACGATCCCGTCGACACCGGGCCGGAGGCTCCGCTCGACATCGTCACGATCGCCCGCGACCGGGGCGAGCGGCGTCAGCACGGAGATCGTGAGGGTCGCGTCCGCCAGCACCTCGACCTCGATCGGTGGATAGCGGGGATCGTCGAACGCCGCGGCGCGGGCGTTGTGCGCCACGTCGCGCCACAACGAGCGCTGCGGCTCGAGCGACCCGATGCAGCCCGCCGGCCCGTCGGGCAGGTCGATGCTCACGAAGGAGCAACCCGGGGCCCGGACGCGCTCGGGCACGGCGTCGTCGTCGAGCGGGTACGGCTCCCCCGCCTTCGCCTCGTGCTCGATGACGCGGCGGGCGAGGTCGGCCAGCCAACGCCGTTCGCCGTCGCCGAGCGGCCGCGGGGCGACGAACCCGAAGCTGCCGTAGCCCACCACCCGGCCGGCGTCGCCCGACGTGTCCGCCGACGTCGACGCGGCCAGCATGCGCGCCACCACCCCGTGATCGCGGGCGGCGACGAGCAGGCCGCAGATCGGCACGCATCCGCAGGCGTCGTAGGGGCCCACGTCGTCCGATCGGCCCTCGAGGATCGCCACCGCGGTCCGCTGGTCGCGCACACGGGCGCTGACGTCATCGAGGTAGTGGCTGAGGTCGGACGACACGACCACGACGGTCTCGTCGCCGCCCCAGACCCGTTCCAGCACCCGGCCGGTGGCCTCGGCGCTGCCCCGGCCGACCACCAGCGGCACGATGGACACCGGCCCCAGCACCTCGTGGATGAACGGCAGGTGCACCTCGAGGCTGTGCTCGGGCCCGTGGGCGTCGTCGGCCTCGACGGCGTCGCCCCGCTCCACCAGGTCCCGGCACGCGGTGACGTCCACGGCCATGTCGCCCAGCGGGGTGCGCCACGCCTCGGCGGTGCTGACGCCCACCCCGGGGACGGGAATGCGATGGGCCGGCCCCGCCAGCACGACCCGCTGCACACGCCCCCGCCACGGGGCCAGTGCGCGGTAGGCCGCCCCGGCGGTCGGTCCCGAGTAGCGGTAGCCGGCGTGGGGGGCGATCACCGCCTTCGGGGGCGCCAGGTCGGGCGGCGGGGTGGCGGCCCGCACGTGGTCGGTCACCTCCGATCGGAGCCGGTCCGGGTCCGCCGGATAGAACAACCCGGCGACCGCCGGCTCCCGCACCCAGCTCGTCGCAGCCGCCGTTCCCATCGTCCGAGATCCCTAGGCGCGGCTGCCGGAGAGCCGCACCCCGACCCTCCGCCGGCCCCAGCTCCCCGGCGGTCCGTCGAAGTGGCCCGACACCTGCCAGCCGCAGGACAGGCACCTGCCGTCGTCGGTCAGCTGCCAGCGCCCGAGCTCGTACCAGTCGCGCTCGATGAGCAACGCGCCGCACCCCGGGCACCAGGTGCTCGACCCGCCGCGGTCGTGGACGTTTCCCGTGTAGACGTAGTTCAGCCCGTTGCGCAGGCCCCACTGCCGGGCACGGCTGAGGGTGTCGGGCGGTGTGTGGGGGACGTCCATCATCTTGAAGTCGGGATGGAAGGCGGTGAAGTGCAGGGGGACGTCAGGTCCCAGGTGCTCGCCCACCCACGACGTCAACTCGTCGAGCTCGGCATCGCCGTCGTTGCGCCCCGGGATGAGCAGCGTCGTGATCTCGAACCAGACGTCGGTCTCGTGGCGGAGGTACTCGAGCGTCTCCAGCACCGGCTCCAGGTGGCCGACGCAGACGTGCTTGTAGAACTCCTCGGTGAACGCCTTGAGGTCGACGTTGGCGGCATCGAGGTGGGCGTAGAAGTCGCGGCGCGGCTCGGGGCAGATGTAGCCGGCGGTGACGGCGATGGCCTTGATGCCGACGTCGTGGCAGGCGTCGGCCACGTCGCCGGCGTACTCGAGGAAGATCGTCGGATCGTTGTAGGTGAAGGCGACGCTGCGGCAGCCGAGGTCGAGCGCGGCGGCGGCGATCGCCTCCGGTGAGGCGGCGTCCGCCAGCGTGTCCATCTCCTTCGACTTCGAGATGTCCCAGTTCTGGCAGAAGCGGCACGCCAGGTTGCAGCCGGCGGTGCCGAAGGACAGCACCGACGTGCCGGGCAGGTAGTGGTTGAGGGGCTTCTTCTCGATCGGGTCGATGCAGTAGCCCGAGGACCGCCCGTACGTGAGCAGGACGACCCTGTCGTCCACCCGGCCGCGGACGAAGCACATGCCGCGCTGGCCCTCCTGCATGCGGCAGCGGCGCGGGCAGACGTCGCACTGCAGCCGACCGTCCGGAAGCCGATGCCAGTACGTCGTCGGGTGCGTGGCCGGCGCCTCGCCGTTCACGACCCCACGGTACCCCCGCACCGAGAGCCGCTAGAAGGGGCGGTTGCGTTGCGGAATCGCCGGTTGCCCCTGGGGTGACGCCGCGCCGTTTGCCATACTGGCGACCCGTGGCTGGGGGCACGATTCGTGACGACACCGCCGCCGAACGTACGGCGGGCCCCAAGGGCAACGGCGGCGGGCCGGCACGACGCCCTGGTTCCCGACATCCGCGCCGCGGCGAAGCCCAGTGCGCAACTGCGCCGTTCGAGCCGGCACCGTCCCAGGTCCTCCTCGCCGCCGCGCTCGGGGCGGCGGCGCTGGCCATCCTCATCGCGATCGCCCGGACCGCGGCGGGCGACGCGGTCATCACGCCGGCCGTCGCCGCGGCCGTTCGTGCCGCCTCGTACCTCGGTCTCGTCATGGCCGCCGGGAGCACCGCGTTCGTGACCGTCGTGTGGCCGCGGGGCCGAGGCGATCGCCGGATGGCGATGATGGTGTGGTTCGGCTGGCTGACGATCGGCGCCGCCACCGTGCTGCAGTTGGCCCTGCACGAGGGCGCCGACCTGGTCGTTCCGGGTGGCGACCGCATCGCCACGGCCCTCGCACTGCGGCTCGGGATCGTGCTCGCCGGCGTGGCGTGGACGTCGGCGGCGATGCGCGGGCGTCCCGCGTCGCGGATCGTTGGCCTGGCGCTGTTCGTGGCGCTCACGTCGACGTGGGTCTACGCCGGGCCCGTCGCACCGGGCATCGCGACGGTCGCCGTCACGGTCGTGCACATCGCCGCGGCCTGCCTGTGGACGGGTGGGCTGGCCGTGCTGGCCGTGGTGCTCATGCCGCTCGGACGGACGCCCGCGCTGGCCCGCGTCCTGGCGCGCTTCTCCCGCCTCGCCACGACGTGCGTCGCCGTGCTGGCGGTCTCCGGGACGCTCCACGCGGTGGGCCGCACTGGATCGGCGGGCGAGCTGTTCACCACGCCGTACGGCTACATGTTCTGGCTCAAGGTCGCGGGGGTGGGCGCCATGCTGCTGGTGGCCAACGGCAACCGCCACTACGTGCTGCGCCACGTCCGCAGGGCCCGCCCCAGCCCGACGCGGCCGGCGGCCGTGGGCGCCAACCGCCATGCCGTCAACGGCGGCGCGCCTTCCGAGCTCGATCGCCTGGGCGCGCCACCGCTGCAGATGCTGGCCCTCTTCCTCGGGGCCGAGATCGCGTTCGGGCTCGTAGTGCTGGTCCTGACGGCGGTGCTGGTCGGCTCCCCCACCAGCCGCTGACGCGCTGACGCGCCCGTCAGGTCGAGGACGAGGCGTAGGTGGTCAGCTCCTCACGCAGCGCAGGCGTCAGCAGCTCACCGGCCTTCGCCACCAGCTCGGTGGCCTGATAGCCGACAGAGCCGACGTCGCAGTCGCGGGTTGCGACCACGCCGAGGCAACTGCCGTCGGCGATGGAGCACACGAACAGGAAGCCCATGTTCATGGCCATGATGACCCGCTCGAGGCCGTCGCCGGAGAGCAGGCGGTCGGACGCCTCCGCCAGGCTGGCGCACCCGGAGATGATCGCGCACAGCTGCTCGCCCTCCTGTGAGTCCAGCGAGTTCGAGCGCGCGATGAGCAGCCCGTCCGACGAGACCGCAACGGCGTCGGTCACACCGGCGGTCTCGTCCACGAAGTTGCCCAGCAACCAGTTGAAGTTACGCGCCTCTTTTGTCAGTGCCATCAGCCCTGTCGAGAGTCTCGATCCTGCTCCCTGTCGGTGTCGGCCAGGCTGCGCTGCACCCCGGCCGCCAGGCTAGTGAGGAAGCGCTGGATCTCTGCCGGGTCGACGCCCGGCTGGCGGTCGCCGAGCGGGGCGGCCGGTCGAATCGACGGCGACCGGCCCGCCGACCCGAGCGGTCCGCTCGTGCCGGGATGCTGGGCCCCCCGCACACGCCGCACCAGCCCGCTGGCGGTGACGGCGGGCGTGCCGCCGCCCACCGAGATGGGCGCGGGGATGGG
>JBKOUY010000240.1:0-23451 GCA_046723645.1 Actinomycetota bacterium | reverse complement strand
CCACGAGGGTAGACGGCGACGGTGGCCCGTGCCTGACCTGGGCGTGAGCGGTGGGGGCTACCGTCCTGGTGGTGACGCTGCTGCGCCTCGGCCCCGATGCCACCGCCGACGACCTGGCGGGATCGTTGGACCAGCACGGCTTCGCACTGGTCGAGGGCGTGTTGTCGCCGGACGAGGTCGAGGCCCGGCGCGCCGCGCTCGACGGGCTGTTCGCGGCCACGCCCACGGGCCGCAACTTCTTCGAGGGCTTCCACACACAGCGCGTCTACGCCCTGTTCGCCAAGACGCGGGCGTTCGACGACCTCGCCGTCCATCCCCTGCTGCTCGGTGCGCTCGACCTCGCCCTCGGCGAGCACTACCAGCTCTCGGCGCCCGTGGCGCTGCAGATCGGTCCCGGCGAGAAGGCGCAGGTGCTCCACCGCGACGAGGACATCTATCCCCTGCCGCGGCCCCACGACCCCGTGGTCGTCAACAGCATGTGGGCGCTGTGCGACTTCAGCGACGCGAACGGCGCCACGCGGCTGATCCCAGGCAGCCATCGCTGGGACGCCGACCGCCGTCCCGACGAGTGCGAGGTGGTGCAGGCCACGATGCCCGCGGGCTCGCTGCTCGTGTACCTCGGTGGCCTCGTCCACGGTGGTGGTGCCAACACGACCGACGTCCCCCGCCCCGGGCTGCTCCTGGAATACGTCGTCTCCTGGCTCCGGCCGCAGGAGACGCAGCTGGTCGCGGTGCCGCCCGAGATCGTGCGCAACCTGCCGGAACGCCTGCAGGAACTGCTCGGCTACAACGTCTACCCCCCGTTCCTCGGCTACGTCGACGGCCGCCACCCCCGCCGGGTCCTCGACGGCGACGCCGCGCACGCCGTCGACCCGCTCCGGCAAATCGCGCCCGACTGATCCGCGCTCGTCGGGCAGCATGGGCGGGTGACCGACACCATCCGCTCGATCGCCGACGAGTACTGGGAGGCCAAGCTCGAGGCCAGCCCGCTGTTCGCCTCCTTCCTCGGCGACCACCGCTACGACGACCGCGCCGACGACCTGTCGGCCGAGGAGGAGCGCCGCCTCCGCACCGTGTGGGCCGGGCTGCGCGAACGGGCCGCCGCCGTCGAGGCGGGGAACGGTGCGCTCGACGAGACCGATCGGGCGACCCGCGACCTGCTCGTCCAGGAGCTGGACGACGCCGTTCGCGCCATCGACCTGCGCCTCGCCGAGCTGGCGTCGGACCAGATGCAGGGAGTCCACGCCGACCTGTTGATCACCGCGGCCCAGCTGCGGGCGCCCGAGCCGGAGCATGCGACGATGGCGCTGGAACGGGCACGACAGTTCGGCCGCATGCTCGACCAGGCCACCGAGCGCTACCGCGAGGGGCTGGCCTCGGGGCGCACGCCAGCGCGCATCAACGTCGAGCGGTCCATCAACCAGGTGGACGGCTACCTGGCATCGCCCCTGGTGTCCGACCCCTTCGCCAGCCTCGCCGGGCCCGAGGGCTGGGACGAGCTCGAGGTCTGGCGCGGCCAGCTCACCGACATCGTGCGCGACGACCTGCGGCCGGCCTTCGGCCGCTACCGCGACGCCCTGCGCGACGAGCTCTTGCCCGCCGCCCGCCCCGACGATCGCCCGGGCTTGCAGTGGCTCGACGGCGGCTCCGGGCTGTACCAGGCGCTGATCGAGCTCCACACCGGCTTGCCGCTGACGCCCGAGGAGCTGCACGCCATCGGCATGGCCGAGGCCACCGAGGCGCTGCCGAGCGAGTACGCCGAGGTGGGCGGGCGCGAGTTCGGCACCGACGAGCTGGCCGAGATCTTCCGGCGCCTGCTCGACGACCCCGGCCTGCGCTACGGCAACGCCGACCAGATCCTGGCCCACGCCACCGAGTGCCTCGAGGCGGCGAGGGCGGTCATGGGCGACTGGTTCGGCATCCGCCCCGAGGCGTCGTGCGTGCTGAAGCCGGTCCCGGAGTACCTGGCGGCCGACGCGCCCGCCGCCTACTACTCGCCCCCGGCGCCCGACGGCAGCCGGCCCGGCGAGTACTTCGTGAACCTGCACGAGCCGACCAAGCGGGGGCGGGCCGAGACCGCGTCGATCGCGTACCACGAGGCCATCCCGGGGCACCACCTCCAGCTCGCCATCGCCTCCGAGCGCACCGATCTCCCGGCCTTCCGCCGCCTGTCGTGGGGCCAGACCGCGTTCGTGGAGGGGTGGGCGCTGTACACCGAGCGCCTGGCCGACGAGATGGGCCTCTACCGGACCGACCTCGACCGCCTCGGGATGCTGGCCAGCGACTCGTGGCGTGCCTGCCGGCTGGTCGTCGACACCGGGCTGCATGCACTGGGATGGACCCGCCAGCAGGCGATCGACTTCATGAACGCCCATGCCCCCGTGAGCCGCGACGAGACCGTCGTCGAGGTGGACCGCTACATCGGCATGCCCGGGCAGGCGCTGGCCTACAAGGTGGGCCAGCGCGAGATCCTCCGGCTCCGCGACGAGGCCAGGGCCAAGCTGGGCCCAGGCTTCGACATCAAAGCATTCCACGACGCCGTGCTCGGCGGCGCCACGATCAGCCTGCAGGTGCTGCGCGACCGCGTCGCATCGTGGGCGGCTGGCGGTCAGGCTCCGGGCGCAGAGCCGGGCACCGCCTCCCCGTAGCCGGTCTCGGTCTCGGCCCGCTCCTCGATCACGTACTTGTGGACGAGGCCGGCGAGCACGCCGCCGGCGATGGGCGCGACCCAGAACATCCACAGCTGAGTGAGCGCCCAGTCGCCCACGAACACCGCGGGCCCGGTCGAGCGCGCCGGGTTCGCCGACGTGTTGGTGACCGGGATGCTCACCAGGTGGACCAGCGTGAGTGCGAGGCCGATCGCCAGCGGGGCGAAGCTCCGTAGCGCATCCCGCCCGGTCACCCCGAGCACCACGAGCACGAAGAAGAACGTCATCACCACCTCGGTGAGGAAGCACGCGCCCCAGTCGTAGAGACCGGGCGAGTGATCGGCGAAGCCGTTGGCGCCCAGTCCGCTCTCGTCGACGCTGAAGCCGTCGACGCCATTGGCGATGACCACCACGATGGCCGCCGCCACGATGGCGCCGATGACCTGGGCGACGATGTAGACCACCGCCATCCGACCGTCGATCCGCCGGGCGGTGAACACGCCGAGCGTTATGGCGGGGTTGAAGTGGCCGCCGCTGATGTGCCCCAGCGCGTACGCACCCGTCACCACCGTCAGGCCGAACGCCAGCGACACGCCGACGAGCCCGATGCCGAGGTTGGTGTCCGGCATGAAGTTGGCGGCCAGCACCGCGCTGCCGACACCACCGAGGACCAGCCACAGGGTCCCGAGGAACTCGGCGATCACCTCGCGGGAAAGGTCCATGCGTCCCTCCGTCGATGGCCTGCTGACGACGTCGGCGGAGCGTACGGCCACCGTCCGCGCGGGACGGGGATGCCATCGGTACTGTCGCGACGGATGGACGTAGGGGAGTCCCGTGGACGCCGTCGCGCAGCGCGCTTGCTCATCCTCGGCGTCGTCGCCGCCGGTGCGCTCGCGGTGCTCGGCCTCGTGGCCTACTGGCCGCGGGACGACGCACCGGAGCTGCCGCCCCAGCCCAACACCTACGTCGACGCCACCGTCACCGCCATCGACACGCAGACCTGCGACGACTTCGAGACCGGCGGCACCACGTCCTGCCAGGTGGTCAGCGCCCGCCTCACGTCCGGGCCCGACGATGGCGACCAGATCGAGTTCCAGGTGCGCTCCACCGAGTTCAGCGTGCCGGAGCTGCACGAGGGCGACGACGTGGTCCTCCTCGACGTGGCCACGAGCCCGCCAGAGTTCCGCTACTCGTTCTTCGACTTCCAGCGCCGCACGCCACTGCTGTGGCTGGTCTTGGGCTTCGTCGTCGTCGTGATCGTCTTCGGGCGATCCCAGGGCGCCCGGGCCTTGCTGGGCCTGGTCGCCAGCGGGGCCGTGCTGGTGGCGTTCGTGGTGCCGGCGTTGCTGCGGGACTCACCGGCGCTGCCCGTCGCTCTGGCGGGCACGGCGGCCATCGCCTTCGTCGCGCTCTACCTGGCGCACGGCCTCAAGCTGGGTACGACCGTCGCGCTTGGTGGCACGCTGGTCGCGCTTGCCATCACCAGCGGCCTGGCGGTGGCGGTGGCGAGCGCCACCCACCTCACCGGCCTGGCCGACGACAGTGCCCAGGTGCTGCGGGTGACGGCGGAGGCGCTCGACCTGCGGGGCCTGCTGATCGCCGGGATCGTAATCGGGGCGTTGGGGGTCCTGGACGACGTCACGGTCAGCCAAGTGTCGACGGTCGACGCGCTGCGGCGGGCCAACCCCGGCCTGCCGCGCCGCCTGCTCTACCGCGAGGCCATGCGGGTCGGCCGGGATCACGCGGCCTCCACGGTCAACACCCTGGTGCTCGCCTACGCCGGTGCCTCGCTGCCACTCCTGCTGTTCTTCGCCCAGGGCGACCAGCCAGTGGACCGGATGCTCACGCGCGAGCTGATCGCCGTCGAGATCGTGCGCATGCTGGTGGGCTCGATCGGCCTCGTGGCCGCGATACCGATCACGACCGGCCTGGCGGCGCTGGTCATGGGGTCCGGCGAGGCGCAGCGGAACGACAACGGCCTCCGGCACGCCCCGTGGCGCGACACCCCGCAGCGGCCGCCTAGCGTCGCGGCGGGACGCACCACACCCGCCGCGGGCGCGAGGGGTGACGGGGGATGGCCGCCGCCGGGCTGAGGCCGCCCACGGCACGGCCGCCGGTCTGGTCATCCATCGGCCAGGAGCTTCTCCCGCCGCTCGAACAGCTCCTCGGCCGCCGCCTGCGCCTCGGCGCGCACCGCATCCGCATCGAACGTGGCCGGCACGCCCTGCGCCACCAGGCGCCGGCCGTCCACCCAGACGTCGCGCACGTCACGGCCCGAGGCCGAGAACACCAGGTGGGCGGCGACATTGAGGTTGGGGCCGTGGAGGACCGGCGTGGTGTGCAGGCCGCCGAGCCACACGGTCACGACGTCCGCGTGCTTGCCGGGCTCGAGCGAGCCGGTCGTACCGGCCAGCCCCAGGGCCCGGGCGCCCTCGATCGTCGCCATGGCGAGCACGTCCCAGGGGTCGCCGGCGGTCGGGTCCAGCGTGGCCAGCTTCTGCAGGAGCGCTGCGACCTTCGTCTCCTCGAGGAGGTCGAGGTTGTTGTTCTCCTTTTCGCCGTCGGTCCCCAGGCCCACGACCACGCCGGCGGCGCGCAGGTCCGCCACCCGGGCCGCCCCGGACGCCAGCTTCATGTTCGAGCACGGGCAGTGCGCCACCGCCGTTCCCGTCTGGGCCAGCAGCTCGATCTCGCGGTCGTCGAGCCAGACGCAGTGGGCGATCACGGTGCGCGGCCCGAGGATCCCTCGCTGGTGGAAGAGCTCGATGGGCCGGCGGCCCCAGCGCTCGAGCGACTGTTCGACCTCCCACGTGGTCTCCGAGGAGTGCGTGTGCAGGCCGGTGCCGGACTCCTCGGCCAGCGCCCGCGCGGCGGCGAAGCAGCCCTCGGTGCAGTAGAGGAGGTGCTCGAGCCCGACCCAGGCCCGCACGCGGCCGCCGTCGGCCGCGTCGCCGGTGCCCACGGCCTCGAGCAGCGCCCGGTTGGAGTCGATCGACTCGAAGTAGTCGTAGCCGGCCTCGTCGGCGACGTACGGCACCAACGTCGCCCGGATGCCGAGCCGCTCGGCGACCGCCGCGGACCCGTCCATGAACCGCCACATGTCCATCACCGACGTGGTGCCCGCCAGCAGGCCCTCCGCGTAGCACTCCAGCGACGCCACCCGCGCGATCTCCGGGGTCAGCGCGCGGTGTGCGGGGTCGACGTACGTGCGCAACCAGTCCCACAGCGACAGCGACTCCGCAGTGCCGCGCAGGAGCCCGGAGTGCATGTGGCAGTTGTGCAGGCCGGGGATGACCGCGTGGCCCGTGGCGTCGACCACCTCCACGCTGTCGCCGGCCGCCCGGAGATCGGCGTCGACGGCATCGACCGGGCCGACGGCGACGATCGCGTCCCCGTCGAGGAGCACCGATCCGGGGTCGAGGACGGTGGCCCGGCCCGCCATGGGCAGCACGATGCCGTTGCGGATCAGGACGCGGGCCACGCCGCCCAAGGCAAGGATCCCGGCGGCCGCTTGTCAACGTGCCGCGGAGGAGCGCCCCCGCGCGGGCTGGCCGGCGGGAGCTGCGTCGCGCCGCTGTAGGGTCGCCGCGTGACGGTGGACGCTCCCGAACCCCCGGCCCCGGTCGACCTGCTGGTGGCGGGCGCCGACCTGGTGGTCACCATGGACGATGACCGGCGGGAGCTTGCCGGGGGGTGGGTGGCGTGCCGCGGCGGGTCCGTGGCGGCGGTCGGCGGCGGGTCGGACCCGGCGCCGGAGGCGGCGCGGGTGCTGCAGGCCGACGGTTGCCTGGTCACGCCGGGCCTGGTCAACACCCATCACCACATCTACCAGAACCTCACCCGCGCCTATCGGCCCGCCACCAGCAGCTCGCTGTTCGACTGGCTCACCACCCTCTACCCGCTGTGGGCGGGCCTGGACGAGGAGGCGGCGTACGTCTCGGCGTGGGTCGGCCTGGCCGAGCTCGCGGTCGGCGGCTGCACCACGTCCACCGACCACCTGTACGTCCACCCGGCCGGCGCCGGCGACCTGCTCGGCGCAGAGATCGGCGCGGCGCGGGACCTCGGCCTGCGCTTCCACCCCACGCGGGGATCGATGTCGCTCTCCCGGAAGGACGGGGGCCTGCCGCCGGACTCCGTGGTGCAGGACGACGAGACGATCCTGGCCGCCTCCGAGGACGCCGTCGCCGCCCACCACGACCCGAACCCGGGGGCGATGGTGCGCATCGCGCTGGCGCCATGCTCGCCTTTCTCGGTGACGCCGGACCTGATGCGCCGCACCGCCGAGCTGGCGGACCGGCTCGACGTCCGCCTGCACACGCACCTCGCCGAGGACCCCGACGAGGACGCCTTCTGCCTCGAGACCTACGGCTGCCGGCCCATCGAGCTGTTCGAGGACGTCGGCTGGGCCTCGGCGCGCTCCTGGGTGGCCCACTGCATCTACCCCAACCAGGCCGAGATCGCCCGCATGGGCGAGTGGGGCACCGGGGTGGCGCACTGCCCCAGCTCCAACATGATGATCGGGGGCGGCGGGATCGCCCCAGTGACCGACTACCGGGCGGCCGGCGTGCCGGTCGGCCTGGGGTGCGACGGGTCGGCGTCGACCGACTGCGCGTCCCTGTGGCTGGAGGCGCGGGGTGCGCTGCTGCTCGGCCGCCAGCGGGGTGGGCCGACGGCGCTGACCGCGCGGGACGCGCTCGAGCTCGGCACGCGGGGCTCGGCCGCGTGCCTGGGCCGGCTCGGCGAGCTGGGGGTGCTGGCCCCGGGTGCGTGCGCCGACCTCGTGGCGTGGAAGCTCGACGGGCTGACCTTCGCGGGTGCCCTCAGCGATCCCGTGGAGGCGCTCCTGCGCTGCGGGCCGACGCAGGCGCACCACACGGTCGTCGCCGGGCGGCCGCTCGTCGAGGGCGGCGAGCTGCGCGCCGGGGGCCTGGACGAGATGCTCGCCCGCCACCGGGCGGCCGCCGCCCGCCTGCAGGGCGTCGAGGGCTGACGGCCGCCGGAGGCGCGACATCAGGTCGCCACGAACGGTTCCGGCGTGCTGCGCGCCACGTAGCGGCCCCAGCCGGGCTCGCCCCGGAACCGCCCGTCGCGCGCCACGACCCGACCCCGGGACAGCACCAGCTCGGGCCAGCCCCGCACCACCCGGCCCTCGTACGGCGAATGGTCCGTGCGCATGTGCAGCGCAGCGGCGTCGAGCGACTGCGTGCGCTCCGGGTCCCACACCACCACGTCCGCGTCGCTGCCGGGCCGGAGGCAGCCCTTGCGGGGGAACAGCCCGAACGTGCTGGCCGGCGCCTCGGCACAGAGCCGCACCCAGTCGGCGACCGTGATCCGGCCCGCCCGGACCCCCTGCCACACGAGGGTCATGCGGGTCTCGATCCCGGGGAGCCCGCCCGGGATCTCGGTGAAGTCGGCGAAGCCACCGTCGCGCCCCGCCGTCCCCCGGCGCCGGTCGGCCTCCCAGAACGGGCAGTGGTCGGTGGCCACCGTCTGGACCCAGCCCCGCGCCAGCCCCTCCCACAGCTCCTCGCGGTGCCACGGGTCGCGCAACGGCGGGGTGCAGACGAAGTTCTCGCCGTCGGGCCCCTCCAGCACGGTGGCATCGAGGTGCAGGTACTGCGGGCAGGTCTCCGCCTGCAGGGCCACGCCCCGCTCCTGGGCCGCCCGCACCTCGGCCAGACCCGGCGCCGACGACAGGTGCACGACGTACACGCGGGCCCCGGCGGCCTCTGCGAGCCGTCCGACGCGGTGGACCGCCTCGGCCTCGAGTGCCGCCGGCCGGGTGGCGGCGTGCTCGACGACGCCGGTGCGGCCCTCGGCCAGGGCCCGCCGCCGCAGCGCCTCGATTGCCCCGCCGTTCTCGCAGTGCACGGTGACGAGCCCGCCGTGGCGCGTGGCGGCCCCGAGCACGTCGAACACGACGTCGTCGTCGACCTGCAGCAGCTGGGGGTACGCGAGGTACAGCTTGAAGCTGGTGACGCCCCGCGCGACGCAGTCGGCGACGACCCCCTCGCCCACGGCCTCGGTGAACGTCATGTGCAGGCCGTAGTCGACCGCCGCGGGCTCGGCGAGGGCCCGCCAGGCGGCGAGGGCGGCCAGCGGATCCTCGCCCCGGTAGGCGGTCACGTAGTCGATGACGGTGGTGGTGCCCCCTACGGCGGCCGCCGCCGTGCCGCTGGCGAAGTCGTCGGACACCTGCACCGCCCCGACCGGTAGGTGCAAGTGGGTGTGGGCGTCGATGCCGCCCGGCACCACCAGCCGACCGGGGACGTCGACGACCTCGGCGGCGGGGTCGAGCCCGGGCATGGACGACAGGTCGGGGCCGACGGCGGCGATGCGGCCGTCGACGTCGACGAGCACGTCCGCCGGACGCTCCCCGTCGACGTCGACGACCGTCCCACCGCGCAGCAGCACCACGCATCCCAGCCAAGCAGACCGGCCCGCGCCTGGCCGGGTTTCCCCGCGCGCACCCGACGCGGTGGCCGTCGGCGCGCAAACTGACCAGAATCGCCTTCCGTGAGCGTCGTTGCACCCACCCGACTCGACGATGCCGTGGCCGCCCTGGCCGCCGACCCGTCGCTCACGGTGCTGGCCGGCGGCACCGACCTGATGGTCGCCGTGAACTACGGCCAGGCCCGCCCGGTCGGCGTGCTCAGCCTGCGGCGGGTGCCGGAGCTGCACGACTGGCACGTCGACGGCGAGGGCCGCGATGCGGAGGTGGTCCTGGGGGCCGCCACCAGCTATGCGACCCTGCTCGATCCCGCCCTCGCCGGCCTCATGCCGGCGCTCGCCCAGGCGTCGCGCACGGTGGGCAGCCCCCAGATCCGCAACACCGGCACCATCGGCGGCAACCTCGGCACCGCCTCGCCCGCGGGCGACACGCTCCCGGTCCTGGTGGCGCTCGACGCCACCGTGGAGCTGGCCTCGGCGTCGCGGCGCCGGAGCATGCTCGTGGCCGAATTCGTCACCGGGCCCAAGCGGACGGCACTGGCTGCGGGCGAGCTGGTGGTGGCGGTCAGGGTGCCGGTGGCCCGCGGTCCCCAGGAGTTCCTCAAGATCGGCGTGCGCAACGCGATGGTCATCGCGGTGGCCAACTGCGCCCTCGTCCTCGACCTCGACCGCCGGCGGCTGGCATGCGCGCTGGGCGCAGTGGGTCCCGTCGCGATCCGCGACCACGACGCCGAGGCCTGGGCCACGACCCGCCTCGACTGGGACGCTCGTCCCGACATCGACCAGGCGGTGGTCGACGGCTTCGGCCGCCGCATGGCCGCCGCCAGCCGGCCGATCGACGACCATCGAGCCACCGCCGCCTACCGGCGTCACGCCGTCGAGGTGCTGGCCCGCCGGGCGCTGGCGCGGGCGTGGGCCGCGGTATGAGCGCCACCCCGCCCACCCCCGCCGCGCCGGCCCCCGATGCCGATGCCCCCGCCGTCTACCAGCTGACCGTCAACGGCGTCGCCCACACGGTCGAGGGGACGAAGCCGACAGACAGCCTGCTGCACGTGCTGCGGGACAGGCTCGGGCTGCCGGGCGCGAAGAACGCGTGTGAGCAGGGCGAGTGCGGCTCGTGCTCGGTGCTGGTCGATGGCGTGCTCGTGTGCGCCTGCTTGGAGCTGGCCGAGGCGGCCGTGGGCTGTGAGATCACCACCGTCGAGGGGTTGACGCCTGCGGGCGCCGAGCCCGGCGACGCGGCGCTGACGGGCGCCGTCCTCACCGACGTCCAGCGGGCGATGGTCGAGGCCGGGGGCGTCCAGTGCGGCTTCTGCACGCCCGGCTTCGTGGTCGCCATCCACGACCTGCTGGACCGCGTGGCGGACCCGGGCCCGTTCGAGGTCCGCGAGGCGCTGGCGGGCAACCTCTGCCGGTGCACCGGCTACGGCCGGATCCTCGCCGCCATCGAGCAGGTGGTGACGCTGCGGGGGAACGGACGATGACGCCGGCATCCGCGCCAACCGGCGTCGAGGCACCGCCGGCCCGGGACAGGCAGGCGCCGGGTGCGCGTGTCGGCGACAGCCCGATCCGGCCCGACGGCACGCCCAAGGTCCAGGGCCGCTTCGCCTTCGCGTCCGACCTGGAGGCCGACGGCATGCTCTGGGGCCGCACCCTCCGGTCGCCATACCCCTACGCGCGGGTCCGGTCCGTCGACATCGGCCCGGCGCTGGCGATTGCCGGCGTGTCCACCGTGCTCACCGCCGACGACGTGCCCGGCGCCTCCACGTACGGGTTGATGTCGCCGGACCAGCCCGTGTTCGCCCGGGGCGTGGTCCGCTACATGGGCGAACCGCTGGCGGCGGTGGCGGCCGACCACCCGGACACGGCCCGCCGGGCGCTGGCGGCGATCGTCGTCGACTACGAGCCGCTCGATCCGCTGGTCGATCCGGCCCTCGCGGCCTCGAAGGACGGGCCGCCGATCCACCCGGACGGCAACGTGATCCGGCACATCCGGGTCGAGCACGGCGACCCGGCCGCCACCGGGGACGTCGTGGTCGAGGGCGTCTACGAGGTCGGCATGCAGGACCAGGCGTTCCTGGGGCCCGAGTCGGGCCTCGCCGTCCCCGACGGCGAGGGTGGCGTCGACCTGTGGGTCGCGACCCAGTGGCTCCACGAGGATCGCGACCAGGTCGCCGCCTGCCTCGGGCTCCCCCAGGACCAGGTGCGGCTGCACCTCGGCGGGGTGGGGGGTGCGTTCGGCGGGCGGGAGGACCTGAGCATGCAGGTGCACGCATGCCTGCTGGCGTTACGCACGGGCCGCCCCGTGAAGATGAGCTACCTGCGGGACGAGTCGTTCGTCGGCCACGTGCACCGGCACCCGGCCCGGATGCGGTACCGGCACCACGCGACCGCCGCCGGCGACCTGGTCAGGGTCGAGGCCGAGGTGCTGCTCGACGGCGGTGCGTACGCGTCGTCGTCCTGGGCGGTCGTCAGCAACGCCGCGCGGTTCGCCTGCGGGCCCTACCGCGTGCCCAACGCCCTGGTCGACGCCACCGTGGTCCGCACGAACAACCCGCCCTGCGGCGCCATGCGCGGCTTCGGCGCCGTGCAGGTCTGCTTCGGGCACGAGTCGCAGATGGACAAGCTGGCCGCGCGTCTGGGCATGGATCCCGTCGACTTGCGGCTCCGCAACGCCCTGGCGACGGGGGACGTGCTTCCGACCGGGCAGCGGGTCACGGGCGCGGCCCCCGTCGCCGAATGCATCCGGTCCGCGCTCGCCCACCCGCTGCCACCGGCGGTCGGCGACGGGTGGCTCGAGCGACCCGGCGGCGCCGGCCGGACCGCCGACGCGCCGCGCGTCCGTCGGGGCGTAGGCCTGGCCGCGGGCTTCAAGAACGTCATGTACTCCGAGGGCTTCGAGGACGACTCCGAGGCGCGCGTCCGCCTGTCCGGCGGGTTGGCGTCGATCACGTGCGCGGTCGCGGAGGTGGGACAGGGGTTCGTGACCATCGCTTCGCAGATCGCCCGCACGGTGCTGGGCTGCGACGCAGTCGTCGAGCCGGCCGCCACGGTGGGCATCGACTCGGCGGGCTCGTCGTCGGCGTCGCGCCAGACGTGGATGTCCGGCGGCGCCGTCCTGCGGGCCGCCCGCCTGGTGGCCGACCAGGTCCGGTCGTCGCTGGCGGAGCGCCTCGGCGTGCCGCAGTCATCGCTCGCGCTGACCGATGACGGGCGGATCGTGGGCGCCGCGCCCCGCGGCGGCTCCGATGACCTCGACATGACCGTCGCGGAGGCGGCCGGCGACCGGGCGTTCGAGTCGACGGCGGTGCACCGCCACCGGCGGACCCATCCGCTCGACGAGCGGGGTCAGGGCGACGCCGACGTGAGCTTCGTCTTCGCCGCCCACCGGGCCGTGGTCGACGTGGACATCGACCTCGGGCTGGTGCGGGTCGTGCAGGTCGCCACCGGCCAGGACCTGGGGAGGGTGCTGCACCCGACGCAGGTCATCGGCCAGATCGAGGGCGGGATCGCGCAGGGCGTGGGCCTGGCGGTGATGGAGGAGATGGTCATCGACGGCGGCCTCGTGCTGAACCCGAGCTTCACCGACTACCTCATCCCCACCGTGGCGGACACGCCCGAGGTCCTGGCCACCTGCATCGAGGAGCCCGAGCCGGAGGCCCCGTTCGGGGCCAAGGGTGCGGGTGAGCCGCCGACCATCTCGTCGACGGCGGCGATCGCGGCGGCCATCCGGGCGGCGACCGGCGTGGACGTGACCCGGGTTCCCGTGCGCCCGTGGGACCTGATCTGACGGACCTACTGCCCCTCCGTCCCCCGCTCGAGTGGGACGCGATGCTCGGGTACCTGGCCTTGCGGGCCATTCCCGGCATCGAGGCGGTGACGGGCGGGACGTACGCCCGCACGGTCGTGGTCGATGGCGTCCCGGGCGTGATCGAGGTGGCCCGGGCCGGGGACGACCGACCCGGGTTGCGGGTCCGGTTGGAGCCCGAGCGCCCGGTGGACGTCGCCCCGCGCGTGCGCCGCATCTTCGGGCTCGACGCCGACCTCGATGCTGCGAGCGAGGTCCTCGGCGCCGACCCGGTGATCGGTCCCCTGCTGGCGGCCCGGCCCGGCCTGCGGGTGCCCGGCGCCTGGGATGGCTTCGAGATCGGCGTGCGCGCCATCGTCGGCCAGCAGGTCACCGTGCCCGGGGCCAGCACGCTCGCCGGCCGGCTCGTGAGGCGACACGGGACACGCCTGCCGGGACCCGCGCCGCCGGGGTTGACCCACGCCTTCCCGCCGCCGGCGACGCTCGCGGAGTGCGACCTCGACGGCATCGGCCTGACGCGGGCGCGGGCCCGCGCGATCCGGGCGTTCGCAGCCGCCGTGGCCGAGGACCGGGTGCGGCTCGACCGGACCGTCCCGCTCGACGAGCTCGTCGACTCCATCGCCGGCCTACCGGGGCTCGGTGCCTGGACCGCCCACTACGTGGCCCTGCGGCTCGGGGAGGCCGACGCGTTTCCGGCATCCGACCTCGGCCTGCGCCGCGCGCTGTCCAACGGCGGCTCCCCGGCGGCCCTTCCCTCGGCCCGCGAGCTCATGGCGCGGGCCGCCGCCTGGCGGCCGTGGCGGGCGCTGGCGGCGGTCCATCTGTGGTCGAGCGGCGGCGCCGCCACCCGGCCGGCGTGAGCTGTTCAACCGCCCGTCGAACGGTCACGATGGCGGCGTGAAGATCCAGCCCGACCGCCTGCTGGCGGACATCGAGGCCTTGGCGGCGATCGGCGACACCGGCGACGGCGGGAACTGCCGCTTGGCGCTCACCGACGAGGACGCCGGCGGGCGCGAGCTCGTCGTCGGCTGGATGCGCGCCCTGGGCCTCGACGTGCGGGTCGACAGGATCGGCAACGTGGTGGCCACGCGGGCGGGCGCAGGACGCGGGGGCGACGGTGCGGACCCGGTCATGACAGGGAGCCACATCGACACCGTCGGCACCGGCGGTCGCTACGACGGCACCCTCGGGGTGCTGGCCGGGCTCGAGGTGGTCCGGACGCTCGACGACACCGGCATCCGAACCCGGCGACCCGTCTCCGTGGCGTTCTTCACCGACGAGGAGGGGAGCCGGTTCCCGCCCGACATGCTCGGCAGCCTCGTCTTCGCGGGGGGCATGCCGCTGGAGGACGCACTGGACATCGTGGCGATCGACGGCGCCGTGCTCGGCGACGAGCTCGAGCGGATCGGGTGGGCGGGCGACGCCGCCGTGCCGGGCCCGCCGCCGCACGCCTACGTCGAGCTGCACATCGAGCAGGGGCCGGTCCTCGAGGAGGCCGGCGTCACCATCGGTGCCGTCACCGGCGTCCAGGGCATCTCCTGGCAGGAGCTGACCGTCACGGGTCAGTCCAACCACGCCGGCACCACCCCCATGCGGCTGCGGCGCGATCCCACCTGCGTCGCCGCCGAGACCATCGGGTTCGTGCGCCGGCTGGCCACCGAGCTCGGGGGCCACCAGGTGGGCACGGTCGGACGGCTCGACCTTCATCCCGATCTGGTGAACGTGGTCGCGGCCCGGGCGACGCTGACTGTCGACCTCCGCAACACCGACGAGGCCGTGCTGGCGGACGCCGAGCGGCGGCTCCGCGAGCACGTCGTCGCGCGGGCGTCCGCCGAGGGGTGCGACGTGGCATGGCGGCGGCTGGCGCGCTTCGAGCCGGTCGCCTTCGACCCGGCGGTGATCGATCTGGTGGAATCGACCGCCGAGCGTCTGGGCCATTCCGTCATGCGGCTGCCCTCGGGCGCCGGCCACGACGCCCAGATGATCGCCCGGATGTGCCCCACGGGCATGGTGTTCGTCCCCAGCCGGGGCGGGGTCAGCCACAACCCAGCCGAGTTCACCGAGCCCGAGCACCTGGCGGCGGGCGCCCAGGTGCTGGCCGAGGTCATGCTCGAGCTGGCGGGGACCACAGGATGAGTGCAGCGACCCCAACTCGCCCGAGGCACAGGGCGTGAGCCGGGTCGTCACCGTCGCCGCCGCCCAGCTCGGGCCGATCCAGCGCGACCACACGCGCGCCGACGCCGTCGAACGACTGCTGGCGCTGCTGCGGGACGCGGCCGAGCGCGGTGCGGACCTCGCCGTGTTCCCCGAGCTCGCCCTGACGACGTTCTTCCCCCGCTGGTGGTACGAGGACGGCTCCCCCGAGCTGGCCGCCTGGTACGAGACCGAGCTGCCGAGCGCCGACACCAAGCCGCTCTGGGACGAGGCCCACCGCCTCCGGGTCGGCTTCTGCCTGGGGTTCGCCGAAGAGACACCCGACGGCCACCGGTTCAACACGTCGGTGCTCGTGGACGCCCGCGGCACCGAGATCGGCCGGTATCGCAAGATCCACCTGCCGGGCCACCGGGGGCACGAGCCGTGGCGGCGGTTCCAGCACCTCGAGAAGCGCTACTTCGAGACGGGTGACCTCGGCTTCCCCGTGTTCCGGGCGTTCGGCGGCACCGTCGGCATGCTCATCTGCAACGACCGGCGCTGGCCGGAGGCCTACCGCATGCTCGGCCTCCATGGGGTGGAGCTGGTGTGCATCGGCTACAACACGCCGGTCCACAACCCGGCGGCGCCCGAGCACGACCGCTTCGGGGACTTCCACAACCACCTGGTCATGCAGGCGGGCGCCTACCAGAACGGCACCTTCGTGGTGGGCTCGGCCAAGGCCGGGAACGAGGAGGGCGTCGAGCACATCGGCGGCTCCTGCGTCATCCACCCGTCGGGCACGGTCGTCGCCCAGTGCACCGGGCTCGGCGACGAGCTGGCGGTCGCCGCCTGCGACCTCGACGACTGCACGTCATACAAGACGACGGTGTTCGACTTCGCCGCGCACCGCCGGCCCGACCAGTACCGGTGGCTCACCGACACCACGTGAACCCCCGACCCACCCCGAACCTGCGGTGGACGGAGCCCCTATGAGGTCGGTTTTCGCCGCAAGTTCGGGCCCTTGGGAACCGTCATCGGGGCGGGCGGCCCACGATCCGTTCGAAGTTCACCGGGTCGGTCACGCCCTCGGTCGCCAGCAGCAGGACCACGGCCCCCGAGAGGACGGGGGACTCGGACGCGTGCTCGGCCCGCAGAGCCAGGAGCCCGCCCAGCGCCGCCGCCCCCGTCTCGCCCACATCGAGGCCGGCGTCGGCCAGGGAGCGGACCGCTTCGCGGCAGCGGTCGTCGCCGATCGTCACGAAGGCGTCGAACCCGGCCGCCACGGTCGGCAGGGCCAGCATCGACGCCATCCCGCAGTTGAGCCCGGCCATGATCGACCGGTGGGGGCCGGGCACCTCCACGACGTGGCCCGCCTCCACCGCGGCGGCGACGCAGGCCGCGGAGTCGGGCTCGACGCCCACGAGCACCGGCCCCTCCCCGGGCTCGAGTCCCGCCCGGAGGCAGGAGGCGGCAGCCGCGCCCAGCGCCCCGACGCCGAGCGGCACCACCACCAGGTCCGGCGGCGGCGCATCCAGCCCCGGGAGCTGGTCGTCCAGCTCGGCGAAGATCGTGGCGTAGCCCTCGATCACCCGGCGCGGCGGGTCCTCGTATCCGGGCCACGACGTGTCGGAGATGACCAGGTCGCGCTCGCCGGCGAGGGCGGCCGACTCGGCCACCGCATCGTCGTACGTGCCCGGCACCACCATCACCTCGGCCCCCTCCGCGGCGATGCCGGCGATCCGGGCCGGGGCGATGCCGTCGGGCACCAGGATCGTCGCCGACAGGTCGAGGAGCCTCGCCATCCGCGCCACCGCCCGGCCGTGGTTGCCGTCGGTGGCGGCCACCAGCCGCAGCGGGCCGAGTTGGCGGGCCACGATCGCCGCCAGGCCCGGGAGCGTGTCCCACAGCGGATCGCCCTCCAGCTCGAGCCCCGCCAGGCGATCGCAGAGCACCCGGTACGTCGCCCACGAGGCGCCGAGGATCTTGAACGCCGGCAGTCCCATGCGACTGGACTCGTCCTTGACGAGCACCCTGGCGACGCCTGCGGCCTCCGCGAGGGCCGGCATGTCGTGCACCGGCGTCGGCGCGTAGTCGGGCAGCCGGCGGTGGAACGCGATCACCTCCGGCCCCGGACGGGCCTCGGCCGCCAAGGGCTTGGTCCCGTGGTTCACGAGCAGCGACATGTCCGTGGTTCTACCCCGATCTGCAACCCGCACCGGAGGGCTCGGCCGGGCACGCCTCGGTGGTTACGTTGAGGCTGTGACCGACGGGACCGGTGGCCGCTTCCGGCAATGGCTCTGGAGCCCGCCGCGAGCCCATGGCGAAGTCATCACCGACCGCACGGTGAGCGCCCTGGAACTGTTCTACGACCTGGTGTACGTGGCGGTGATCAGCCAGGCGGCGCACCACCTCGCCGAACACGTCACGGCCCGCGGGTTCCTCGAGTTCGCCATCGTCTTCGGGTTGATCTGGAGCGCGTGGGTCAACGGATCCCTCTATCTCGAGCTCCATGGCCGCGAGGACGGCCGGACCCGCAGCGCGGTGTTCCTGCAGATGGGCATCCTGGTCCTGCTCGCGGTCTTCACCGCGGACGCCGCCGGCGACAGCGGCACCGGCTTCGCACTGATCTACGGCGCGTTCCTGGCGGTCATGACCTGGCTCTGGTACAGCGTCCGACGCCAGGACCGCTACGACCACCGCGAGTTCCTGGCCCCGGCCGGCCGCTACGTGCTCGGCATGGCCTTGGCGGTGCCGCTGGTCGTGGCCAGCGCCTTCCTCCCGGACGGTCCGCGGCTCGCCGTCTGGGCGGGCTTCTGCGTCGCCTGGCTCGTGGGGTTCGGGCTGATCGGGCGGTCGGCGGTCACGCGGGAGGGCCTGCCGCCCACCGGCTCGCTGGTGGAGCGGTTCGGGCTGTTCACCATCATCGTCCTCGGCGAGGTGGTCTTCGGCGTCGTCGAGGGCCTGTCCACGCCCGACCGCGACAGGCTCGTCATCGTGACCGGGATGATCGCGCTCGCGATCGGCTTCGGATTCTGGTGGATCTACTTCGACCTGGTCGGGCGGCGGCCGCCCCGCGACGACGGTGGGCCGCTCGTCACCTGGATGCTGAGCCACCTGCCGATCACGCTGTCCATCGCGGCTGCGGGGGCTGCGATGGTGAGCCTGATCGGCCACGCCACCGACGGGAGGACGCCCGCGAGCACGGCCTGGCTGCTGGCCGGCTCCGTCGCCCTCGGCCTGCTCGCACTCATATTCGCCGAGCAGGCGCTCGTCGATGCGGATCGCCTGGCGGTGGTCTACCGGCCCCTCAGGATGGCCATGGCCGGCGCAGCGGTCACCGCGCTCGCCGTCGGTTGGGTCCGGCCCGCGCCCTGGCTCCTCGCCCTCCTGCTCGTCGCCATCCTCTCGGTGCTCTGGGTCTTCGCCGTCGGCCGCTTCCTGCAAGCCGACGCCTGGGGCAGCGAGGAGTCGGCGTCGCGGTCAACCGGACGATGAATCTTCGCCGCTAGTCATGGAGTAGGTCGGCGATGCCGGCATGGACGATCGCCCGCTGCAGCCCGAGCGACCGCCCGCGGATCCGGAAGGCGACGCCAGCTGTACCCGCGGCGGCCCGAGCTCGAAGCAAGGCGGCGAGGCCAGACGAGTCAGTGAACGTGAGACCGTGGGCATCGATGGCGATCGACTCCGGGTAGGTCCCCAACGCGTCGACGACGCAGGCAACGAAACTCTCCACGCCGGTCGAGTCGAACTCGCCCTCGAGCACGAGAGTGGCATCGCTGCCCTGGTGGTGGACCTCGATGCGCAACAACTCGGCACGGGTCGGATCAGCGTCGTCCGACATGTCCCTCCAGCCGATGGCACCAGGTGCCCGTCGGACACCGAGGTTACCGGAGTGAGAGCCGGATCCCGGCAAGATGTGGCTTGCGCGCCTTGACGCTCGGGCGAGGTCTGGCAGTGTGGGGCCGTGGCGGTGTCCTTCACCCTCAACGGCGGCCTGGTCGAGGTCGGCGACCACCCCCACCTGCTCGCCGCGCTGCGGGAGGAGCTCGACGTCACCAGCCCCAAGGACGGCTGCTCGCCGTCGGGTCAGTGCGGCTGCTGCACCGTGCTGGTGGACGGCAAGCCCATGATCGCCTGCTCCCTGGCGCTCGAGCGGGTCGCCGGGCGAGCGGTCACCACGCTCGAGGGCATCGATGAAGCCGAGCGCGACCGCCTCGCCGGCGCGTTCTCCGCCACCGGGGCCCTGCAATGCGGCTTCTGCACGCCCGGCATCCTCATGCGCGCCAAGTACCTGCTCGACAAAGACGGGCCGGCCCTGACACGCGACAAGGCGGCCCGCCACCTCGGCGGCCACCTGTGCCGCTGCACCGGCTACCACTCGATCCTCGACGCCGTCGAGCTGCTGGCGTCGGGTGGCGAGACACCGGTCCGACTGCCGGCCACCGAGGGCAACGGCGGCCGCCCCGGCGGCGTCGGCAGCGACGGCGCCAGGTACCAGGCCGCCGACATGGCCCTCGGCGACAAGCCCTACATCGACGACCTCCGCGTTCCGGGCATGCTCCACGGCGCCGTCGTGCTGTCGGAGCACGCCCGCGCCGACATCCTGGCGATCGACACCACCGCCGCGGCGGCGATGCCCGGCGTGGAGCGGGTGCTGACGGCCGCCGACGTCCCCGGCGACCTGCGGGTCGGCCTCATCCACCGCGACTGGCCGGTGTTCATCCCGGTGGGCGGGCGGACCTCGTACACGGGCGACGTGCTGGCGCTGGTCGTGGCCGGCGACCGGGCGTCCGCGCGGGCGGCGGCGGAGCGGGTGGCGGTGGAGTACCGGCCACTGGCGCCCATGGTCGACCCGCTGGCGGCGATGGGATCGACCGAGGCGGCGGTGTGGCAGGTGGGCGAGCCCGACGCCCCCAACGTGCTGTCTCGCACCACCTACGCCCGGGGGCCCGCCGACATCGACGACGCCTTGGCCGCCAGCGCCCACGTGGTGCACGAGGTGTTCCAGACCCAGCGCATCGAGCACGCCTTCCTCGAGCCCGAGGCGACCCTGGCGGTGCCCCTCGACGACGGCCGCCTCGAGGTGTTCTCGGGCGGCCAGGGCGTGTGGGACGACCGGCGCCAGATCGCCGACGTGCTCGGCGTCGACGAGGACCAGGTGCTCGTTCACCTCGTCGCCAACGGCGGCGCGTTCGGCGGCAAGGAGGACTGCGGCAACCAGACCCAGACGGCGCTCGCCGCCCACCTGCTGCGTCGCCCGGTGAAGTGCGCCTTCAGCCGCGAGGAGTCCCTGCGCGTCCACCCCAAGCGCCATCCCGTGCGGATCGAGGCCTGGGCGGGCTGCGACGCGGGCGGCCGGCTCACGGCGCTGAAGGCGCGCATCGTCGGCGACTCGGGGCCCTACGCCTCGGTGGGCATGAAGGTGCTCGAGCGTGCCGCGGGCCACGCCGGCGGCCCGTACGCCTGGCCCGCCATCGACGTCGACGCCGTCGCCGTGCGCACCAACAACCCGGTGTGCGGGGCGTTCCGGGGCTTCGGCGCCAACCAGGCACAGTTCGCCAGCGAGGGCGTGATCGACCGCCTGGCCGAGGCCGCCGGGGTCGATCCCTGGGAGATGCGGGCCCGCAACGCGGTCACACCCGGCTCGACGTGGGGGCCCGGCCAGGTCATGGACGACGGTTGCCTCGGCGCGCGGGACTGCCTCGACGCCGTCAAGCCCCACTACGACGACGCCGTCGCCGCCGGCAAGGCCGTCGGGCTGGGCCTGGGGCTCAAGAACTCGGGCCTCGGCAACGGCGCCGTCGAGGTCGCAAAGGCCGTGGTGCGGTTCGGCGACGGCGGCACGGTCGAGGTTCGCCACTGCTGGACCGAGATGGGCCAGGGCGTCCACACGGTTGCCCTGCAGGTGGCCGTCGAGGAGCTGGGCGTCGACCCGGCGCGGGTGCGGGTGGTGGTCGACACCTCCCGGGAGCTCGGCGCCGGCCAGACGACCGGCAGCCGGGGCACGCTCATGGCTGCGGGCTCGGTGGCCGCCGCCTGCCGGGCGGCCTGCGCCGACGGCTGCCGCCTCGGCGTCGACTACGAGGGCGAACATCGGGTCGACTGGACCGACGCGGTCGGCTCGGTCGCGAATCCGACCATCCACTCGGCGTTCGGATACGCCGCCCAGCTGGTGGTGATCGACCGCGAGATCGGCGACATCGAGAAGGTGATCGCGGCCCACGACGTGGGCCGCGCCGTCAACCCCCTGCTGTGCGAGGGACAGGTCGTCGGATCGGTCCACATGGGCCTCGGTTATGCGCTCACCGAGGACTTCCCCGCCGACGAGCTGGGCCGCCCGACGGCCATGACCCTCCGCCAGCTCGGGATCCTGCGGGCCAAGGACGTCCCCCCGATCGAGACCATCCTGGTCGAGCGCCCGCAGCCCCGTGCGCCCTACGGGATAAAGGGCGTGGGCGAGATCGGGCTGGTGCCCACGGCCGGCGCCGTGGCTGCCGCGCTCCACGACCTCGACGGCGACTGGCGGGCAGTGCTGCCGATGCGCCGGAGCGGCTCGCCGGCGCCGTGAGTGTGACCACGCCGGGGCTCGTCTGCGCCCACCATCACCTCTACTCCACGCTCGCTCGGGGCATGCCGCCCCCCGCCGTCACGCCGACCTACTTCGCCGAGATCCTCCAACGGATCTGGTGGCGGCTCGACGTGGCCCTCGATGCCGAGTCGATCCGGTGGTCGGCGCTGCTCGGCGCGGTCGAGGCGCTGGAGGCGGGCACCACCGCCATCGTCGACCACCACGCCTCGCCGTCGGCGATCGACGGCAGCCTCGACGTGATCGCCGCCGCCTGCGCCGAGGTCGGTGTGCGCGTGCTGTGCGCGTACGAGGTCACCGACCGCCACGGGCCCGAGGGGGCGAAGGCCGGCCTGGCCGAGAACGAGCGGTTCCTCCGCGCCGGCGGGCGCGGAATGGTCGGCGCCCACGCCTGCTTCACGCTGGGCGACGAGACGCTCCATGCCGTCGTCGGGCTCGCCGCCGACCTCGGCGTGGGGGTGCACATCCACGTGGGCGAGGACGCCGTGGACGGCGCCGCCGCCGCACGGCTGCGCCCGCATGCCGCCGACGACTGGCTGCTGGCCCATTGCGTTCACGTCGAGCCGCCGCTGGCGGGCACGATCGCCCACAATCCCCGGTCCAATCTCAACAACGGCGTGGGCTACGCCCGCCCGGCGCGGTGGGCCGCGGCCGGCAGCCGGGTCGTGCTGGGCAGCGACGGCATAGGCGCCGCCATGCTCGACGAGTTCGCGCTCGCCTACGCGGCGCAGCGGGCGGACGACGTGACCGCCACCCCCGAGGCTGCGTGGGCCTGGCTGGCGGCCGGCGCCGAGCTGGTGCCCGAAGTGCTCGGCGACGAGGTGACGTGGAGGGCCGACCGCGCTGACCCCGGGTACCTGGCGTTCACGCCGGGCGTGCGGGCCGAGCGGGTCGTGGTGGACGGCGAGGTCGTGGTCGAGGGTGGCGTGTGCACCAGCGTCGACTCCGAGCGGATCCGGGCCCGGGCGTGGGAGGAGGCGCAGCGGCTGTGGTCGCGGCTGTGACCCGACGACCCCCGAGACCGAACGTGCGGTGGAAAGGGCCCGCATGGGGGCGGTAACCACCGCAGGTTCGGTGCTGGGTGGGGTGCCGATCGCGCTCTACGTGCAGGACGCGCATCCCATCCGGGAGGCGATGGGCTTCGTGCGGCGGGCCGAGGAGCTGGGGTTCGCCGCCGTGTGGCAGGCCGACAGCAGGCTCGTGCGCGAGGCGTCGGTGCCGATGGCCGCGTTCGCCGCCACGACCGAACGCATCGCCGTCGGGTCGGGCGTCATCGACGTCTGGAGCCGCAACCCCGCCCGGCTCGCCTCCCTGTTCTCGACCCTCGACGACCTGGCGCCGGGGCGGATCCTGGCGGGTCTGGGCGCCTGGTGGGATCCACTGGCGGCGAAGGTGGGCGTCGCACGGACGCGTCCGCTCCGGGTCATGCGTGAGGTGGTGGAGGCGCTACGGGCGCTGCTCCGCTGCGACGGTCCCGTCTCCTACGACGGCGCCCACGTCCACCTGGACGGGGTCGAGCTCGACTACGTCCACCAGGAGCGGCGGGCCAAGGAGGTGCCGATCTACATCGGCGCCACGGGCATGCGGATGATGGAGCTGGCCGGCGAGATCGCCGACGGCGCGGTGCTCAACTACCTGGTATCCCCCGCCTACAACGTGCGGGCCCTGGAGGCGCTGGCCAGCGGCGCCGAGCGCGCCGGTCGCACGCTGGCCGACGTCGATCGGCCGCAGCTGGTGGTGTGCTCGCTCGATTCCGACCGGGGCGCGGCGCTCGACGCCGCCCGCCTGCTCGTGACGCAGTACCTGGGCCAGCAACCCCACATCAT
>JBKOUY010000113.1:0-5416 GCA_046723645.1 Actinomycetota bacterium | reverse complement strand
GCCGGCGAGGAGCTCCTGCAGGCCTACCGCCGCGTCGACGAGCTGCTGGCGCGCTATCCGCTGCGGGGGATCAAGGGCCCGGTCGGTACCCAGCAGGACATGCTCGACCTACTCGGCGACCAGGCCGCGGTCGACCGGCTCGAGACGTCCGTGCTCGAGCACCTAGGGTTCGGATCGGCGCTCACCAGCGTCGGCCAGGTCTACCCCCGGTCGCTCGACCTCGACGTCGTGGCCGCCCTGGCACAGGCGGTGGCCGGTCCGTCGACGCTGGCGCTCACCATCCGCCTGATGGCCGGGCACGAACTGGTGACGGAGGGCTTCGCGCCGGGACAGGTCGGCAGCTCGGCGATGCCCCACAAGATGAACACCCGCTCGTGCGAGCGGATCGGTGGGCTGGCCGTCGTGGTGCGCGGGTACCTCTCGATGGTGTCGGAGCTGGCCGGCGGCCAGTGGAACGAGGGCGACGTGTCCGACTCGGTGGTGCGGCGGGTGGCCCTGCCCGGCGCGTTCCTGGCCACCGACGGGCTGTTCGAGACGCTGCTGGCGGTCCTCGACGGGTTCCGCGCGTACCCGGCGGTCATCGAGCGGGAGCTCGAGCGGTACCTCCCGTTCCTGGCCACGACCAAGGTCCTGATGGCGGCGGTGCGGGCCGGCGTCGGGCGCGAGCGGGCGCACGAGGCCATCCAGGAGCAGGCGGTGGCGGTGGCGCAGGCCTTGCGGGAGGGCGCCGCCGTGAACGACCTGGCCGAACGCCTGGCCGCCGACGACCGGCTCGGACTCGACCGGTCGGCCATCGACGCCGTGCTCGCCGACCGGGCCATGTTCGTCGGCATGGCCGTCCACCAGGTCGACGACTTCTGCCGGCGGGTCGAGGCGATCGTCGCCGAGCATCCCGAGGCGGCACGCTACCGTCCGGAGCCGATCCTGTAAGAGGCCCTGCTGGGTAGGGCCACATCGCCGCCAGCAACCGTCACAGCTCTTGGGAGGCTCTGCCGTGACCAGTGCTCCAGCACTTGGCCTGCCCCACGTCCACTCCGGCAAGGTTCGGGATATCTACGCCGTCGGCGACGACCGGCTTTTGATGGTGACGAGCGATCGCATCTCGGCGTTCGACGTCGTCATGGCCGAGCCGATCCCCCACAAGGGACGGGTCCTCACCGCCATGTCGGCCTTCTGGTTCGCCGAGCTGTCCGACGTCGTGCCCGGCCACCTCGTCTCCACATCCCTCGACGCCCTCCCGGCCTCGGTCGGGGTTATCGCCGCCGAGGCCGACCTGGCCGGGCGGGTGATGCTCACGACCAGGGCCCAGATGCTCCCGGTCGAGTGCATCGTGCGGGGCTACATCACCGGGTCGGCGTGGAAGGAGTACTGCGCCGGCGGCACGATGCACGGCACCCGGCTCCCGGCCGGCCTGGCGGAGTCCGAGCGCCTGCCGGAACCGGTGTTCACGCCGTCGACCAAGGCCGAGGAGGGCCACGACGAGAACATCTCGTTCAGCGCCGCGGCCGGGCTGCTGGGCGAGGCGCTGGCGGGCAAGGTGCGCGCGGTGTCGCTCGAGCTGTACCGCCGGGGCGCCGAGTGGGCGCGAGAGCGGGGCATCATCATCGCCGACACGAAGTTCGAGCTGGGCCTCGTCGAGGGGGACCTCGTGCTGTGTGACGAGGTGCTCACGCCCGACTCCTCCCGCTTCTGGCCCACCGATGCCTACGCCCCCGGCACGACGCCGCCGTCGTTCGACAAGCAGCCGGTGCGCGACTACCTCGACGGGCTCGACTGGGACAAGAAGCCGCCGCCCCCGACGCTGCCCGGCGAGGTCGTGTCGGCGACCAGCTCCCGCTACGTCGAGGCGTACGAGCGCGTGACCGGGCGGTCGTTCGCCGACTGGCCCGGCGCGGGTGCCTGAGGCCCGCCAATTCGACCTCCAGTTCGAGTGGGGACCGAACGGGCTGGAGCGGCTCGGTCCGGGCGCGGCCGGCATCGTCATTGTCGACGTGCTCCGGTTCAGCACCGCGGTGTCCGTGGCCGTCGACCGCGGCGCCACCGTGCTGCCATACCCCTGGGCGGATGACCACGCCGAGACCTACGCGGCCCAGCACAACGCCCTGCTGGCCGGTGCGAGTGCCCGGGAGCCGCAGGCAGCCCGCTGGTCGCTGTCGCCTATGGACCTCGCCCGGCTCCGGGCCGGCACGAAGCTGGTCCTGCCGTCGCCGAACGGCTCGGAACTGGCCTACCGGGCGCGCCGGCACGCACCCCACGCCGCAGTCCTGGCGGGCTGCCTCCGAAACGCCTCCGCAGTCGCGCGCGAGTCGGCGGCGTCGCTGCGTTCCGGCCCCGTCGCGGTCATCGCCGCCGGTGAGCGCTGGGCGTCCGACCCCCTCGCGCTCCGGCCTGCCGTCGAGGACCTGTTGGGCGCCGGCGCCGTCCTCCGCGCGCTGCGGGTGCTGTCGGGCGCGGCTCCTGGGCGAGTCTCACCCGAGGCGCGGGCGGCCATGGCGGCCTTCGACGAGGCGCGGGACGACCTGGAGGATTGGCTGCTCGCCTCCGCGTCGGGGCGGGACCTCGTCGCCCGTGGACGGCGAGACGACGTCACCGCGGCCGCGACGCTCGACGTCGAGGCGATCGCCCCCGTGCTCGTCGGCGCCGGCTTCGTCGGTGCGCCGGCACGATGGCTCGGCCATCTACGCTGAGCCCATGAGCCACGGGGTCGGGGCGTAGTGCGTTTCGCGGTGCTCGTCGAGACCCGCCTTCGCCACGGCGTCGCCGACCCGCAGGGGGCGACGATCGAGCGCTCGCTTCCCGCGCTCGGCTTCGACGGTGTGACCGGTGTGCGGGTGGGCAAGGCGTTCCGCTTCACGGTGCAGTCCGACGATGCGGCGGCCGCACGCGCCGAGGTCGAGGACATGTGCAAGCGCTTCCTCACCAACCCGGTGATCGAGGACGCCACCATCTCCATCGAGCACGAGGGAGCGACCTGATGGCGTCACGCGTCGGCGTCGTGGTCTTCCCGGGATCGAACTGCGAGCTCGACGTGGTCGAGGCCGTGCGCGGTCTCGGGGGCGAGGCCGAGTTGCTGTGGCACGGCGACGCGTCGCTCGGCGGCGTGGACGCCGTGGTGCTCCCCGGGGGATTCGCCCACGGCGACTATCTGCGGCCCGGCGCCATCGCCCGGTTCTCGCCGATCATGCGGGCGGTCGACGCCTTTGCGAGCGACGGCGGCCCGGTGATCGGCATCTGCAACGGGTTCCAGGTGCTGTGCGAGTCGGGGCTCCTACCCGGTGCGCTCCAGAAGAATGCGGGCCTCAAGTTTCTGTGCAAGCCAGTGGTGGTTCGGGTCGAGACCGACACGACCCCGCTCACGGTCGACGTGCGCGTCGGTCATGAGCTGCGGATCCCGATCAACCACTTCGAGGGCAACTACACCTGTTTGCCCGACACCCTGGCCGAGTTGCGGGCGGACGATCGCATCGTGCTCCGCTACACCGACAATCCCAACGGATCGGTCGACGATATTGCCGGCATCTGTTCAGCCGGGCGCAACGTCGTCGGCCTAATGCCGCATCCCGAGCGGGCCTGCCATCCGCTGCTCGGGTCGACCGATGGCGCGCCGCTGTTGCGCTCGCTCCTGGTCAGGGCGGGCGCCGTCGCCGCATGAGCCGATCGCCCGTCAGCCGCTACGGGTGATGCCGGCCTTCTCCAGCACGGGCGCCGGCACACCGAGCTCGCGCCAGGCCGAGTACGAAATGCCCTTGCGCTGACTGTACGGGGCGGCGGACTTGACGAACTCCTTTTCGAGTTTGTCGAGGTCGACTTTGGATTCGCTGGCCGCCAAGGCCGCCCGCAGATCGAGGCGTTCCTGTGCGAGATGGAGGCGCTTGAGGGGATCGGCCGACGCATATTCGGCGTCAACGGCGGTCAAACGTCGCTTAATTGAATCGGGAGTGCGCTTGCGACCGCGGCGGGGTTTGTGCGCCTCCAGTGCTTCGAGGTAGCGGCGAACCGCTCGGCCCTGGTCACGGCCCTCCGCCAATGCCGCCTTGTGCTCACGACTCATCGGTGTGCGCTTGCGTGGGGACTGAGGCATGGACGCGCAGCATATTTCCCGTCGTTCTGGATTTCCATTTCGACAGCGCGTGATGACGACCGAAACCGCATTGACGGTCGCCAGAATCGTGCCATGGGGCCGCGGGGCGCCGACGCTGGTCGCCTACTCTTGCGATCGTGAGCGCGCGAAGCGAGCGAACCGAACGGGTGTGCCGGTGAGCGGCGGCGAACCGATCCATCGGGCCTTAGGGCTCTCCGACGACGAGGCCGCAGCCGTCCAACGCATCCTCGGGCGACGGCCGAATCACCTGGAGCTCGCCATGTTCGCAGTGATGTGGTCGGAGCATTGCTCGTACAAGTCCAGCCGCCTGCACCTCCGCCGGCTGCCCACGGAGGGGCGCGCCGTCCTCGTCGGTCCCGGCGAGAACGCCGGAGTCGTGGATGTGGGCGATGGGATCGCGGTTGCCTTTCGCATCGAGAGCCACAACCACCCGTCGGCGATCGAGCCGTATCAGGGCGCTGCGACCGGCATCGGCGGCATCCTGCGGGACGTGTTCACCATGGGGGCCCGGCCGGTGGCGCTGATGGACCCGCTGCGCTTCGGTCCCCTGTCCGACGCCCGCAGCCGATGGATTGCCGAGGGTGTCGTGGCCGGCATCAGCGGATACGGCAACTCGGTCGGCGTCCCCACCGTGGGCGGTGAGGTCGTCTTCGACGAGACCTTCCAGGAAAACCCGCTCGTGAACGTGTTCTGCCTCGGCGTCATGCCGATCGGGCGACTGGTGCTCGGTAGGGCGTCCGGCGTGGGCAATCTCGCCGTCCTCGTGGGGTCAATGACCGGTCGCGACGGCATCGGTGGTGTGTCGGTGCTGGCGTCGGCCGGGTTCAGCGACGACGAGGCCGATGCCGCCAAGCGACCCAGCGTGCAGGTCGGCGACCCCTTCGAGGAGAAGCGCCTGATCGAGGCGTGCCTGGCCCTGCTCGACGCCGACCTGGTCGTCGGGATCCAGGACCTGGGCGGTGCCGGCCTGACCTGCGCCACCAGCGAGACGGCCAGCCGCGGCGGCGTGGGGATGGACGTCTACGTCTCCGAGGTGCCCCAGCGCGAGACGGCGATGGAGCCGTTCGAGGTGATGACCAGCGAGAGCCAGGAGCGCATGCTGGCCATCGTCGAGCCGCGGCACCTCGACGACGTGCTGTCGATCTGTCGCCGCTGGGACGTGGCCGCGGCCGTGGTGGGGACCGTCACCGCCGAGGGCCGGCTCCGGGTGCTCGACCGGCCCGACGGCCAGGTGCTCGCCGACGTGCCGGCGGCGTCGCTCCACGAGGACGGGCCGCTGCTCGACCGCCCGCGGGCCGAGCCCCGGGGCCACTC
>JBKOUY010000073.1:0-19738 GCA_046723645.1 Actinomycetota bacterium | reverse complement strand
CGTGCGCTCAAGCGGCGGATCAGCGACGCCCTCTACACCCGCATGGTTGCCGACGCCCGCCGAACCGCACCACAGGCGACAGCGGGCTCGGGAGGGCAACCGGGGAGCGTCTCTGTCGCCAGCGCGGCCGGCTCACACCCGAAACACCGGCTCTTCGGCCAAGCCACTCCCGAACCCGAACCAAGGCTACGACGAGCTCGCGCTCGCGGCGTGCCAACACTCGAACCACCACGACGACCGCACGAAGAACCGCTTGACAAACAAAGAGGACTCGATCGGTGCGTTCGCTTGTGGTTCGCCAGGCTCGCTCGCGCTAGTCGAAATGGGCCGGGGGTCGGACGGCGAGGCGGTTACCTTGCGGCGGCGATGAGAGTGCCCGACCGGTGTCTGGCCGACCTGCGCGAGCGCGGCTATCTGCTGTTCGAGGGTTTCCTCGACGATGACGAGCTGGCGGCGGCCTGTCGACGCTCGCCCTGTGCCGCCCGGCTCACGTGCGTGCGAAGTGAGTCGCGAGCTGGTCGACGAACGCGGTGAGGTGCGGTGGTGTCTCACCCTTGCGCCACGCGCAGAACCAGTTCCGGGTCTGGGGGGTTCTAGACATGTGTACGGTCGCCACGCGGCCGCTGGCTTCGTAGGGGGCGGCGACCCAGCTGGGCAGGACGCCGACTCCCTGGTGGGCGACGGCGAGCTCGACGACGAGCTCGGATACGACGGGGGTGGTGGTCACCTTGGCAGGTCGCGCGCCCGGTGGGATCGGGAGCGGGAGGGCGGGAGTTCGGGCCGGGTCGTAGACGTCGAAGACGATGAGGTTCACCCCATCGAAGTCCCTCGTCCGGAGGTGGTCCCGCCCGGCCCAGGGGTGGTCGGCAGCCACGATCGCCACGAGCTCGTCGTCGAAGAGCGGCCGCGTCATCACCGCTTCGAGCCGGCGGTCGGTCTTGCTCGCCAGGGCGATGTCGAGTTGGTCGGCGAGGAGGGCGCCGATCACGTCGTCGTCGGAGGCTGGTTGGATCCGCAGCTCGACGTCCGGCCACTGCCCCGAGAACGCCTGCACGACTGGTGGCAGCCACTGGTAGTTGGTGCTGCACTGCGACGCGAACCTGATGATTCCCGAGCGTCCGTCGCGGAGGTCGTCGAGGTCGCGTTGGGCGGCGCGCAGATCGGCGAGGACGGAGGTCGAGGTGGTGATCATCCGGCGGCCGGCGCGGGTCGGGACGAGCCGGCGACCCTCCCGCTCGAAGAGCGGTATGCCGAGACGTGCTTCGAGCCCGCTCAGGCGCTGGCTGAGTGCCGGCTGGCTTATGTGGAGCCTGCGGGATGCCGCCGTCAGGGTGCCGTCGGCTGCGATGGCCTCGAGGAGCTCGAGCGTCCGGGTGTCCACATCCATAAGTGCAGCCTATAGCTGGCCTTGAACTTCGGTAGTCGCCGAATGTGAGCGTCGCCCGTAGGTTCGCCTCATGGCAACTACGCACCCCATCGACGATCCACCCTCCGCCGGCTCCGCGGTCACCGTCGCCGTCGTGTATCACAGCGGCTTCGGGCACACCCGGGTCCAGGCCGAGGCCGTTCACCGGGGCGCCGCGGCCGTCGAGGGCACCATGGCCCTGCTCATCCCGGTCGAGGAGATCGAGGCCCACTGGGATGACCTCGACCGTGCCGATGCGATCATCTTCGGGACCCCGACCTACATGGCAGGCCCATCGGCTGCGTTCAAGGCGTTCCTCGACGCCACGTCGCCGCGATGGCAGGAACAGCGCTGGAGGGACAAGCTCGGGGCCGGCTTCACCAATTCGGCGGGGATGAATGGCGACAAGCTCGCGACGCTCCAGGCCCTGTCCCTGTTCGCCATGCAGCATGGCATGGTGTGGATCGGGCTTGGGTTGCTGCCCGGCAATCACACCAGCGAGGGCTCGTCCGAGGACCTGAACCGGCTGGCCGGGTTCCTGGGCGCGATGGCGCAGTCCAACGCCGATCAGCCGGCGGACGTAGTTCCCCCACCTGCCGATCAGCGCACCGCGGAGCACCTCGGCGCCCGCGTCGCCCGGACCGCGCTGCGTTGGCGTCACGCCGACGCAGCGGCAGAGCTGGTCCCATGAGCGAGTCCATCGGCGCGATCGCCGAGGTGCTCGCCACCTACTTCGACGGGCTCTATCACAGCGACACGGAGCGCCTTCGGGTCGTCTTCCACCCGCAGGCCCGCTATGTGACCGCGAGCGACGATCCACTCCTGGTGTGGTCGATGGACGACTACTTCCCGGTGGTGGACGCTCGGCCGTCGCCGGCGAGCAGGGGCGACGATCGCCGGGACCGGATCGTCTCGATCGACCTCGCCGGCCCGGTGACCGCCGTAGCTCGTGTCGAGTGCAGGATCGGCCCGAGGTACTTCACCGACATCCTGACCCTCATTCGGGTCGATGACCGATGGCAGATCATCAGCAAGGTGTTCCACTTCGAGCTCCAGGAGCCGGCATGCCCTACGTGAACGTGAGGATCACCCGCGAGGGCGCGACTCTCGACCAGAAGCGCCAGATCATCGCGGGCGTCACCGACCTTCTCGTCGAAGTGCTCCACAAGGACGCGGCGACCACCTTCGTCGTGATCGACGAAGTCGAGCTGGAGGACTGGGGTGTCGGCGGTCTACCCGTCGCCCAGTACCGGCACGCCCAGCGATGAAGCCTCTGCCGTCAACCGCGCCGGATCAGCAGCGGATCCCGACGAAGCGCGGGGCGGTAGCAACATCGGGAGCTACCGGCGATGGACCACAACCCCCGGGCAGAACGGCCCGGCTGTGGCGCCGCCGCAGGAGCCGCTGCGACGCTGCGATCCGGGGAGCACATTTCGTATGCACCCCGAGCCGGCGTTCGGGGACACGCCGGAGCGCTGATCTGTGCGGCTCGAAGACATGGCGAGATAGCGCCCGTCCGGGCAATCTGGCGCGGTGATGCGAGATGAGGCCGAGGCGTTGGTACGATCAGTCGCCGAGACCACTCGCCATCCTGTGCGGGTCGCGTATGAGGACGACCTCGGTGAGTTCTCGGTCTTCGTCGAGATCGCTCAGCCGCTATCCGGCGTCCGTGAGGAGTTCCGCCTCGGCGACGAGCTCAACTGGAAGTGGTTGCGGGAGCGGATCATCAGCGCGTAGCTGCCGCTCGGTCAAGACCGGTACGAGCCTCGACAGGATGTCGTGCGGCGGTTGAGCTTCTGGGCCTCACGGGATCGGATCCGCTGCGAGGATGACGGCCGTGCGCCGCTACGAAGGGACCGTCTACGACAGCAGCCGCTGGGACGGCTTCGAGCTTCGCCCCCGCGACATCATCATCAGCACGCCGCCAAAGTGCGGGACGACGTGGACGCAGATGATCTGCGCGCTGCTCGTGCTGCAGGAACCGGAGCTGCCGCTCCCGTTGGACACGCTCTCGCCGTGGATCGACATGGTGACCCGCGCCCGCACGGAGGTGTTCGCGGACCTGGAAGCCCAGACGCACCGCCGTTTCATCAAGACCCACACGCCGCTCGACGGGATACCCAACGATCCGACGGTCACGTACATCTGCGTCGGGCGTGACCCGCGCGACGTGGCGCTGTCGATGGACCACCACATCGACAACATGGACATCGGCGCGTTCCTCGAGGCCCGCGAACGAGCGGCGACGATCGACGGCATCGAGCTCGGACCGTTGCGGCCACCGCCGCCGCGCCCCGACGGCGAGCGTGACCGCTTTTGGCAGTGGGTCGACGACGAGACGCCGTCGACACAGGTCGGGTCGTCGCTGCGGCGCACCGTTGAGCACCTGCAGACGTTCCGGGACGCCAACGACGATCTCGACGTCGTGTCCCTGCACTACGACGACCTGAAGGCCGACCTGGAGGGGCAGATGCGGCAGCTGGCCGCGCACCTCGGCATCGACGTCGACGAGGACCGCCGGCCGCCTGGTCCAGGCGGCGATGTTCGAGTCGATGCGCAGCCGGGCCGACACGACCGTCCCCGCCGGTGGTCCGGAGCACTGGATCGACCCCACCGCGTTCTTCAGCCGCGGCACGAGCGGCCAGTGGCGCGACCTCCTCGACGACGCCGACCTCGCCCGGTACGCCGCGCGCGTGCGAGCGCTCGCGTCCGACGAGCTCGTCGAGTGGGTGCATCGCGAGCCGATCGAGTGAATCCCCGTTCGGCGCTTGACCCGCACTGCTGAAGCTGATCGTCATCGCCGACCGCCGGCCATATCTGCCGAGATGTGCGGAGACGGCGACGTCGCTCGACGTCAGATCGAGCGCACAGATCGTCGCCTCCGAGCCGGCGATCGGGGGCACCAGGCAAGGGCTTCGTAGTGCGGCGCGCTCCTCGTCGTGGTCGCTACGACCGAGTGGCGGGCCATCAGCACAGAAGTGGATCCGGTGCCGTTCGCCAGCAGTGTGCTCCCGGTGATCGTGAGCGACATCTGGCCGGCGGCGAGATGAGTACCGGTCACGACTTCGACGCGAGCTCGACGAGCAGCTCATCCAATTGCCCGAATGTCTCGTGCATCGCATCCGCTGCGCCGCCGCCGTCGGCGTCGAACGCTTCCTTCGAGGGATACAGCTCGCTCACGACGAGCAGCGTCTTGCCGTCTGTCTCGGTCAGGGTGACCGTGGTGACGGAGCCGTTCTCTCCGCCTTCTTCGTTCGTCCAGACGATGCGCGATGGCGGTGTCACTTCGAGGTATCTGCCAAAGAAGTCCATGCCATCGCCGAATCCGAGGCGGTATCTGCCACCGGTGCGTACATCCATCTCGCAGGAACGCAGCGTCATGCCCATCGACTTCGGCACCCACCAGCGCTTGAACAGCTCGGGCTTCGACCACGCCTCGAACACCAGGCGCGCGGGAGCGTCGAAAGATCGCGTGACGACGACCTCGCGATCGGACTTCCGCTCCACCTTCGTGATGTTCTTCATCGGGGCGAGCTCACTTTGTCCTCTTGCGTCCATCTGACTTCTCCTTCTGTTTCAATTCCTCGATGACCTGGTCGAGCTCGCCGAAGCGCGCGTCCCAGAGCTGGTGATACCTCTCGATCCACTCCGCCACGTCCTCGAGACGGCGAGCGCCGATTCGGCAGGTCCGTACGCGGCCGACCTTCTCGGTGACGACGAGTCCCGCCTGTTCGAGGACGCCGACGTGCTTCCTCATGCCCGTGAGGGTCATGTGGAACCGGTCGGCGAGGTCCGTGATCGAGGCTTCCTCGCGGCCGAGCTGCTCGAGGACACCGCGTCGCGTGGAGTCCGACAGCGCCGCAAAAGAGGCATCGAGATGCGCACTCGCATACTGAACCATGTAGTTCACTATCTACCATGCGCCGGGGACGGCCCGCAAGCGCCAGCGCCTGTCCGCGGTTGCTTTTGCGCCCGTGACGGTCATGGTGCGGCGATTCGATCGTTCTCGTTACAGGTGACGGTGTCGATCTACTGCGACGTGACTCACTGCTGTCCGACCGCTGATCAACCCACGCCGATCTGCCGCGCCGGCGGGTGTCCCCGATGTGCCGGTCAGGGACGCATGACCGCGCCATATCTGCCGATCTAGCGCCTTGTCCTTGTGCGGCCCACCAGGCGGGCGGGGTGTGCCCGGTCCGGGCAATCGGTGCGCGCCCCGGGCCACCTACCCGGCGATCGAACCGATCCGGCCAAGATTTGCGTGTCGGGAGAGGCAGGTCGGTGATCTACGCCGCGGGAGCGAGATAGTTGGTCGGGTAGCGGTCGCCGTGGGTGGCGATGCCGCGGACGTTGCGGCTGACCGGCGCCCGAGAGCTGTACGTTCCGACACAGAAGCTGGTCGGCGATCTCGGCTTCCCGCGTCGGCTCAACCACTACTGGTGCTATGAGGCGTCGGGACCGAAGGTCGCACAGACCGTCACGCTGGACGACCAGTTCGGCACCGACACCGTGCGCGTGGAGCGGCCGCACCGGTTCTGCAACCCGGTCGAGAAGGTCTCCGAGGCCGGGCGGTTCCGGATCATCGAGCGGGAGGTCCACCTGACCTGCTACGAGATCTTCGGGCCGCAGAAGACCATGGCGCAGACGTTCGGCGTCCTCAACCAGTTCGAGACCGATGCCTTCACGGTCACGTCCTACCAGCTGCTGTGCGTGCCCTCCGCAAAGTTGGGGTTCACACCTATCAGCGGCTAGCGACGACCGAGACAGCACGTCGTCAACCGGGCCGCGGCAAGCAGGCCGGCGATCAATACAGATCTGCCGATCCGCGCCGCGTCGTTCTGTGCCGGCGATCCGCCGGGCGGGGGCCGCCCGCAGCGGGCAATCTGCGCTGGTTCGCGGCTACAGGCGCGGCAACCCGCGACGCTGTCCCGGGTAGCGCACGATCCGGCATTTGTGCAGTCTTATGGGGACGTCCGTCCCAAGTCCTCAAGGTCCGATGATCCAGCCCAGACCGTCGAGTACCGGGGATAGTCGAAGCGGGCGCCGGGCTGACAGACTCTCTCCGTGGCGCGGACGCGGGGCGGGATGCGTATACCGGACACCTTGTACACCATGGCCGGTGACGCGGCCATCGCCTACCAGGTCTACGGCTCGGGCGAGCACAGAGTCATCGGCGTTTTCGGCATGCACACGAACGTCGAACTCTGGTGGGAGTGGTCACCTTTCCACCACTGGGTCGAGCGATGGGGCAGCTTCGCCACCGTCGTTTCCTTCGACAAGCGCGGAAGCGGGGCTTCAGAGCGCGTCGAGGTCCCAGCGACGCTCGAACAGCAGATGGAGGACTTGAACGTCGTCCTGGATGCCGTCGGCTGGGAGCGGGCCACGATTCACGCGTATGGCGAGGGCGGCGCGGTGGCGTGTCTGTTCGCTGCCACCTACCCAGAGCGCACCGAGAGGCTTATCTTGCAGAACTCGTTCGCCCGTAGCGTCCGAGCACCGGGCTACGAGATCGGGGTGGACCGCTCCACCTATGACACGTTCGCGGCGGCTCTGGCCCGGCACTGGGGCACGGGCCAGACCATAACGGTCGCCCTGGTGGCGCCATCTCAGGTGGGCGACGAAGCGTACCTGCGGTGGACGATGCGCTTCGAGCGGCAGTCTTCGACGCCTCGGGACGTGCTCGCCACAGCGGCCTTGAGTGCTGACATCGACGTCCGCGGGGTGCTGCCGGCCATCCGGGTCCCGACCCTCGTGGTCCATGCACGCCAGGACCTGCTTGTCCCCGTCGAATTCGGTCGCTATCTGGCCGCCAACATCCCCGGCGCAACCCTGTTCGAGTACGACGGCGAGCACCACCCGGGCCTGGTGGGCGTGGATGAGAGCATGTGCGCGATCGAAGATTTCGTCGCTGGCTCGGTGTGCAGACCAGCGGGCGACCGGGTACTCGCCACGGTTTTGTTCACCGACATCGGCGGCTCGACCGAGCGGGCCGCAATGCTCGGCGACCACCGCTGGAGGGGACTGCTCGACCGCCACGACGAGGTCTTGCGAGTCGCCCTGCAGCGCCACGGTGGCGTCGAGGTCCGCACAACCGGCGACGGGATGCTGTCGACGTTCGACAGCCCCACCCGGGCGGTCCGCTGTGCCCTGGACATGATCGAGGCTGCGCGGGCATCAGGGCTTGACATACGAGTGGGTGTGCACACTGGCGAGATCGAGCACCGGGGTCAGGACCTTGTGGGGATCGCCGTCCACATCGGTGCCCGCGTGGCAGCGCTGGCGAGCCCGGGCGAAGTACTCGTGTCCGGGGCCGTGCCGCCCCTTGTGGTGGGCTCTGGCCTCGATTTCGTGGACCACGGCCAGCACGAGTTGAAGGGCGTGCCCGGGGCCTGGCGCCTCTTCGCCGTGAAAGGCTGACGCGGCCCATATCTGCCGATCCGCGACGGTGGCGTTTATGCGATTCGCGCCAGAACGCACGCACCGATTGACAACGCCCAGATCGCTCGTTCGCCGCCGCACAGAATGTCGCAGCTGCCTCGGAGAACTGGTCGCGGAACCGGGGATCTGGCGCAGGTCGACCACCTGCGGACTCGGTGGTCCGCATCTTTGAGGTGTCTCAGCGCGGCTCGCCAAATGCCCTGTGACCGGCGGCTCGCTGAGCTCGGTTGGCGCCTCCAGCGTGCGGCTTGGCCGCTCACGGGTAACCGGCTGAGCTCAGTGCCAACCTTCGATCAGGCGCGCCTCACCCGCACTGGCGCGGCAGCGCGTAGCGTCCGGTCGGCGAGCAGGAGGAACCGGGATGGCGGATCTAAGGGTGATGACCTGGAACGTTCAGAACCTGCTCCCGGCCGGGCAGGGGGACGGACCTGCGACGCAGCAGGAGTACGACGCAAAGGTCGCTGCCCTTGCGGAGGTGATCGACGCTGTTGAGCCTGATGTGCTTGCGCTGCAGGAGGTCGGTCCCGGGCAGGTGCTCGCCGACCTCGACGCGGCGTGCAGCATCGAGTTCGACCATCGGCTCGCGGGCGTCCCCGATGGGCGCGGTATCCGGGTGGCGTTGCTGTCGCCTCGGCGCCTGTCGAACCGTGTCCATCTCATGACCTACCCGCAGGGAGTCGTACCGGTTCAGGTCCGCGACCTGATCTTCGCACTGACCGTGTAGCGATCGTCACCGGCGGCTCGCGGGTGTCGGCCGGAAGGTCGTGCGCAAGCTCGCGAACCGGGGCTACGCCGTGGTCGTCGGCTACATCCGAGACCGGGGTGCAGCCGACAGCATCGTCGAGGAGGTCCTCGCTGCGGTTGGGACCGCGCTCACGATCCGCGCTGACGTTGCCGACGAGCTCGACGTCGAACGGATGTTCGCGGAGACGGACGCGTTCGGGGGTGTCGATGTCGTGGTCCACGCGGCCGGCCAGGTCAGTCCCGGGCCCGATACCGACCATGACCTCGACAGGTTCGATGCCTTGCAGCGGACCAACGTGCGGGGCACGTTCCTCGGACGTCTTCCACGTGGTGATCCCCAACATGCCGGGCTACGGGTTCTCGGGCAAGCCGACCGAAACCGGCGCAGGGTTCCGCTCGCTTCGGTAGCCGACCGATTTCACACCTGTGCACATCCCGTCGCTGGCGGCATCGAACGGCATACAACAGCCGTGAGCACGGAGTTCGCGGCAGCGTCTTCCGTTCAGGAACTTGCACGTCGCTGTTCACCGCGACGGCGGGTTAGCAAACCGTGAGCAAGGCGACACGCCGGAGCCCGGCCCGGATACGATCCCGCTGGGTCGGCTCGTACAGCCGTGCCCGGCGTATGCGGATCGTCGAACCGGGGGGAGACGAATCGTGAAGCCTTGGCGGCTGGGCCTGGCAGTGCTGGTATCCGTGCTTCTTGGTGTCCCGCCTGCGAGCGCCGACACCATGGCGCAGTCCTTGCCGTTTTCGCAGGACTGGTCGGACACGGGGCTGATTACAACTGACGACGACTGGTCCGGCGTGCCCGGCGTGATCGGCTACCGCGGGGATGACCTGACGACGGCCACGGGCACCGATCCACAGACGATCACGGCCGACGGCTCGGCGACACCCGTCGACGTCATCGCCAATCAGGCGAATCCGAGCACGCTCGCGACCGGCGGTGTGGCCGAGTTCCACATCGAGGACCCGTCCGTCGCGCTCAACGGCTCGGGCACCGCCGATGCGCCTCATGTGGTCGTAAATTTGGTCACGACGGGGTTCCAGAACATATCGGTCTCGTACAACGCTCGTGATCTCGACGGCTCCGTGGACAACGCCGTGCAGCAGCTCGCCACCCAGTACCGGGTCGGCGCGAGCGGGGAGTACACGAACCTTCCAGCCGGCTACATCGCCGACGCGACCGCCGGCCCCGGCCTCGCTGGCTTGACGACGCCGGTCGCCGTGGCCCTTCCGGCCGACACGAACGACAAGCCCCTCGTCCAGGTGCGCGTCATCACGACGAATGCCATCGGCACCGACGAGTGGGTGGGCGTGGACGACATTCAGGCCACCGGCGACCCCACCGCTGGCGATACCGCTCCGGTGGTCGCATCGATCAGCCCGGCGAACGGTGCGGCGAGCGTCGCTGTCGACGCCAACGTCGACGTGACCTTCAGCGAGCCGGTGAACGTGACGGGGACATGGTTCGAGATCTCCTGCGCCACGTCTGGCGCAGTCACGGCCATGGTCTCGGGTGGTCCTGTATCGTTCACGCTCGACCCGGCCACGGACTTCGCGAACGACGAGTCGTGCAGGGTGACGATCAACGCGGCGGGTGTCACGGACCAGGACGCGATCGACCCACCTGACTCGCCGGCCGAGAACTTCTCCTCGTCCTTCACTACGGTCCCGCCGCCAGCAACGATCGCCGAGGTGCAGGGCGCGTCGCACATCTCGCCCCTCAACGGCCAGAGCGTCAGCGGCGTGGAAGGCGTCGTCACCGCTCGACGCACCGCAGGCGGACGCGGCGTCTGGATCCAGGACCCGACTCCGGACGCGAACCTGGCAACCTCAGACGCCGTCTTCGTCTTCGTCAACGCGGCCCCGGTCGCGCAAGTCGGCGATCACGTGCGGGTCAGCGGCACGGTGAGCGAGTTCCGGGCCGGCGGGGATCCCGACAATCTGACGATCACCCAGATCACGAGCTCGAACGCGAATGTGACCATCATGTCGAGCGGCAACCCTCTACCCACACCGACGGTGCTCGGCACCGGTGGCCGCCTCCCACCCACGGAGAACATCGACGACGACGGCGCCGGCAACGTCGAGACTGGCGGCACCTTCGACCCGGCGAACGACGCGATCGACTTCTACGAGAGCCTCGAGGGGGTGATCCTTCAGGTCAACAATGGCGCCGTCGTCGGCGCGACCCGCAGCTTCGGAGAGATCACGCTCCTGCCCGATGCTGGCACGTGGGCCACCGGGCTGCGGACGCCGCGGGGAGGGATCCTCCTGGGTGGATACGCCGACCCGAACCCGGAGCGCATCATCGTCGACGACGAGATCTTGCGCGACATCGCCCCAGCACCGCGTCCCGCGAAGGCGATGCCGGACATGAACGTGGGCGACTCCCTGACCTCCGCGGTGCTCGGGCCGCTCGACTACAGCTTCTCGAACTACAAGATCCAGGCGACCGCGACGCCCTCGTTCACCTCGGCCGGGCTCGTTCGCGAGACGACGTCGGGCCCCACCGCGCACCAGATCGCGGTAGCGACGTTCAACGTCGAGAACCTCGCCGGCACCGACCCGCAGGCCAAGTACGACCATCTCGCCGCGCTGATCGTGAACAATCTCCGGTCACCAGACATCATCGGGATCGAAGAGGTGCAAGACAACGACGGTGTCGCCGGCGGCACTGACAGTCCCGTCGTGGATGCGTCCGTCGCCTGGACGCGCTTGGTCCAGACAATCCAAGCCGCCGGCGGTCCCGTCTACGACTACCGCCAGATCGACCCGGTCGACGACGACGAAGGCGGCGCGCCCGGCGGCAACATCCGCGTCGGCTTCCTGTTCCGCAGCGACCGCGGCGTCGAGTTCATCGACCGGGCCGGGGGAGGCCCGACGACGGAGACGACGATCGTCGCCCAGCCGTCCGGACCCCGCTTGTCCTCCAGCCCCGGTCGGATCGGCACAAAGTCGGCGGCGTTCGACGACACCCGCAAGTCACTTGTCGGCGAGTTTCGCGCCCGCGAGAAGAAGCTGTTCGTCGTCGTCAACCACTTCAGCTCGAAGACCGACGACCAGCCGCTCTTCGGTCCCGCGCAACCCCCGGCTCGCCTCAGCGAGATCGCACGCCACGGCCAGGCACAGGTCGTTCACAGCTTTGTCGCAGAGCTCCTCGCCACCGACCCGAACGCGAACGTGATCGTCCTCGGCGACATCAACGACTTCGAGTTCTCCGAGACGGTGGACATCCTCGAAGCAGGCGGCGTGCTTCACACGCTCGTCAAGGACCTGCCGCCAGCAGAGCGCTACTCGTACCTGTTCGAAGGCAACTCGCAGGTACTCGACCAGATCCTGTTCAGCCCGAACCTCAACAACCATTTCGCCCACGACTACGACGTCGCCCATGTCAACTCCGAGTTCGCGGACGCGATACAGGCATCCGACCACGAGCCGTCCGTGACTCGGATCGACCTGCGCGGCCGACCGACACCGAGGCCCTAGCGGTCGGCCGCCATGAGGCGGCCCGCCGTGGCAAGGATTTCATCGATGCGGTGACTCCCTCGACACGGAGCAGTCCCTCGGGTTGCTTCACGCGTCCATTGAGGCCATTGCCGTTGGCGCCGGTGGAGCTGACCCGCCGCCGGTCGACGGCGTCAGCTCCCAATTCGAGAGTTGGACCGTCTCTGCTCTCACATTGTCCATGGTGGTCACCCCAAGCCATCCTCGACTGTTCCTGGCGGGACGAACGACCGCCGGCCGGCGGCGCCTTATGCGCCGTGCAGCACCACGTAGCCGGCGACGATCGCAGCACTGTTCGTGGCCGCGTGCACGATCAGCGGAGCGACGAGGCTGCCCGACGCCAGCCGCAGAGCGCAGAAAAGGAGCCCACCGATGGTGGTGAGCGCAACGACGCCCGTGACCGCGCCCACTTGGGCCCACGCGCCCTCCGCCAGGTCGTTCGTGGCGAGCGTCCCAAGAGTGGGCCGAATGTGCCACAGCCCGAACAGCAGGGACGACACGGCGACAGCCGTCCTCATTGGGCCCATCCGGGCGAGCAACCCGAGCAGCACACCCCGGAACGCGAACTCCTCCAGGACGACGGTCCCCAACGGGATGCGGACCAGCGCCTGGTACGCGAGTTCGGCGGCCGTGTCCACGTCTGCGATCCGTTGATCCTCGAACCACGGGCGCGTGGGGGGCAGGGCGGCGCCGACGGCGATGCCGGCGACGACGATCGCCGCGACCGCAACGCCCATGACCGCGCCCCGGGGCGCTGGCGCGGGCGACAACCCCAGCTCGCCTGCGGACAGCCCAGCGGAGCAGGTCACGATCGCGAGCAGGGCCGCCGTCGCGAGGTTGACCGGTACGTACAGCACGGCCAAGACGAGCGACTCCCCCACCACGTTGCGAACTGCGAGCACACCCACGACGAGGGCCACGGCTGTCGTCGGGTCCAGTGTCGCACGGGTCGACCCCCTCACCGGCACAACAGCGTGGCCTAGGACAGCGTTGAGTGTCGCTTTGTCGTGGCGTTCGCCTCCAGCAAGCGCCCTACGAACAGGCGCAGCATTTTGGCTCGCGCCTGAGTAGCGAGCCGCTGTGTGGTGGAGGGGGGACTTGAACGATCCTGTCGCTTCGACGTCGCGCTGTCTCCGCCGTGCTCCGTCAGGTCTATCCGCACACCGTCGCGCTGGTGCTTGAAGCGGTCGCGGCGTGTCCGGCCGAGGATCACTCGGCGGCCGCCTTGGCGATCAGGGAAGCTCGCGGCTACAGGCTGGCGATCAGGCGGTCGACGCGTTCGTCGTGGGAGCGGAAGGGGTCTTTGCAGAGGACGGTGCGCTGGGCCTGGTCGTTGAGCTTGAGGTGGACCCAGTCGACGGTGTAGTCGCGCTTGCGTTCCTTGGCCCGGCGGATGAACTCGCCCCGGAGCCGGGCCCGGGTGGTCTGGGGCGGGACCTCGACGGCCTCGTCGATCGCCTCGTCGCTGGTCACCCGCTCGACCAGCCCGCGCTCCTGCATCTTGTAGAACAGGCCCCGGCGCCGGTCGATGTCGTGGTACTGCAGGTCGATCAGCGCCACCCGCGGGTCCGACAGCGGCAGCTCGTGCCGTGCGCAGTACGACTCGATCAGCTTGTGCTTGATCACCCAGTCGACCTCGCGGTCGAGCGACAGGGGATCGTCGGCGAGCCGGGTGAGGCAGTGCTCCCACATCTGCAGCGCCTGCGACTCCAGCGGCGAGAGGTCGCGGGTGTCGGCGTAGCGCTGCGCTCGCTCCAGGTACTCGGACTGGATGTCGAGCGCGGAGGCCTCCCGCCCGTTCGCCAGCCGGACAAGGCGCTTCATCGTCGGATCGTGGCTGATCTCACGGATCGCCCGGATCGGGTTCTCCAGCGTCATGTCCCGCACCACGAACCTGGGGTCCTCGAGCATCCGCAGCAGGATCGACGTCGCCCCCACCTTGAGGAACGTCGTGTAGTCGCTCATGTTCGAGTCGCCCACGATCACGTGCAGCCGGCGGTAGCGCTCGGCATCGGAGAGGGGCTCGTCCCGGGTGTTGATGATCGGCCGGCTGCGGGTCGTCGCCGACGACACACCCTCCCAGATGTGCTCGGCCCGCTGGGCGATGCAGAACATCGCACCCCGCGCCGTCTGCAGCACCTTGCCCGCCCCGGCGTAGATCTGCCGCGACACGAAGAACGGGATCAGCACCTCGGCGTAGTAGCCGAAGTCGTCGCGCCGCGAGGTCAGGTAGTTCTCGTGGCAGCCGTACGAGTTCCCCGCCGAGTCGGTGTTGTTCTTGAACAGGTAGATGTTGCCCCGGATGCCCTCGTCACGCAGCTGCTGCGACGCGGCGACCAGGAGCTGCTCGAGGATGCGCTCACCGGCCTTGTCATGGGTGACCAGGTCGAGGATCGAGTCGCACTCGGGCGTGGCGTACTCGGGGTGGCTGCCCACGTCGAGGTACAGGCGAGCCCCGTTGGCCAGGAACACGTTGCTCGACCGGCCCCACGACACCACCCGGCGGAACACGTAGCGCGCCACCTCGTCCGGGCTCAACCGCCGCTGCCCCCGCAGGGTGAACGTGATCCCGTACTCGTTCTCGAGACCGAAGATCCGCCGCTCCATCACCGCAACCTACCGCCGCCGCCGGCGCTCCCTCAGGGCCAGGCAAGACCGGTGTCCCGACGGGTACCGGTACGGTCTGGCCCGCCGATCGCCGGCCTCGAGGTCAAACCGCCAGCTCGACACACTCACTCACGTCGAGCCATCACCGCCGATCGCACCGCAGCGCCGCGACCAGGCACGATGCCGCCGCCGTGCGGGACCGAGTGTCCGGGGGGACACGACAGTCGCACTCACCTCGCCTTCACCACAGACTTCGAGTGCTAAGGAGGCACCACCACTCCCCCGCTGCCGCCGTAGCCCTGCGCCGAGGGCTGCGAGATCGAAGCTCGTATGTCGGGGACCAGCCACCGGACGGGCCGCCAGTCGGTCACGGCCCCACGTTGGCCTCGTGCATGAGGGGCCGGACCTCGACGCCCCAGTAGCGCGCCGCCGGGTTGCGGGCGGCGATCTCCAGGGCTCGCTCCAGGCTGTCGCAGTCGACGATGGTGAAGCTGCCCAGGTACTCCTTGGCCTCGGCGTAAGGGCCGTCGGTCACAACCGGCGTCCCGGCCGTGGCCCGGACCATCTTGGCGTTCACCTGGTCGGCCACGCCGTAGGCGCCGACCAGTTCACCCGACTCGAACAGCTCCTGGTTGAGGGCGTCGGTCTCGCGCGCGATCTCGGCGAAGGTCTCCGCACCCACCGAGCTGAAGGCTTCCTCGTTGCCGTAGATCAGCAGCATGTACTTCACGGGCGCTCCTCTCCTCACTGCTTCGTCTGGGCTGGCCCCACCAGATCGCCGCTGGCGCCGCGATCGTCCAGCACCAGCTTCGACCGGCCGCTGACGGTGTAGCGAATGTGGGTGACCTCCGGCGCCTCGACGACCCGGGTCGGGACCAGCTCGATGCCCTCGCCGGCACCGAGCCCGAGGCTGGGGTCGAACAGGCGCTGGCCGTCGCCCAGCAGCACCGGGGCGATGTGCAGCTCGAGCTGGTCGAGCAGCCCGGCGGCCAGCACCTGGCGCAGGAGCTCCCCGCCGCCGGCCACCGCCACGTCCTTGCTACCGGCGGCGTCTCGGGCCAGCTCGATGGCCCGCTCGATGCCGTCGGTGACGAAGGTGAACGATGTGCCACCCTGGCGCTCGAGCACCTCCCGGGGGCGATGGGTGAGGACGAACACGGGGGCGTGGAACGGCGGCTCCTCGCCCCAGGGGACCTCGCCGGCGTCGAACATGCGCCGACCCATGACGTAGGCACCGGCGGCCGCGAACGTCTCCTCGATGATCTCCGAGTTGACCGACCGCTCGCCGCCAGCGAAGCCCAGCCGCTCGCGCCAGGCCATGGCGTCGACGACCCAGCGGGTGACCCGGAAGAAGCCGGGCGCTTCCGGCCCCTGCATCCAGCCGCTCATGTCCTTGGGATCCCGTGTGTCCCGCGGTCCGGTGTAGAAGCCGTCGAGGGACACCGACATCTGGGCGGTGACCTTGGTCATCGTTCGTGCTCCTCTCATGGTGGCGGCCCCCTTGGCCGCCGGTACCCAGAGGTCGGAGCCGACCCACCGTTCTCGACACACGCCGACAAGAAAATCCGAGGGGAAGTCCCGCCAGCGTCTTCTCACTCACCTCCAGCCATGGCGCCCGATCGCGCTGCGGCGCCGCGACCAGGCACGACGCCGCCGCCATGCGGGACCGAGTGTCCGGGGGGACACGACGGTCTCACTCACCTCGCGTTCACCACCGAGTTCGGAGTCGGTAGTTCCCCTCACGCCTGAGGCCGCAGCTTCGAGACCTCCCCTAGGTCCACTCCGGATCGGTACGCGTTCGCGTACCGCGCCGCACGATCGCACAGATGGATCAGAAGCTCGACCGCTACCGGGACGCACTCGAGGCCCGGGACCGACCCGGCGCTCATCGCCACCTGGACCGCCGAGGTGGAGAGCGCCAGAGCTGCGGCGGAGACGGAGCTCGCTGGCCTCGGTCCGGTATCGCCGAAAGCCGGTCGAGGACATTCCTGCCCTGATCGCCGACATCCGCCAGGAATGGGGCACGATGACCGAAGCGCTCGGTGTAGCTGACGGCACTCGCAAGGGGGAGCTGCTGTCCAACCTGGGTGTCCTCGTCAGCTACGACCCACTCACTCGAAGGGCTCGGGTGACCTGTCGCCCAAAGGTAAGTGAGAGTGTCGTGTCGGAGGGGGGATGGGACATTGTCCCGCACGCCCCTCCCCTCCTTTCTTTCGCCGGAGTACCTGGTCAGAGGCGAGGCGTAGCCGGCCACAGTCTGCGCCATTCGTGCGCCGCCGCCTCACATACCCATCATCAGGACAGCGTCAGAAGCGAGAGCAGTCACTGACCCGGGAACGATTCACGTTCACGGAAACGAGGAAGCTCCTCTGTGGGGCTGTCGCAGCCAGCGTCGCACGGGAGGAACGGCGTGCCGCGCCTTGTGAGCGACGCCCGCGTCGCCCCAGGCTGGCTCACGAGAGCACCCGGGTGAACGGGTTCCTCGGCCCGAACGGGGCATGCTGGATAATCCAAACGACCCGCCTCAAACTGGCCCTTCGCGCTATCAGCTGGGGTGGAGGCCGGCACGCCGGTTTACGTCAGCAGCTCTACAGCTAGCTTCCGACCAGCGCCGACCCGCTGTCTGTCCCGCTGGCGGCAACCAGTCACCAGTCGCCGGCGTGCCAGGTTCGCTGCTGGTAGGTCCGGCAGGCGGCGATGGTTGCGGCGAACATCGCGAGGCCGAGCAGTATGGCCGCGACGATCCACCCGGTGCCAAGGATTGCCACGACGAGTAGAGCAATCCCGCTGCCTCCGACGATGCCATTGATCGTGGCGACCATCATCGCAAGGGTGAAGTACGGAGCGAGCCGCCCGCTAACACCGACGCCGAGCTCGGCGAGTACCTCGTCAGTCTCGCTTGTTCCGGGAATGCCGAAATAGGTGGCAGCCTCGGGTGTGAGGTCACGGTAATAGCGACGGATCCGCACCATCCGACGCAAGAAAACCATGTTCTGCGCACCGGTCTCGATGAGCCGCACGACCGTGAAGACGCCGAGCAGGAACACGGTCGGGATAGCACCGGCGGCTAGCGGCACAAACGCCGTCTCCGACTGCGCCGCGAACCCCATCGCGACAAGCGAGCTGGACAAGGACATCACGTACAGCGTGGCCCGCGTCGCGCTTTCGGAGGCGATCGTGCTCGCAGCCGACTGGAGTACGAAGTGCTCGGTCGTCAACGCCAACAGCAACGCCGAGTGCTCGGCGTCGTCGTTCATGACCCCTCACACATCAGCGTTGCCGCCACACGCAACGGTTATCTGGGCCGGGACTACGCGCCATCCGGCACCGCGGCGATCACCGTGTGCCACGACACACCCCGGGCCCGCAGCGATCTGGGCGACCGGTCGGGCCAGACGCCCCACCCGCACGGTCGCCCACAGCGCTGCCCGCCGCCTGAGCCCGGACTGCCGGCGTTGGGCGTAGTGGTGCGGTTGGTGCGGGTGAAGCGCCGGTCGTGCTGTCGAGAGCCGGCGTGTGGGGGCGTGGACCGAGTGCAACGGTCTCATCGCCGGACCGTGTTGTGGGGGCATATCAGTTGCCAGCTGTGGGCTCATTGGATGGTGATGTCTCCCATGTCGATGGCGACCAACAGCGGTGCCGACTTGGGATCGTCGTCGCCTTGGGATGCATAGGCGCGTCGCTTCGTGGGGATGATGATGCCGCCGACGTCGCGGTAGTCGGTGGCGTAGAGTTCGGCGGGCGCCCCGGCTATGACGTCGATGGTGAAGTCATGGCGGCGAAGGAGGCCGTCGGGGCCGAAGCAGAATTTCTGCTTGCGGGTGTGGCTCTTGATGTCCTCTGGGAAGGTGACCTCAAGCCGACGCCATGTTTCTCCGCCAACTTCAATTGGCGTGATCTCATCTGTGACAAAGCCGGGCCACGTGTAGAGGAACGGGGTGTTTAGATAGGTCCACAGTGCCTCCCCGGTGAAGTAGGCAAGCTGAAGGTCGTCCCATGGGGTCTCGAACTGGTGGCCTTCAAAGGACTTCTCGGGATCGTCGCGGGCGTCGATGACTTCGCCGCCGCGGGTTTGTACGACGACTCGGTTGGGTTCAAAGACTGACACTCTGTCGTGGCCCACATACTCCATGGTCAACAGCTCCCGCGTGGTGTCAACTTCGAACCGCACCTGCTTGAGCACGTCAGCTTGGCCCTTGACAGGCCACACGGCTCCGGTAATGGAGGCCTCGACGGTGATCGACTTGATCTTGCTCCAGCGGTCCAATCCGCCGTGCGCGGTAACGGCGCTCTCAAGCAGTTCGCTCATCTGTGCGCTCCGTTCGGAGGGTGGTTTGTTTCATGCGGTTGCTGTGTGAGTCAGGGTCGAAGATCGCCCAGGATCCCGGGTCAGCGGTGACGCCGTCGACGACATGAAGGCGGAATTGATAATTTTGCGCATGGTTACTCCCCCTTGTCTGGGTATGAGCTGCCGTCTCCCGGCGGTCTAGCCAGAGATCAGCTGTTCGCTGCTTGCCAGCAGTCGGCGCAGCCGGGCGAGGAGGTCATGAACGTCTTCGTCGCCGAATTGGGCTGCGAGCATCTGCTGCGCGCGCTCCCACCTGGACCGAGCCTCCAAGCGCTTGCGCTTGCCGAGACTTGTGAGTTGCACGAGTCGACGACGACGGTCGGAACCGGCGGTGACCTCAACGAGTCCCGAGCTGACCAACGGCGCCACCTCGCGGGTGCAGGTCGTGCGATCCATCGTCAATCGCCCGGCCAACTCACCGATGGACAGCGGGGCCTCGGCAGCCAGCACCGACAGGATGGCGAAACTGCTGGCTCGCAGTCCTGCGCCTGACAGGACGTTGTCGTAGAGCCGGCTGGTAGACCGCGATGCCATCCGCAGCGTCGTGCATATGCAAGTTGTCTCGACCGGTCCGGCACCAAAGGTGAGTGTATTTACACGTATTTCCCGCGTCAAGCCGGTCGCGTGTCCGTAGCGCCGGGCCTCGTAGGCGCGGCGGCGATGCGATGGCCGGCAATAAAGAG
>JBKOUY010000174.1:0-22941 GCA_046723645.1 Actinomycetota bacterium | reverse complement strand
GCCCCCGACCGTGCGTGCCGCCTCGGCGATCAGCGCGCCGGCCTCGAGGCCGCTGTCCTTGGTGACCGCAGCCACCAGCGCCACGCCGCCGGACGGCGGCTCGCCGCCGAGGACCACGGCGCGCACGCCCGGCGCTTCCCGCACCGCGACCGCGAGGTCGCGCAGGTCGTCGCGGGCGATGCCGTCGACGCGTGCCACGACGACGCCGTCGACTGCGGCGGCCGCCAGCTCACCGGCCCGGCTGCCGGCGGCCTGGCGACGCAGGTCCTTGAGCTCCTCGCGCAGCGACCTGAGTTCGCCCCGGAGCCTCTCGGCGGCGACCGGCAGCTCGTCCGGCGTGGTGCCGAGCACGTCGGCCGCCCTCGACACCAGCTCCTCCTCCTGGCGCAGGCGCTCGATCGGGCCGAAGCCGGTCACCGCCTCGATGCGGCGCAGGTTCGAGCCGATCGAGCCCTCGCTCACGACCTTGAGCGGGCCGATGTCGCCCAGCCGGCGCACGTGGGTGCCGCCACACAGCTCGACCGAGTGCTCACCGGCCTCCAGGACGCGCACGATGTCGCCGTACTTGTCCCCGAAGAAGGCGATGGCGCCCATCGCCCGGGCCTCGTCCATGGTGGTCTCGAAGTGCCGGACCGGGGCGTTGCCGAGGATCTCGTGGTTCGCCAGGTCCTCGATGGCCCGCAGTTGGTCGTCGGTGACCGGCTCGAAGTGGCTGAAGTCGAACCGCAGCCGGTCGGGGGCCACCAGCGAACCCTGCTGCTTCGCATGGCTGCCGAGCACCTCCCTCAGCGCCCAATGGAGGACGTGCGTTCCGGTGTGGTTGCGGCGGATGGCGTCGCGGCGCTCGCCGTCGATGCGCGCCACCGCCTTCTGCCCGACCTCGATGGTGCCCTCCTGGACCTTGACGTGGTGGGCGTGCAGGCTGGGCAGGGCGTATGTCGTGTCCACCACCTCGGCCATGCCGGTGTCGGTGGTGATGGTGCCGGTGTCGCCGATCTGGCCACCGGCCTCGGCGTAGAACGGCGTGCGATCGAGGTAGACGGCGTCGCCGAGGACCCCGATCACCGTGGCCTCGGTCTCGTACTCCCGCCGGCCGGTGAACTCGGTCGGCCCGTGCTCCACGAGCAGGCGGTGCTGCGCGTCGACCTCCTCCCCGGTGGCGACGCCCCCGGTCCTGCCCGCCTCGCGGGCCCGGCGGCGCTGGGCCTCCATGTCGGACTCGAAGCCGGCGACGTCGACGTCGAAGCCACGGAGCTGGGCCATCTCCTGGGTGACCTCGAACGGGAAGCCGTAGGTGTCGTGCAACAGGAAGGCCACGCTGCCCGGGAGCGTGCCGCCCTCGTCGAGGCGGTCGAGCTGGGTGTCGAGGATCTGCGACCCGCGGGCCAGCGTGCGCCTGAACGACTCCTCCTCCCGGGTGATGATCGGCACCACAAGGTCGTGGCCCGTGACCACCACGGGATAGTCGTCGCCCATCAGGTCGATCGTGCGCTCAACCATGGGCGGCAGGACCGGGCGCTCGACGCCGAGCAGGTAGGCAAAGCGGATGGCGCGGCGGATGATGCGGCGCAGCACGTAGCCGCGGTCCTCGTTGGAGGGGATCACCCCGTCGGCCACGAGGAATGTCATGGTGCGGGCGTGGTCGGCGAGCAGCCGCAGGGCGATGTCGCCGAGCTCGGACTCGCCGAGGCGGTGGCCCGTCACCGCCTGGGCCTCGCCCACGAGGCCGCTCAGGATGTCGGAGTCGTAGAGGCTGTGGCTGCCCGCGAGGGCCGCCATGATGCGCTCGAGCCCGGCGCCGGTGTCGATGTTCCTGTTCGGCAGGTCGCTGAGCTGGCCATCGACGCCCCGGTTGTACTGGGGGAACACGAGATTCCAGAGCTCGACGTAGCGCTCCTCCGCGCTGGGGTTGGCGGGGCCGCCCTCGGGACCGAAGTCGGGGCCGTTGTCCCAGAAGATCTCCGACGACGGTCCGCAGGGCCCCGTGTCGCCCATCTCCCAGAAGTTGGCGCTGTCGAGCCGTTGAACTCGATCGCGGGGGAAGCCCACGGCGTCGGTCCAGATGTCCGACGCCTCGTCGTCGCCCACATGGACGGTCACCCACAGGCGGCGCGGATCGAGGCCCAGGACCTCGGTCACGAACTCCCAGGCCCAGGCGATGGCGTCGGCCTTGAAGTAGTCGCCGAAGCTGAAGTTGCCGAGCATCTCGAAGAAGCTGAGATGCCGGTGCGAGCGCCCGATGGCGTCGAGGTCGTTGTGCTTGCCGCCGGCGCGGACGCAGCGCTGCACCGATGCCGCCCGGGCAGGATTGAACGGCACCCGTTCCTCGCCCAGGAAGTAGGGGACGAACTGCATCATCCCCGAGTTGGTGAACATCGGCGCGGTCGGGTGCGTCGGGATGAGGCTCGCCGACGGGACGAGCGTGTGCTGCCTGGCGGCGAAGAACTCGTTCCAGGCGCGGCGTAGTTCGGCGGATGTCCGCGGTGCCATAGGTGTTGTCAGCCTAGGCGGAGGCGACAACCGTCCACGCCGAAGTTCCAGCTAGTGGGCGCTCGCGGAAGTTCCGTGGATGTATCGCCGTGTCAGATTCGTTGCTGGCGAGGACGCAGGAGGAAGGCGCAGCCAGCGGCTGCGGCGACGACGCGGACGATGCCAGCGGCGGATCTGGCCGGCGAGACGCCACGATGACTTCCGCGAGGGTCCACTAGCGGGCGCCCGGGCGCAGCTCGGCGCGCAGCTCGGCCTCGCGCTGCCGCATCGTGCTGCGGCCCTCGACGACGGCGTCGCGGACGTCCCAGCCCAGCCGGCGGACCGAGGCCGCCGCCTCGGACTGCAGCTGCTCGGGCGCGTACCTCCGCACCGTGCGCCGGATCCGGCGGCGGATCCAGATCGCTCCACCGAAGCCGGCGGTGGCCCCCGAGGTGAACCACACGAGCCTGCGGACGAGGAACATCAGCGGGCGCCGCCGCCGTTGCCCGGGCGCTCCGCAGCGCCGTTGTCGCCTCGCCGGCCGCGCAGGCGCCGGGCCGCCTTCGCGGTGCCGCTGGCGAACGCCACCCCCTTGATCACCGGGTTGGCCATGGCGATGTAGGCGAGCCGGGAGGCCGAGTCCACCGTGCCGGTCACCGACTCGGCCGTCGTCACCAGGTGGTCGAGTCGCTCGATCTCCCCGTTGGCGGCATCGACGGTGGCGCGCAGGTCGTCGAGCACGGGGACGGTCTCGGTCCGCAGCAGGTGTGCGACCTCGCGGAGGGCCCGCAGAGTCCGGAGCAGCGCCGTCACCCCGACGGCCAGGAGCACCACCGCCACCACGCTGGCGGCGGCGACGATGACCGCGGCGAGGTCGGAGGCGCTCACTCGTGACCCCCGTCCCGATCGGGTTCGCGGGGCTCGTCGTGGGGCTCGTCGTGGGGCTCGTGGGCCTCGGCCTGCTTGGCGAGCCGTTCCATGCGCGTGGCGATCTCCTGCTCGAAGCCGTGGTCGGACGGCTGGTAGTAGACGGCGTCCGCGGCGTCGTCGGGTAGGTATTGCTGACGCAGCCATCCCCGCGGGTCGTCGTGAGGATACTCGTAGCCCACGCCGTGCCCGAGCGTGTGCGCCGAGCGGTAGTGGGCGTCGCGTAGGTGCACCGGGACCTCGCCGCCGATCCCGTTGCGGACGTCCTCGCGGGCCCGCCAGACGCCGACCGCCGACCGGTTCGACTTCGGCGCCGTGGCCAGGTGGACCACGGCCTGGGCCAGGTTGAGCTGGGCCTCGGGCAGCCCGACGTACTCGACGGCGTGGGCTGCGGCGGTGGCCACCACCAGGCCCAGCGGGTCGGCCTCACCGATGTCCTCGCTGGCGAGGATGACCAGCCGGCGGGCGATGAAGCGCGCATCCTCGCCCGCCTCGAGCATGCGGGCCAGGTAGTGCAGCGCGGCCTGGGGATCCGATCCCCGCACGCTCTTGATGAACGCAGAGATCACGTCGTAGTGCTCGTCGCGCCCGTAGCGGTGCAGCTTCGTGCCCAGCGCCGCCTCCGCGTCCGCCACGGTGACCCGGGGTGCGGCGCCTCTGTCGCCATCGCTCCCGTCGTCGCCGGCGGCACCGTCCCGGCGGGCCCGGGCGAGCGCCACGGCCACCTCGAGGCTGGTGAGCACCTGGCGGCCATCGCCGCCGGCCCGCTCGCCCAGGTGGGCGAGCGCCTCCGGGTCGGCCTCGGCGCCCTCAGCCTCCAGGCCCCTATGCAACAGCAGCTCGACCGCCGGGGGATCCAATGGCCGCAGGCGGAACAGCGTCGATCGCGACAGGAGCGGCGGGTTGACCTCGAAGTAGGGATTCTCGGTGGTGGCCCCGATCAAGACCAGCAGCCCACTCTCCACCGACGGCAGCAGGGCGTCCTGCTGGGCCTTGTTGAAGCGGTGGACCTCGTCGAGGAACAGGGTCGTCCCCTGCCCGCGCTCGCCGAGCCGCTGCTCCGCCCGGGCGACGACCTCGCGCACGTCCTTCACGCTGGCCGACACGGCCGACAGCTGCTCGAACGCCTTGGCGGTGTGCCGGGCGATCACCTGGGCGAGGGTGGTCTTGCCCGTCCCGGGCGGTCCCCAGAAGATCGCCGAGGACAGCCGGTCGGACTCCACCAGCACCCGCAGCGGCCTGCCCTGTCCGACGAGCTCGTCCTGGCCCACGATGTCGTCGAGCGTTCGGGGGCGCAGCCGCGCCGCCAGCGGTGCCTGCCGCGCCAGCCGCTCCTCGGCGGCGGCCGCGAACAGGTCGTCCCCGACTGGCCCCTGCGTGCGCGGCATCGCTGGCGAGGGTACCGGCGTTCGAGGCGGGAATCGCCGGCCGCGGACCCGGTTCGTTCGGGGCGCCCCCCGGGGTGCGCCATTGCCACCCCCAGACGAGGGAATGCGACAATCTGGACGTGTCGGAGACGCGGCGACGGGTGACGCTGACCCGCGACGAGGTTGCCAGGGTGCTGCACCGGGCGTCCGAGATCGAGGCCGCCGCTGACGGACCGGGCGGCGCTGACGGCTACGACGCCGAGGCGATCGAGCGGGCCGCCGTCGAGGTTGGGCTGTCGGCGGCCGCAGTCCGCCAGGCGGTCGCAGAGCTGCGCGTGGGTGTCTTGCCCGACGACGACGCCGCCCCCGCCAAGCGGGCGAACCGCAGCCGGGCCGCCACGTCGCGCTTCGTCACCCAGCAGCGGCTGGTCGAACGGCGCCCGGAGGCAGTGCACGCCGCGGTCGACCGCTTCCTGCGCAGCCAGATGCTCGAGCTGCGGCGGCGCAGCGCCGACCGCTCGCTCTACCGGCCCCGCCGCGACCTGGTCGCCAGCCTCCGCCGCGGGCTGGACTTCGCCGGCGCGATCAAGCTCGACGGCATCCGAACCGTGTCGCTGCTCGTGACCCCCGCCGACGAGCGGACGCTGGTGTGCGTCGAGGCGGAGCTGACGTCGAGCCGGGGCAACGTCATGGCCGGGGCCGCCGGCGTCGGCGCCGCCGTCGCCGTGCTCATGGGTCTCGGGGGGGCGCTGGCGGCTGAGCCCGGGTTGGTCATCGCCTCCGTGCCTACGGGTGCGGCGGTCGGCGCGGGCGGCCTGCGGGTGGCGGGTGGCCGCTGGCGCCAGCGCCGCGCCGACGTCGACGAGGTGCTCGCCGCCCTCCTCGACCGGCTCTGACGATCGCCACCGACCCGACCCACCACCCGGAACTTGCGGCGGTTGGAGCCCCCATGATGGCCTTATCCGCCGCAAGTTGAGGTGCCAGGGAGGTCAGGCCTTGGGTGGCAGCGTCCGCAGGCCCAGCTCGGTCAGGTGGGCGGGGTCGATTGGCGTCGGGGCTCCGGTGAGGGGGTCGGCGCCCGACTGTGTCTTGGGGAAGGCGATGACCTCGCGGATGTTCTCCTCGCCGACCAGCAACGCGACCATCCGATCGATCCCGATGGCGAAGCCCGCGTGGGGCGGGGCGCCGTAGCGGAAGGCGTCGAGCAGGAACCCGAACCGCGCCTGCGCCTCGTCCTCGGAGATGCCCAGCACCCGGAAGATCGTGCGCTGTACGTCGGCGCGGTGGATCCGGACCGACCCGGAGCCCAGCTCCCATCCGTTGAGCACCAGGTCGTATGCCTGGGACCGCACGCGCAACAGGTCCGCGGGCGTGTCCGACGCCAGCAGCTCCAGGTCGTCGGGGTGCGGCATGGTGAACGGATGATGCGCCGGCACCGGCCGGCCGTCGTCGTCCAGGCTCTCGAACAGCGGGAACTCGACCACCCACAGGAAGTTCAGCCCGCCCTCGTTCACCGGCGGCCGCCCCAGTTCGATGCGCAGCAGGCCGAGCACGTGGCGGACCACCGGCCGGTCGTCGGCCACCAGGAACAGCAGGTCGCCGGTCTCGGCGCCCATCACCTCGCGCAGCTTGGCGAGCTCGACGTCCGACAGGAACTTGGCCACCGGGCTGTCGAGGCCCTCGTCCGTCACCCGCATCCACACCAGGCCCTTGGCGCCCCAGCGCTTGGCCTGGTCGGTCAGGTCGTCGAGCCGCTTCCGGGACGTCGCCTCGCTCCCCCCCGGCTGCCGCATTCCCTTGACGCACTGCCCGGCGAAGGCCTTGAAGCCGGTGTCGGCGAACACGTCCGAGAGCTCGACCAGCTCCATCCCGAAGCGGACGTCCGGCTTGTCGGTGCCGTAGCGCTCCATCGAGTCGTGCCAGGTGATCGACGACATGTCGCCGATCTGCTCCCCGGCCACGGCAGCCACGCAGCGGCGCACAGCCTCCGAGACGAACTCCAGCACATCGTCCTGCCCCACGAAGCTGGCCTCGAGGTCGAGCTGCATGAACTCGAACTGGCGGTCGGCACGCGGATCCTCGTCCCGCAGGCAGTGGGCGATCTGGTAGTAGCGGTCGATGCCTCCGACCATGCACAGCTGCTTGAACAGCTGGGGGCTCTGCGGCAGGGCATAGAAGTTGCCGGGTTGGAGCCGCGACGGCACGACGAAGTCCCGGGCGCCCTCCGGGGTCGACGCGATCAGCAGCGGCGTCTCGATCTCGACGAATCCCTGGTCCTCCATCGCCTCGCGGAACGCGGCGTTGGCGGCCGCCCGGGCCCGGAGGTTGCCCAGCATCCGAACCCGGCGCAGGTCGACATAGCGGTGGCGCAGGCGCAGGATTTCGTCGGCCTCCACGCGCTCGTCCACGGGGAACGGCGACGGCTCGGCCGTGCCGAGGACCTCGACCTCGCACTCCCCGAGCTCGACATCCCCGGTGGCCAGCGCGGGGTTGGCGGTGCCGTCGGGCCGGATGCGCACCACGCCGGTGACGCGCACCACCGATTCGTTGCGCACGTCGACCGAGCCGTCGACGACGCACTGCACCAGCCCCTCGCGGTCGCGCAGATCGACGAACGCCAGGTGCTCGCCGTGCTCGCGCCGGCGGGCCACCCAGCCGCAGACCGAGACCCGCTGGCCAGCATGGGCGGGGCGCAGCTCGCCGGCCCAGTGCGTGCGCAGCCCCCGCGCCGGGCCGGGCTCGCCCGTCTGCGGGCTCACGTTCCCGCGTCCTCGGCGTGTGGCGCCAGCAGCTTCCGCAGCACGTCGACGACCTTGTCCTGGCCCACGACCTCCTGCTCGCCCCGCGCCAGGTCGCGCACCGTGGCCGTGCCGTCGGCGGCCTCCTGCTCACCGACGATCACCGCCACGCGGGCCCCCGAACGCCCTGCTGCCCTCATCTGCGCCTTCATCGAGCGGCCATCGAACGCCCGGTCCGCCCGGATCCCGGCTGACCGCAGCGTCGAGGTGATGTCGCGGGCCGCCCGGCCGTCGGTGGTGTCCACCACGAACACGTCGAGGCCGGACGCCGGCGCCGGGAACACGCCCTCCGCGTCGCAGGCCAGCAGCATCCTCTCGATCCCCGACCCGAAGCCGATGCCCGGGGTGGGCGGGCCGCCCAGCTGCTCGACCAGCCCGTCGTAGCGGCCGCCGCCGATGATCGTCGACTGCGCGGCGTCGAGCGCCTCGCTCCGGAACTCGAAGAGCGTGTGCGTGTAGTAATCGAGGCCACGGACAAGGCCGGGGTCCAGCTCGAACGGGATGCCGAGCGATCGCACGCCGTCCTGGACCCGTTCGAAGTGGCGACGCGAGGCGTCGTCGAGCACCTCGGTGATGCGGGGGGCGTCGGCCACGGCGGCCTGCGTGGGCGCCCGCTTGGAATCGAGGACCCGGAGCGGGTGCACGTCGATCTTTTCGCGATCCTCGGGGGCCAGGTCGCCGGCGCGGGTGCGAAGCCACTGGCGGAGCGCCTCGCCGTAGGCGACCCGGTCGGCGGGCGTGCCCAGGGTGTTGACGACCAACCTCCAGCGCCGCAGGCCGAGGGCGTCGAGGTAGGCGGCGCCGAGGCCGATGACCTCTGCGTCGAGGTCGGGATCGGCGACGCCGATGGCCTCCACGTCGAGCTGGTGGTGCTGGCGCAGCCGGCCGGCCTGGGGGCGCTCGTAGCGGAACACCGGGGTCACGCACCACACCTTCCAGGGCGTCGGCGGGCGGTGCTGCACGTACGCCCGGACGATCGACGCGGTGGCCTCGGGCCGAAGCGCCATGTGGCGGTCGCCCTTGTCTCGGAAGTCGTACATCTCCTTGCGGACGACGTCGGTGCCGACGCCCAGGCGCTGGAACACGGCGAGGTCCTCGAACAGGGGCCCGTGGACGAACCCGTAGCCGAACCGCTCGGCCACGCCCGCGAACGCCGCGACCATCCGCTCCCAGCGAGCGGATGCCGGGGGCAGCACGTCCTGCGTGCCGATCGGGGCGCGGAACGTCTCACGCCCTGCTTCCCGCTCTTGGCCTTCGGCCGGGCCGCCCAGGCTGTCGGCGCGCTGTCTTCCGCTCCCACGGCCGCTCGGGCCGGGCTCGCTCTCACCTTGTTTCCCCGTCACCCTCGACGGACGCTCGCTCATGACCTGCCGAGGCTAGCGGTGCCCCCTACCGGCCTCAGAACCACATTGTGACGTTGGCCCCGGCTCGGTCAGGACCTCATGCTGAGCGTCGCCGCCGCAGGCGGCTCGGCCGGCAACCGGCGGCGCTGCCCGCCACCAGCCAGGCCGGCCCCAGGGTCAGCGTTGCCCAGAGCGTCAGGTTCGCCCCCAGGGAGGCGACCTCCCCTCGTGGAGTGGTCTGGCGCGCCGCTACCGTCCGCGTCGTGTCGACGCTCGGACCCCGGCTCGTCGTCGCCGGCACCCACTCCGGGGTCGGCAAGACCACGGTGACGACCGGCCTGTTGGCCGCGCTCCGGGCCACCGGGCACCGTCCTGCCGCCGCCAAGGTCGGCCCCGACTTCATCGACCCGGGCTACCACGCCCTCGCCTCTGGCCGGCCGCCGCGGAACCTCGACCCCTGGCTCTGCGGAACTACCGCCATCGGGCCGCTCGCCGCCCGTGCCGGCGAGGGCTCCGATCTCCTGGTCGTCGAGGGGGTCATGGGGATGTTCGACGGCGCCGCCGACGGTACCCCCTCGTCGACCGCGGACGTCGCCGGCCTCCTCGATGCTCCGGTGGTCCTGGTGGTCGACGCCGAGGCGATGGCGGGCTCCGTCGCCGCCGTCGTGCACGGCTTCGCCACGCTCGACCCCGCAGTCCACCTGGCGGCCGTGGTGCTCAACCGGGTGGCGTCGGACGGCCACGAGGCCATGCTCCGAGAGGCGATCGCACCGACCAGGGTGCGGGTGCTGGGGGCGCTGCGCCGCGACGACCGCCTGGTCTGGCGGGACCGTCACCTCGGGCTGGTCCCGGTCGCCGAGGATCCCGCGACCGTCGAGCGATCGCTGGCCGTGCTGGCCGACGCCGTCGCCGAGCGGGTCGACCTCGCCGCCGTGGTTCGATTGGCGGAGACGGCACCGCCCCTGGTGGCCAATCCCGTCGCGGTGCCCGCCCCGGGCCCCGCCGTGCGCATCGCGGTCGCCACCGGTCGCGCCTTCACGTTCACCTACACCGACACGGTCGACGCACTCCGGGCCGGCGGCGCCGAGGTCGTGCCGTTCGACCCCCTGGCCGACCGAGGGCTCCCCGACGCCGTCGGCGGCCTGATCATCGGGGGCGGCTTCCCCGAGGTCCACGCCGCCCGCCTGGCCGGGAACGAGCCGCTCCTCGGCGCGGTCAGGCATGCGGTCGCCGCGGGCGTGCCCACCTGGGCCGAGTGCGGCGGCCTGCTCTGGCTCACGACGTCCGTCGACGGCCGGCGGATGGCCGGCATCGTGCCGGCCACCGGCCGGATGACCGACCGGCTCACGCTCGGCTACCGCGAGGCGACAATCACGGTGGCGAGCCCGCTCGGCCCCGCCGGCACCCGGCTGCGGGCCCACGAGTTCCACTACGCCACCGTGGATCCCCCGGGCGAAGCCGTCGAGCTGCGCAGCCGATTCGGCCGGGGTCGGAGCGGCTTCGCCGGCCCTACCCTGCTGGCCTCGTTCCTCCACCATCACCCCGGCGGCGACCCCTCGGCGGTCGCTGCGTTTCTCGCCGCGTGCCGCCGGGGCGAGCCGCCGAGCTCATAGCCAGTCGCGCCAGCGGAACAGCCGGTACAGGCCGACGGACGCGACCACCAGGATCGCCGTGGACGAGATGAAGCCCGACGTGTTGCCGGAGCCCGGGTACGGGACGTTCATGCCGTAGTACCCGGTGATGGCCGCGGGCACCGCGATGATGGCGGCCCAGCTGCTGACCTTCTTCACGATCTGGTTCTGGCGATAGTCCCGCAGGCTCAGGTTGGTCTCGACGATCGTGCCCGCGAGGTCCCGCAGCGAGTCCGCCGACTCGTTCACCCGCAGGATGTGGTCGAACACGTCCTCGTAGTACGGGAAGAGGTCTTCGGGCACCAGCCCATGCTCGCGGCGCATCAGGCCGATGACCACCTCGCGCATCGGCCCCACGAGCCGGTTGAACTTCACCAGCGCCCGCCTCACACGGAACCAGTCCCGCTGCTGGGTGGGATTCAGGGGCTTCTCGTCGAAGAGGCCCTCACTGACGTCGTCGTAGTACTCGTCGAACGACCGCACCACCTCGAAGTAGCCGTCCACCACCACGTCGAGCAGGCCGTACAGCAGGAAGCTCACGCCGTACGCCGTGAGCTCCGGGGAACGATCCCACCGCTCGACCACCTCGTCCGTCGAGAACCGCTCGTTCTCTCGCACCGTGATCAACCAGCGATCACCGATGAACGCGTCGATCTCAGTGATGTCCAGGCCGGTGCCATCGGTGCCCTCGAGATCGAGCCGCACCGCATGGCACGACAGGAACCGGTGCGTGGGGTAGTGATCGAGCTTGGGCCGCTGGTAGGGCCCCAGCGCATCCTCGACGGCCAGCTCGTGCAGCCCTAGCTCGCGCGCCAGCTCGTGCAGCTCGTCCCGGCTCGGGCCGCACAGGTCGATCCACACGACCGCCTCGGAGCCCTCGAGGTGCTCGGAGACGTCGGCGATGGGGAATGCCTGATCCTCCACCACGCCCTTGCGGTACATCCTGGTCTGGACGTGGCCCACCAGCGCCTCCTGTCCGGCGGCTTCGATCGGCAACTCGCCATCCAGTCTGGCCCATCGCCGGTTCGGCGCCCACGTCGCGCCGTGCGCGCGATCGAATCGGCCTCCCGCGAACGGAGGGCCCGGCTTTTACTGCCCGGCTCGGTACAGCAACCAGGCGTCACTCATCCGTTGCGCCTGGCCGGCCGTGAACTGCGTGTAGCAGGAGTCGAAGGAGTAGTCCATGTAGTTGTGGATCGGATCTAGTCCTGGCGCCGAGCACGTGTCCTTGCCCTCCGGGCATCCGGACGTCGGCGTCTTCTGCGCCGGGGTGTCGTCCACGAAGTCACCCTTGTCGGCACAGCCGCCGAAGAACGTGTGCTCGAGGTTGAGCCAGTGGCCGACCTCGTGGGTTGCCGTCTCGCCCTGGTCGAAGCGGCCTGCGTACGTCGTCGACGTGCCGAGCATCGACTCCCAGTCGATCACCACGCCGTCGAGGTACGCCTGGCCCGGCTTGGTCACGATGTCCGGCAGGTATGCCCAGCCGAGGTAGTCACCGGCAGTCGTCGAATACAGGTTCAGCGCGCCGGCCCCGCCCTGGTGGAGCGCCCTCTTCATCGAGTGCTCGTTGACGCCACTGGGGTTGGCGTAGAACCAGTCCGCGTTGTCCGTGCGCGTGACCCCGGCGAGCTGGAACGAGAATCCGGTGTCGACGCCCCCCTCTCCACCGGCATACGTCACGTTGAGCACGCGGATCTGGTCGTTGATCTGCTTCGTGGTCAGGCTGCCGATGGCGCCGTCCGTGACCACGTGCACGTACACGGGGACCTGGGCCGCGAAGTCCGGCCCGGCGCGGCCCTTGGCCGACGCCGGTAGATCCTCATGCGTCTGGCCGAGCTCGGGCTCGCGGGGGTCGCCGCCTCGCCCGGCGAGACCGGCGGTCGCCGTATCCGACGAGCCCGAGACATCCGCGTCGGGCGCGCACAGCGAAGCGCTCGCCACGACTCCGGCCGTGCCGCCGGCCGCTCCGAGGGTCGTGGCACAGATCACCGTCGCGGCCACGAGACCCCTGAACCCGTCGTGCATCACGTCGTCCCTTCCCCGTCGGCCCGACCACTCGGGCCGACCGGGGGGGCATCGTATGTCAGCGCGTCGAGGCCACGCTCGGGGTCCGGCTCGGGCCTGACGACTGAACTTCTCGCGCGGCGGCGGTGGCGGGCTACGTTCCGCCGGCGGTGCCGGGCGAATGGGACCCCGAGACGGAGAACTGGCTCCGCTGGGCGCGAACCCCGGGGTTCGACGCGTACTGGTACTACCGGGACGCGTTCTTCGACTCCATCGTCCCGCCACCGACCGGACGGACGCTGGAGCTGGGATGCGGCGAGGGTCGCGTGGCACGCGACCTCGTCGAACGCGAGCACGACGTCGTCGCGCTCGACAGCGCCGCCGGACTCGTCCGCCATGCACGCGCCGCCGCCCCCGAGATCGCCTACCTGGTGGCCGATGGCGGTCGGCTGCCGATCCAGGACGGCTGCTTCGACCTCGTCGTGGCGTACAACTCACTCCAGGTCGTCGACGACATGCGGGCGGCGGTGCGGGAGTGCGCGCGCGTCCTCCGACCGGGTGGACACCTGAGCTTCTGTGTCGCCCACCCGGTCACCGACATGGGCCGCTGGATCGAGGACGCCGACGGGGTGGCGTTCGTGGTGCGGCCCTCGTACTTCGAGCGCGCACGCGTCGAGGACACCGTCGAGTTCGACGGGCTCCGCATGACGTTTCGCGGCTGGACCTACACGCTCGAGGACTACGCCGTCGCGCTCGAAGATGCCGGGCTCGCCATCGACGTGATCCGCGAACCGGTTCCCGCACCCGGCCGGCGCTTCCGGCGTTGGTCGGAGCTGCCGCTGTTCATGAACGTCAGGGCGGTCAGCCTTCGATCCGCGGCGCCTGCCGCACGTTCCACTCGTACTCCTCGACGAGGTGCATGACGGCGCCGTGACCGTACGGCCTGGGCGTCGCGATCGCGAGCTCCACGACAGTCGGCCCACGGAGCGCGTCGACCTCGAAGTAGTCCTCCCCGGTGGCAGCCACGCAGTTCCAGCTCATCGCCAGGGGCAGGACCCCGTTGATCTCGACGTCGATGTGCCTCTCGCTCTCGAAGAGGATCTCGATGTATTCCTCGTCTACTCCCCTGCTCACAAGGTTGTCTCGACCCAACGCCTTGTGGAAGGCGATCATCGTCCCCCAGCGGAGGTGCTCGACGACCTTTTGCGAAGCGACCTGAGGCCAGAACCGACCTCCTAGGTGGGGGTCGGCCGGATAGAGCTGGTGGATCCAATCGCCGACGAAGTGACCGCCGATCGAGGCGGCGACGCCGTTCGGATCCCAGCCGGTGTTCTCGAGTGCAACCGAGCGGTTGTCCACGTAGTCGGTTTGCAGACGCCCGAGAGCCTGGAGGTAGCGGCCGATGAGGGCATCCTCGCTACCGGCGCCCTGCACGCTGAAGTAGAGGTCGACCGCGGCCATTTCCCGCGTCTTTGCGAACCACTTCGGCATTCCGCCCACGCCATGTCCCTTCTTCCGCCTACGGCCATACTACAAAAGAGCGACGCGCTGCCGCTCGACGAGCGCGTAGAGGCGCTGGGGCTGTCCGACGCCCTTGAGCGTGTGCTCGCCACGATCCACGAACGCCACGTCCTCAGCCAGGGAGACCTGCTGGCGGATCACCTCCGAGGTCAGCACCTCATCCGGAGCCGTCACGCTGCAAATCCGTGCCGCCTGGTTGACCGGATTCCCGAAGATGCGAGCGCCGTCCACGATGATGTCGCCCGCATGGACCGCGAGGTGCAAGTGCAAGCTGGTGGAGCGCGCGGCATCGTTTGCGCAGCGTCGGGCGGCGTCGAGGGCACGGTCCGCGGACGGGAACAACCCGATGAAGCCGTCACCGAGGTTGATTCCGCTCACGGTCGTCCCCCCGTACGCGGCGATCGTCGACCGGACGAGCTCTTCGAGCCGGCGCGCCCGTTCGCGGTAGCGGAGCACGCCGAGCTCCTCGGTCAGGCGGGTCGAGTCGACGACGTCGCAGAACAGGATCACGGAGTGCGCGGCCATCGGCTCCGGCTCGGCGTGAGCGGCCGCGCCCATCTGGATCGTGTGCGACCCGCGTGAACCCACGTACTCCCGTGCGCGATCAGCGTCCGGGTACATGCCCAGCCGATCGAACGTCTCGAGAGCCCGGCCGACGAGGTGGTGGGCAGCATCGTGCTCGCCGCGGCGCGACCTGATCGTCGCGATGTCCACCAGAGCGCGTGCGTGTTCCGGTCGGGCGCCCGCCGCATCTGCGACCACGAGCGCCCGTTCGAGTGTGTCGATGGCCCGGTCCTCCTCGCCGAGCAGGTCCGCGGCGACGCCGAGAACACGGGGTACCAGCGCGAGGAACCCGCCCGTCCAGACACCCCCGCGCCTGTCGACCTCGGCCAGGAGGTCGTGAGCGCGTCTGACATCGACCGCACCGACCTCTCGCCGCGCAACCTCCACACCGGCGGCCGCCCACATGTCGGCGCCGAGGGCCGGCCGGCGCGGCAGGCGTGGAAGCGGGTCACCGCGGACGACCAGGTTCCGTTCGAGCGCGCCCAGGTAGCGACGGAGGACCCCGATGGTCGCGGCCTCGATCGGGCCGGCGATCTCGGACCAGGCATCGAGCGCGTCGCGGCCGACCTCATAGCGGCCGCGAGCGGCGCACGCAGACACGAGCGCCGGGGTGAAGAGGCCGGCCGCCCAGTGGTATCCGGAGAGCCGCTGGACGAGCTGTGCCTGGTGAGCGTGCCGTTCCGCCGCGTCGAAGTCGCCACGCGCGACGGCCACCTGGGTGAGCGCGGCGAGCGGCAGGCCCGTCTCCAGGGGATAGCGGATGTCGTCGGCGACACGGCAACACTCGGCTGCCCGTTCCTGCGCCTCGTCGAGGCGTCCGAGCCAGCCCAAGACGAGTGGCAGCCGGAAGAGCGGGCCACCGGCCAACTCCGTCCTGTCCCCCGTGAGTCGTGCCCTGGCGACGCCGGTCTCCAACGTGTCGAGCGATCCGAGGAGGTCGTAGCGCGCCCACTGGGGAACGCACAGGCTCATCGTCGCTCGGGCGAACGCCGCGTGGTGCTCGATGCGTTCGGCAATCTCCATCGCGCGTCGCGCGGCATCCTCGGCTCGCGCCAGCTGTCCTTCGACCCAGTATGACTGCGACAGCTCGACGAGCCCCTCGGCGGCCAGCGCCGGGTTCGAGGCCTCCAGCTCTTCGACGAGGTGTTCGAGCGGTGTCCGATCAGCGACGACATCCAGCAGCTGCTGGCTGCCAACGCCGCATCGCGTTCGCCAGATGTAGAGCTCGGCGACCGTCGCCCGGTCACCGGACGGGGCGCACAGCTCGATGGCGCGGTTGAAGTGTCGAATCGCCTCCCCGAGCTCGAGGTCGTATCGGTGGCACAGGGCCGCCCGGCGGTGGAGCGCGGCTGCGGCGACGGGATCGGTCGCCTCGTCCATCGTGTCGAGGGCCGCCTCATAGCACCGGGCCGCTTCGCTCCAGGCCGCGAGCCCAACTGCCTCGTCCCCGGCCCGCTGCGCGAACTCTGCGACGCGTTCGGGATCGCCTTCGGGTCCGCTGCGCATGAGGTGGTGCGCAATCGTTCCGGATGCCACCGCCGGGGCCTCGGTGCCGGGCGTGAGCAGCGCGTCGGCGATGCGCCGGTGCATCCGGCGGCGCGAGGCCGGGGCCGTCTGCTCGTACATCGCGTGGGGATAGACGGGGTGTGCGAACACGAACGATTCGCCATCCTCGGCCAGCACCCCATTCTGGGTTGCGTCGCGCAGAGCCTGCCCGAGGACAGGCTCCTCCAGGCCCGTGACGGCCGCAAGGAGCGGGCGGGTGCAGTGCGGTACGAGGAACGCCGCTGCTTGTGCGACCGTCCAGGCCGACGGCTGGAGTGCGGCGAGACGCGCATCGATCGCTGCCATGATTGGCGGCCCCGGCGTGGCGGCATCGGTCAACGACGACCACGACGCAGCGTCCTGGATCGTCGCCAATGCGTGTATGAGCAGGGGATTGCCACCACCGGCCGCTGCGAGACCACGTGCCTCGGCGACCGACAGGCCCGCGCCCACCTCGTGGGCCAGTTCCGTGGCTTCGAGCTCCGACAACGGGTGCAGGCTGATCGTTGCGCAGCGAGGTTCCCGCCGCAGGGCCGCGATGCCCTCGGCGGCACGCGCGCCCGCCTCCCGCCGCGAGGTCGCCAGGAGCAGCAGCCGAACACGCTCGTCTTCGAACCGGAACAAGAGGTGCCGCAGCAGGCCGATCGTGGCGTCGTCGGCCCAGTCGATGTCGTCGATGAACACGAGTGTGGGATTGGTCCGGGCGTAGTCGATCATCAACCGCGTGAGCGTGAGCAGCTGGCGGGTGCTTTCGCGCTCGTCGGCGTCGCTCGGTTGCGCCCGGTCGGTGTCGCCAAGCGCAGTGATGCGGCGCAGCAGCTCCCGTTCCGAATCCATGCCGGGCCGCGGCGCGATCGCTTCGGTGAGCGCGTCGAACACCATCTCGCGCAGTGGGAGGTAGGCGAGGTCGAACCGCTCGTAACAGCGGCCTCGAAGAACGGTCACGCCGGCCCGTCGAGCGTCGGCCATGACCTCTTGCGCTATGCGGCTCTTGCCGATGCCGGTCTCCCCGTCGACGAGCACCAGGTGCGGAAAGCCGCGCATCGTCATGTCCAACCGTGTGCGAAGCCAGTTGAGCTCCACGCGCCGTCCGATGAGGGGCGCGCGCCGACCACCCGCCACGTCGCCCGTCGCCGCCACCACGCACCGATGATGCCCCAGGATTCCCGGGAGTGAAACCAACGCCGCCGCGCGGGTCCGCTCACCACGGATCGTGCTGGTCAGCCGCGCTGCGACACCGCTTCGCGCCGGGCGGCGAGCAGCGCCAGTCCGGTGAGGGCGGTCGTGGCGACGGTGACCCAGGCCAGGTGGGTGACGATGGGCTGGGTTGTGATGCCCGTGAGGTCTTCGACGTCCCTTGGGGGCATGACGATTCGATAGGCGAGTTGCCCGAAGTGGAAGGTAGGCAGCCACGGTGCGAGGTTGCGCATCATGACGGGAAGTTCCGACAGGGGGACGAAGAATCCGGACGCGAACGCAAGGGGAAGGAAGATCAGGTTCGAGATCACCGTCGCGGCGCGTGGTCGGGCGAGCAGGGCGATCGCATAGCCGAGGGCGCTGAAGGTCACGACGCCAGCGAGCATCGTGGCCCCGAAGGCGATCCAGGTGCTGGCGGGCAGCTCGACGCTGCCGGCGGTGACGGCGAGCAAGCTCATGGCGGTCACGATGAGCGCCGCGTGCGCAACGGCGGTGACGGTCTTGGCGAGCAGGTGGATGCCGATGGGCAGCGGCGTGGCCCGCAGCGTCCGGGTCCACCCGCGGCCGCGTTCCTTCGCAACGTTCTCGCCGAAGGTGAAGATCGCCAGGGAGATCACCCCGTAGGCGCTGAGCGAGACGAGCATCGCGGTGCGTCTGGTCGTGCCACCCTCGAGCTCGGCGTGGTTCGGAAGAGCGAACATCACGTAGAGCAACACCGGGATCGCAACCGCCCCGACGGCGAACTCGACGCTGCGGGCGCTGGCGCGCAGCTCGATCCAGGCGGCGAGCGCGAGGAGGCCGAGGCGCCCTCGGTTGGGGCGCGTCCCGACCTGGCCGGTCGGTGGTACGAGGAGGGGGGTGGCGCGAGCCGAGCCGGTGACCCGGATTGTCATTGCCAGCCTCCATCCATGGCGGCGGCGCTGGCTTCCTCGGTGAGGGTCAGGAAGACCTGCTCGAGGTCTCGGCTGCCGTGGCTGGTGAGCTCCTCGGGTGTGGCCTCGACGATGACGTTGCCGTGATGGAGGACGACGATGCGATCGGTGACGGCGGCGGCTTCGGCCAGATCGTGCGTGGCGAACAGGATCGTCGCGCCCTCGCGGACGCTGGCTCGGGCCCGGTCCCAGAATGCCCGGCGGGACGCCGGGTCCATGGCCACAGTGGGCTCGTCGAGCAACAACACTTCGGGGGCACCGACCAGGGCCATGGCCAGCTGGAGCCGCTGGCGTTCCCCGCCGGACAGCTCAGTGACCGTGCGCCCGGCACGGGAGGTCAGACCCGTCCGTTCGAGGACCTCGTGCACGGGTAGCGACGCCGGGTAGCTACGCCCGATGAGGCGGACAAGCTCCCGCACGGTGACCTGCTGGGGGAGTCCCGCGGTCTGCAGCATCGCCCCGACGCGGCGCCGCACCCGGCCACCGGGGGGCTGGTCGAGGACGGTGACCTTGCCGTCCGTGGCCCGAACCAAGCCGAGCAGCAGTTCGAACGCTGTCGATTTGCCCGCACCGTTGGGCCCGAGCAGCGCGACGATCTGGCCGCGCTCGACGCGCAGGTCGACGTCGGCGAGGGCCACAACGCCCCGGTACTCCTTGCGAACCGAACGCATCTCGAGCACGGCCATCAGTGGCTCCTTCGTTGCGACCGACGGTACGAAGGCCGCCCGGGTGCGACGAGTGCCGGAAGTCATGTTCTCGATCCATGACTTCTGGCACGGGTCCGGCGCCGCCGTCGTCGCTACCGTCGGGGCCGTGGAGACCCGTGGCAGGGAGCGGCTGAGCGCGGCGGCGGGCCTGGTCGCCACCGTCGCTGTCGGCGTCGGCGCCCTCTTCGCGGGCCCGGGCGACGCGCCTGCGACCGGCCAGCCGCAAGCGGCGGTGTGGTGGGTCGCGTACGGCCTGTTCGTCGCCGCGTACGCCCTCGACGCCGGCCTCGTCCGGCGGCAGCCACGGTGGGCCACCGGCCGGCGGCTCCTGGCGATCGAGGTCGTCGCTGCGGCCGCCGCGTGGTTGGTATCGCCGAGCGCCGGCTGGACTGCGGTTCTGTTCGTGGTCACCGCGGCGTCCGCCGCCTACACGCTGAAAGAGCGTGGCGCGCTCGCCGTCGTGGCGGTTCAGTCCGGCCTCGTCGTCCTGGGCACCGCCCTCGACGGGCAGTCCGCCACGCAGGTTGGAACGGCTGCCGTCGTCTACGGCAGCTTCCAGGCATTCGCCGTGCTGGTCGTCGGCAGCGAACGACGCGAGGCCACCGCGAGGTCCGAGCTGGCCGCCGCGCATTCCGAGCTACGCGGCGCCACCGCTCTCTGGGGCGCGTCGACGCGCACCGCAGAACGGATGCGCATCTCGCGCGACCTCCATGACGTCATCGGCCACCAACTGACGGCTCTCTCGCTCGAGCTCGAGGTCGCATCGCACCGCCCCAGCGGCGAAGCCACCACGCACGTCAACCGGGCCCGCAAGATCACCAGCGCGTTGCTGCGCGACGTACGCGCCGCCGTCGGCTCGCTGCGCGCCAGCACGACGGATCTCGACGTGACCCTTCGGGAGCTCGTCCGCGACCTGCCCGGGCTGACCGTCGCGGTGTCCGTCGACGAGCGTGCGCCGCTCGACGAGGCCCAGGCCCTCACCCTCGTCCGCTGCGTCCAGGAGGTGGTCACCAACACCCTCCGACACGCCCACGCCAGCCACCTCGCGATCAGCGTCGTCGTCGACGACACCGGTGTGCGCCTTGACACGGTCGACGACGGGCGCGGCGCAGCGCAGCTCGTCCCCGGCCACGGCCTAACCGGACTACGCGAACGCGTCGAGCAACTCGGCGGCGAGGTCGTCCTCCAGACCGCCCCCGGCCGCGGATTCGCCGTGAGCGCCCGGGTGCCCGTCCCGTGACCCGGGTCGCGATCGTCGATGACCAGACGCTGGTCCGCCAAGGCATCCGCAGCCTGCTCGCCCTCAGCAACGAGATCAACGTGGTCGCCGAAGCGGGTGACGGCGACGAAGCACTCGCCGCCCTCGACGCCCACGACATCGACGTCTTGCTCCTCGATCTGCGCATGCCCCGCCGCGACGGCATCGCCACGCTCGAGGCGCTCCGAGAGCGCGGCAACCACATCCCCGTCCTCGTGCTCACCACCTTCGACGACGACGAGCTCGCTCTCCGCGCACTGCGCGCCGGCGCGCGGGGTTATCTCCTCAAGGACGTCACCCTCGACCAACTCGTGGGCGCCATCCGTACGGTTGCCGCCGGCGGGACCCTCCTACAGCCGGCGCTCACCGAACGGATGCTGCGCGCCGTGTCCGAACGCACAACCGAGACAACCGGCATTCGCGGACCCGACCGGCTCACCGACCGGGAGCTCGACACGTTGCGACTGGTGGCCGCCGGCTACTCGAACCGCGAGATCGCATCCGCCCTGCACCTCGCCCCCGGCACGGTCAAGAACCACGTCTCCAATGTGCTGCTCAAGCTCGGCGTCCGCGACCGCACCCGCGCCGTACTCCGAGCGCTCGACCTCGGCCTACTCGATAACGCCTAGCGGGCCACGAAGCGACAGAGCCCTCGGTGGTCTGCCGGCCCGGCCGGGCAAGACACCGTAGGCGTCGTGCACCAGCGCCATACCTCGATATGCGAGGACACCGCCAGCTGATCCGGGAACGGCTCGACCAGCTGCGCCTGGAGGTCAACGAGCGCTGGTCCGGATGACTGCCGCGTCAGGGCCCCGCTCATCGACACCCACCACTGGACCCCGCTCGTGTCTGGCGACCAGCTGACGGATGACGAGCCGTTTCTGGCCCCGCAGGTCGCCGAGCCGCTCACCGCCGCGCTCGGACCGCTGCGCGGCGGGCGAGACGGCACATTCCTCTGCCACAACCAGTGCGCGCTGGGCGCCATCCCACTGCTCGACGTGTTGCGGACCGCCCGGGAGTTCCTGAAGGAGAACCCCGACGAGGTCACAGCGTCATCATCCAGGACGCGATCTGCTCCCGACCGAGCGACCGCAGCGGGCGTCAACGGCCACGACGTCATCGTCGAGGGGCCCGCGCCTGCCAGCGAGAACGGGGCCTGACGCCGAACTACATCGCCGTGGACTTCTACAACCTTGGCGACCTCACCGGGGCCGTCGACACCCTCGACGGCGGCGGTTGACCCTGCGGACCAGGCGGCCTATCCGCCCCGGCCGGGCACGACCCGATATGCGTCGTAGACGCTGTCGATTCCCCGGATGGTCGACATCAGCGAGTCGAGGTGCGACGGGTCGCCGAGCTCCATGTCGAAGCGCATCTTCGAGACCCGGTCCGAGCCCGTCTGGGTGGTGCAGCTCAGGATGTTGACGTGGTGGTCGGCGAACGCCATGGTCACGTCGCGCAGGAGCTTGGCCCGGTCGAGCGCCTTGACCTCGACGGAGGCGATGAACACGCCCCCGGGCTCGATGTCCCACTCCACGTCGATCAGCCGGTCGGCCTGTCCCGACGCTAGTGACACCGCGTTGGCGCAATCGGCCCGGTGAACGGACACGCCCCGGCCCCGCGTGACGAAGCCGATGATCTCGTCGCCCGGCACCGGTGTGCAGCAGCGGGAGAGCCGGACGAACACGTCGTCGAGGCCCTCGACGTGGACGCCCGCCGGTCCCCGGGTAGCGCGGCTCCGGCGTGGCTGGCGGATCGTGGTCGGGAGCGTCTCCTCCTGCTCGGGCCCGACCTCGCGCAGCGACTTGGTGATCCGTGCCGCGACCGACTTGGCCGACACGTGGTTCTCGCCGATGGCGGCGTACAGGCCGTCGAGGTCCGCGTAGTTCATTGCCTTGGCGGTGTCGCCCAGGACGGAGCCGCTCTGCAGCTTCTGGACCGGGAGCCCCTCCCGCCGCAGCGCCTTCATCAGGTCGTCGCGGCCCTGCTCGATCGCGTCCTCGCGCCGCTCTCGGGAGAACCACTGGCGGATCTTCGAGGCGGCCCGGGGCGTGGCGACGATCTGCAGCCAGTCGCGGGACGGTCCAGCGCCCTCGACCTTGGAGGTGAAGATCTCGACGGTGTCGCCGGACGCCAGCTTGGAGTCCAGCGGCACCAGCCTCCCGTTGACGCGGGCGCCGACGCAGGCGTGGCCGACCTCGGTGTGGATGGCGTAGGCGAAGTCGATCGGCGTCGCCCCGACCGGGAGGGTCACGACCTTGCCTTTGGGCGTGAAGACGAAGACCTCGTCCTGCTCGAGGTCGATCTTCAGGCGCTGCATGAACTCGTCGGGATCCGTGGTCTCGGACTGCCAGTCGACGATCCGGTTGAGCCAGGGCAGGTCGCTGTCGTTGGTGTCGCGGTCCTTGTAGGCCCAGTGCGCCGCCACCCCCTGCTCGGCCCGGGCGTGCATCTCCCAGGTGCGGATCTGCACCTCGAGCGGCTTGCCCTGGGGCCCGATGACGGTCGTGTGCAGGGACTGGTAGAGGTTGAACTTGGGCATGGCCACGTAGTCCTTGAACCGGCCCTGCACCGGCTTCCAGGTGGCGTGGATGGAGCCGAGGGCGGCGTAGCAGTCCTTCACCGACTCCACCACGACCCGCATGCCCACGAGGTCGAAGATGTCGTCGAACTCGCGG
>JBKOUY010000233.1:0-7352 GCA_046723645.1 Actinomycetota bacterium | reverse complement strand
CCGTAGCCGCGAGTGCCCCGCGGCTGGTGGGCGGCAGGGGCGGGATTGCTAAGGTTGTGCCTCCCACGCGGACGTGGCTCAGTTGGTAGAGCATCACCTTGCCAAGGTGAGGGTCGCGGGTTCGAGTCCCGTCGTCCGCTCAAAGCCCCAGGTCACCGAGCATCTCCGCCTCGCCGTCGACGCCGGTAGAGCATCACCGTGAGAAGATGAGGGGTGGCGGCTCGAGAGGCGACGATGCGCCCGTGAAGGCGCTGGTCGAGGCAGGTCTAGCGCTCCGGCATGACGTCTGCACCGGGCGCTCAGGCGATCAGGGGAGCCTGCAAGGCGCGATTTTGTGCCCGTTTTGTGCCCATGAGCGCCGGCTTCGCAGCCCCACTGGAGCGGATGTCGGCGCCTGGCCCAGAACTTGGCTGTTCTCGGTTGTCACTCACGCCGTCTCCCTGGGGCGGCGAGGCGGCGCTTCGTGACGATGATCCTCATGGCCGCGCCGGGGTTGCTGTTCCATCCATGGTGTCGTGGTGACGGAAACGGTGCGGGCCATGAGCCGGAACTGCCAACCAGGCCAGGCGGCCCTGACATCGTCGAGGCGCGCTTGGACGGTGGTGAGGACGCGGCCGGAGTCACCGACAAAGCGATGCCACCTCCAGGCGTCCTCGCCCGGGGGTATCGATTCGATCCGGTACTCGTGGTGAGTGGCGTCCGAGCTCATAGCTCCTCGTCGATCTCGGCGGTGAGCCGGTCACGCCACCAGTTTCCGCCGACGTAGCTGGTTCGGGTGGCAGTCCACGGGACGATCCGCCAGGAACCTCTCAGTTGCCACTGTCCCGTGACCACGGCGCCGCCCGCCATGGCGCAGACCTCGCGCATAGTAGAGGCCTATGTGCATTAACAGCGACGTAGCGACCCGCTCTTGGCGGCGCTGACGGCCGAGCTGCTCGAGCGGTCCGGTGTCGAGGTCCGGTGTCGAGGGCGAGCTATCGACCGCGAGAGCCGCCACACCACGGGCGCGGTCTGAGCGACTCCCCGGTTGCCTGGGGGTCGCTCCCACGCCTTGCCACGCCTCGCCTTTGGCGGAGTCGATGGCCGCATGGCTCGTAGCCGCCAGCCACTCCCGCTGTAGGCGCCCTGTCGCGCTGCGCCACATCGGAAGCTGGCGACCGGACTTACGACATGCCGTTTGTCACGGCGCGACCGTGTCACGCGACGACCAGAGCGCCGCCGGTAGTCACAACGCTGTCCGGCATGGAATGCGACGTCTCGGGGAATGCGAAGCGTTCGCCGACTGGTCGGGCCATCCGCGCTCGTGGGGACCACGATCGCCGGTGGCAGGTCCGTTCGCGGGCGGCGTCATCGATGGCTTGGTGCTAGGCGCCACGGGGCGTGGCAGGACAGGAACGACGGACAACCGGAGGACCGGCAATGGACATTCAGGTGGGCCACGACGGAGGTCGAGCCGGGCTAGAGGCGGACGTGCTCGAACGGCTCGTCCGTGAGGTGCGCGACGCCGAAGCAGCGATCGCCGGCTACCAGGAAATGCTCGCGATCGCCCAGCGGCACGGGATGACTTACGAGCAGCAATGGATGCCGGGCCAGATCGCCCGGCTGCAGGTGACCGTCGACGAGATCGTCGTGCTGTGGCCCGAAGCCGCCACGGCCGACGAGGACAAATCGAGGGCCCCCCAACAATGAGAGGACCGGACGATGCGCCAGCCGAGATGGCGGTCGACCGGTCCGCGTTCGTCTGCGACGAGACGGTGGTCGGGCGAGCGTCGCCTGACCTTGGACAGGCCGCCTAGGTACCGGCCGAGCAGCAGCGGACGACGGCGTCGACCAGGGGCACCGAGCGGCGGTCCGCGGGTGTGCCCGGGCCCATCTGGTTGACCGAGTAGCCAAAGGTGAACCCGTGGCCCGGGTGGGCGAAGCCGACCGAGCCGCCGAGCCCGTAGTGCCCGAAGCTCCCCGGGCCGGCCATGGGCCGGAAGGGGAATGGGAGCTGGAAGCCGAGGGCGTACGCGGTCTCGTAGCCGGTAACGCGGTCGATCCCGCGGCAGCGCTCATCGGTGGCGCGGGCGACGCTCCCCGGTGCGAGCAAGCGGACGCCGTCGACCTCCCCGATGACTGCCGCGTACAGGCGCGCCAGCGCGTGTGCGGTCCCCATGCCGTTGGCGGCGGGGAGCTCGGCCGCCCAGATCACCGGGTCGTTCATGATCGTGAACAAGCCCGACGGGATGAGGAAGGCCCAATGGGCGATCGATTCGGGATCGAGCAGGCGTGCGGTCAACTCGTCGGACTGTCCGTCGGCCGGGGGCGGCGCCGGAATCAGCGGTGCAACGCGGTGGTGCTCTGCCGGCGGCAGACCGATGTGGAGATCGAGCCCGAGCGGGCGCGCCACCTCGTCGGCGAACGCCTGGCCGCAAGTCGCGCCCGTGACGCGGTTGATCACCTCGCCAACCAGCCAGCCGTAAGTGATGGCGTGGTAACCGTGGTCGGTGCCCGGCGCCCAGGACGGGGTCTCGGCGGCAAGCGCCGCGACCGGCACCGTCCACCCCACGATGTCCTCCTCGGAGAGCACGCGGTGGATCGCGGGCAGCCCAGCCTGGTGGCTGAGCAGCCACCGCACCGGCAGGTCCGCCTTCCCCTTGGCGGCGAACTCGGGCCAGTAGCGCGCGACGGGCGCGTCCAGGTCGATCTCGCCGCGCTCGGCCAGCCGGTGGGCGACGATCGCGAGTGCTCCCTTGGTCGCTGACGCCACCAGCTGCAGGGTGCGATCGGTATACGGCGCCTCGCCGTCGGCGGTGGTGGTACCGCCCCACAGGTCGACCACCGGTTCTGCGCCCCGGTACACGCAGCAGGCGGCCCCGACCTCGCCTCGCTCGGCGAAGTTGCGCTCGAACTCGTCTCGCACAGGCTCGAAGCCCGGCGCCACCGTGCCCCCGATGTCCACCGACCGGAACGTACCGTGGGACGCTTCCGCCGTGCCGAGTGTCGGGCGGGACACCGCGGACGTCCACGGTGTGGACTAGGTCGTGGGTGGCATCCGCCGCGATGGCGGAAGCCGCGGACGGACCGGTTCGCCGGCCGATTGGGCCGATGGTCGGGGCGACCGCGAGGGCGAGGACGCAAGCGGCGGAGCAGATGACGACGCCGGAAGCCTCGCTGGGACCACGCCGGCGCACGCATGGCGGGATCCCAGCCAGTCCAGGCAACGAGGGGATGAACTGACTGGGATCAACCGCCGCACCGGCACCCAAGGGCGGTCGAGTGCCGATGGACCGGTCGGAGCGTGCCCAGGGCAACGCCAGACGTGATGGAGCAGCGACTGCCGGGCGCTTTGCTTGGCGCCGGCAGACGGACGCGGACGGTCCGCAACCTCCAGGTATACGCCGTTTTCTCCGATCCCGTTGGGTCGAAGGTCCATCCGCCGCCGTCCGCCAATAACGTCCGCGACACAATACGCAGACGTGCACGGAGGGTGACACAGCACCGGGAACTCCGCAAAACCTGTGCCCTGGGCGGCACTGTGAGTGCAAACGGGAGGGCGGCGAACGCGATCGACGAGGTGTGGGCGTCCCACCGCTGACGCTGCCGATCGACGGTCGTTGAGTGTGCTTTGCGCGAGCCGCCAGGGCGTCCCGCGCCCGGCGGCGACCTGACCCGGCGCGCCGACGGTGTGCGGTCCTTGCTGCGCACGCGGCCATGACCTGGCCAGCCGACGAGCCCGATCACCTGGGATGGGGCGGTGGCTCCACGGTTGCTACCGAGGGCGGACGTGACCTGGGACAAGCCCGAGTCCCACCCGCTCCGCTCCTCGCGGCCTGCTGCCGACAGCCGACGATGAGCTGGCCGACCAACCGCCAGCGACACCTCGGGTCGATGAGGGTTGCCCAACCAGATTCGACCCGGCGGGTCCGTGATGGTTGCTGGCCGTCCTGGCGCCCCCTTCGGACCGACCGACCCAACCCGCCGCCCGGCTAGGGTCGGCGCCGTCGGGGGTCGGTCCTGGGGGTTGGCGTGAGTCGACGTGAGGGGCGCTGGAGCAGGCTCGCAACCGTGGCCGTGGCAGCGACGGTGGCCGTGGGCGCTACGGCCTGCCTGCCGCTTCGGGTGCCCGGGGGCGTTCCCGCTCCGGGCCATGGCGATGGCCGTCACCACGGGCGCGCCGCCGCCGAGGGACCGGTGGCCCCGCTGGCGAGCGATGGGCGGTGGCTGACCGACGCCGCGGGTCGGGTGGTCACGCTCCACGGGGTCAACGAGGTCGAGAAGCCGGCCCCCTACTTCCCGGCCGCCGCCGGCTTCGGCGCCGACGACGCCCGGTTCCTGGTCGACAACGGCTTCACCGTGGTCCGGCTGGGCGTCGTGGTCGAGGGCCTGATGCCCGAGCCCGGCGTGGTCGACCACGAGTACATCGAGGCCCTGGCGGGCTCGGTGCGGGCCCTGGCCCGGGAGCGGATCTTCGTGCTGCTCGACTTCCACCAGGACGGGTTCAGCCCCAAGTACAACGGCAACGGCTTCCCGGATTGGATGGCGGTCGACGACGGTCTCCCCAACCCGCCCGACGCGGTGTTCCCGCTGTACTACGTCCAGAACCCGGCCATGCAGCGGGCCTTCGAGAGCTTCTGGTCCAACCGCCCCGGTCCCGACGGGGTCGGCCTTCAGGAAAGCTTCGTCAAGGGTCTGACCGCGGTAGCCCAGCGCTTTGCCAGCAACCCTTATGTCCTGGGCTACGAGCTGATGAACGAGCCCTGGCCGGGCGCGGTGTGGCAGCCGTGCGTCACGGCTCCAGCCGGCTGCCCCGAGCTGGAGCAGTGGCTGCTGATGCCCTTCTACCGGAAGGCCACCGCCGCGGTCCGGCAGGTCAGCCCGACCCAGCACGTGTATGTGGAGCCGTTCGTGCTGTTCAACTTCGGCCAGACAGCGACGTCGATCCCGGGTGCCGCCGGGGCGAGCAGCGGACAGGTGTTGTCGTTCCACTCGTACGCCCTCGACGTCGCCGGCGAGGAAGCGGTGGTGGCCAACGCGCTCGCCGCCGCCGAACGCGACCAGGTGCCCCCGGTGGCGACGGAGTTTGGTGCCACGCTCGACGTGCCCACCCTCCGGCGGCTCACCACCCAGCTCGACGCGGGCCTGATGAGCTGGATGTTCTGGCACTACCAGGAGGACATCATCCCCCGGGACGTTCCGGCCAGCCTGGCCAACGTCCGCGACCTCGACGCCTTTCGGGCCTTGGTGCGCCCGTATCCGCTGGCGCTCGCCGGCACGCCTTCGGCGGCCAGCTTCGACGCCGCAAGCCGGGTCTACGAGCTCCGCTACGCCACCCGGGGACCGAGCGGCCAGCGGTATCGACCGAACCAGCTGAGCGTCCTCTCGGTGCCGCACCTGCAGTACCCGGACGGCTACACCGTGACGGTCACCGGCGCGCAGGTCACATCTGGCCGATGCGCCGATCGTCTCACGTTACGCAGCCGGCACCGGTCAGACGAGGTCTCCGTTCGCATCGTGCCGGGTGGCGGCTGCGGCTGATCGAGATCTGCCGTCCATCCCGACCTCTTCGAGGCCGTTCACCAACGGGAAGAGGTGACCGAGTCAAGGTCGAAGGCGCTTGCCAGCCACGCCGCGGACCAGGAGCGCCCGTAAGGGATCGGCTTACAGGACGCGGTGACGTGCACACGTTCGGCCGGCGCGTCGATCGCCCACATCTACTTCTCAGGTCGAACGAGTTAGGCCCAAGCGTCAGCTTGGCGTCGAGCTCACGGGCCCAAGCGGATGACAGCGGACCACCTCGCGGTATGCAGCGGTGGGGGCTGATACTGATGGCCGCCGTGGGCAACCCTTGTGCCCGAACATCTCATGCTGTGCCGCGGGCGTTCCAGCGGGCGGTCGTGACCGCGCGATCGCCGTACTGCCGGGTGGTGATCTCGTCGAGGTGGAGCTCGTCGTAGTGCAGGTCTCCGCTGGTCTGGCGTTGTAGCCAGGCTGGCTTGGGGAGCTGGAAGCCCACGGGGCCGATGCCGACGAAGTCGTCGGTGAGCAGGCGCTCGGTCGTGGCGGCGTCCCCGCTGCGCTCGGTGTCCGCCCAGGTGGTGAGGAAGGTGTCGAGGTCGTGCATTGGTCTGTGCTCCCAGTCGTGTTGGGACGCGGTCGTCGCTGCGGCGGGATCGATGGTCGCGATGGGCAGTGCGTGCGGGCGCGTGGCCGGTCGACGTGCTGCTCGGAGGGGTCCCGTTTGAGACGAGTGCTGACCGTCCTTTCGAAATGGGCAGCGGGTAGGTCACCGGCCCGCGCCCCGGCCCGGCAGCTCGCGTCGCACGATCTCGGCGGTCGCGTCGGCGGTTGCCACCACGTGTCCGTCGCTGTCGGACAGCGTGGCCTCGATGATGGCGCGGTCGCCGTCGCGACGGACCACCCGACCCCGACCCACGAACCGGCCGACGGAGGCTGGCCGGACGAAATCGGCCCGCAGGTGGTGGGTGACGATGAACTCGCCGCGTGACAAGGTCGCCAGCAATGCGGGTCCAACGGTGTCGTACAGCATCGCGGCGAGGAAGCCGCCCAGCACCTCACCGAACGGGTTGGTGAACGCTTCGGTTCCCTCGAAGGCGGCCTCGATGCGACCCTGGTCGGGATCGACGTCGAGCACCTGGAAGCCAAGGGTCCGGGCTGCCGGTGGGGCGGGCAGGCCCCGCCTGATAGCGTCCATGAAACTGCCGGTCGATTTCATCAGCGCTCCTCTTCCACGTCAGGGGCCGACCGGGGGTCGTCGAGCACAATGCGCCAGGTCCCGTCGGATCGCCGGCGGGCGACCATCGTGCCGAGTCCGCGCAGTTCCGATCGGCTGCCGTGTTCGGCCACGGCCAAGCGCCAACGACCATGCGTGAGTGCAAGCCCCTCGGTCTCCAGCTTCTTGACCACGACCGTGGCCACCTCGGGCGCGAGCGCGAACAGCGGGGCGATCGCAGCCCGGATGGCGTCGCGGCCGTGGGCCGATCGGCCGTCGGGCGGAACGACGACCGTGGCGTCGTCATCATGAACGTCGAGGAAGGCGTTCAGGTCTGCGCGGTTGATCGCGTCCTGGACGATCGCGTGGAGCGCGTCGGGCGTGCGCGCCGGCGATCGGACGTGTGCGGATGACGGCATCGGATCGTCTCCTGGGATCGGGCTCGGTGTCCAGCGTGGCGCCGTCGTCTGATCGCATCCATCCCAGAACCCTGGGCGATCGGGGCACCGTTCTGGGTAGGTTCGCCTGTGTGGGTGACGCAGCGGCCACCCGTTCCCGCGTTCGTGACGATGTGGTTCGAATCGTCCACCGGGGTCTCGGTCTTCCGGATCTGGCGCGCACGGTCGGACGTTCGCTC
>JBKOUY010000172.1:0-18134 GCA_046723645.1 Actinomycetota bacterium | reverse complement strand
CGGCGAGACCCCGGACGGCAGGCACCTCGTTCGGAAGCCAAACCCGAAGGCCGGCAGACGGTTCAAGAGCTACGCCGCCGGGGCCCCTCGACGCTACGAACGAACCGCAACGCCGTGGTGGATACACAATCAGACGGTTCTCGTGGGGGGCCGCGACTTCTGCGAGGACTTCCTTACATCACCGGCTGACTCGAGACGGTCCCCCGAGGGGAGACCACGGGGACCGCCGGACTCGCCGGCTAATCCAACGAGCGGCGCACGATCCGGCCGTCCCGGGGACTGGACGCAGCTCGGCTAGGGCGAGGCCACAGGCGCCACGTCGCTGCTTTCCGCGTGAGCGCCCGGCTGTCGTGTCGGAAGGCGGTAGGAGAAGCACAGCGCGGCCAGGGCCATGATCCCCAGCACCGACAGCGCAGCGCGTAGCCCGCGCAGCCGGGCGTCTGCGTTCTCGTCGACGATCGCATCGGCCGTCGCGCCCTCCACGCCCGCAGCATCGAGGGCATCGTCGAGGTCGCGGTCGGAGATGAACGGAACCCCGGCGGTCAGTTCGACCTGCGCCCTCGATGTCACCTGCTCTGGGACGGCAGGGTTGTCCCCGATTCCGGTGAAGAACGATGTCGTGAGAGCGGAGAGCAGCACGGCGCCCGTGAGCGCGGTGCCAATGGACGCACCCAGGTTGGTGACGGTGTTCTGCAGCCCGCCCACCTCGCCGCTCTGCTCGTCGGGGACGGCCGACACGGTGACGCTTCCGAGTTGGGACGCGAGGGCGCCCACGCCCAACCCGGCGAGCAGCAGCGGCCACGTGACGATCTCCGGGCCGGCACCGGCGTCGAGCGACGCCACCAGGATCACGATGCCGGCGAACAGTGCGACGAACCCGATCCGAACCACCCGCCGCGGCGACGCATCGGGGAAGAGCTTCGGGACGCCGACCGCGCCGAGGAGCAGCGTGAGCGACAGCGGCAGCAGGCGCACTCCGGTCGCAATTGCGGACAATCCCAGGGCGACCGACAGAAAGAGGGGCACGCAGAAGAACAGGCCGGCCTGCAGCAGGTACTGAAAGAAGAACCCGGTGAGCCCGCCCCGGAGCAGCGGGTTGCGGAGCATGGCCGGGTCGATCAGCGCAGCCTCGTCGCGATCGAGTCTGTGCCGCTCCCACGCGAGGAAGCCGACCAGGACACACCCCCCGGCCAGGATCAACCAGACCACAGGTGAGAGACCCAACCATTCCGGTGCTTCCGGCTTCGGGGTCACGAAGCCCCACGTGCCCGACCGGAGGATGCCGTACACGACGAGGGCGAGGCCGGTCGCCGAGAGCGCCGTGCCCACCAGGTCGAGCCCCGCGCCCTCTTGGGCCGGCGTGTCCTCCATGCGTCGAGTGAGCGCAAGGATGCCGAACACCGCGAGGACCTCGCCTGCGAAGACCCACCGCCACGACGCGTAGGTCGTGAACAGTCCGCCGATGAGCGGGCCCGCTGCGACGGCGATCGCGGCGGCGGAGGCGATCAGACCGTAGGCCCGTGGGCGATCGGCCTGTCCGAAGTTCGACGCCACCAGCGCCACCACGGACGGCAGGATGAGCGCGGCCCCGACGCCCTCGAGGAGTGACCATCCCAACAGCAGAACCGCCAGGTTCTGCGAGATCGCGGTGATGAACGAGCCGCAGCCGTAGATGAGACACCCGATGGCGAACGCCTGCTTGCGGCCGAGGACCTGTCCGAACCTTCCGCCCGTGATCATCAGCGACGCCATGACCAGCGTGTACATCGTGATGGCGGTCTGGATGCCGGCAACGGTGGTGCCGACATCCTTCGCCACGGTCGCGATCGAGACGTTCATCACCGAGCTGTCGAGCGTCATGAGGAACTGCGCCGACGCCAGTGTCAGCAGGATCACTCCCGACGTCTCTGCGGCCCGCTCCGTCGTGATGGCCACCGACGCCCCTTCCATCGCAAGACGGTGAGGTTACGTCCCCGGCGGCGGCGGCCGCGCCGCTCGGCGGCCGGTGAGCGGCCGGTCCCCCCGCCCACAGGAAGCCAGGGGACCGTCCGCTTACGTTCAGTACGCCGCGGACGCCGCTTCGGATGCATTGCCGTCCGGATTCGTTGCCAAACCAGCACCAGCTGGCGTCGGCCATCGTTCCCGACGCGCGCGGCGGAGCGCCTCAGTCGGTCTCGATGGGACGGCCGACGACGGCGGTCAGCACCCTCTCGGCCTCCCGCAGGTGCGTGACGCCCGCATCGACCGCGGCCCGGACGATGTCTAGTGCGGTGACCGAGCGGCCGGAGCCACCGTCGACGACGGCTTGGCGGGTCCAGTCCCCCGAAGCCACATGCTCGATGCGGTCGGCCATGGCGTTGGCATCCGACGCGAGCTCGGCCACGAGCCCGTCCACCGGCTCCGGGGGAGCGCTGGGGCTCCGCGCCGCCCCGGGATCGACATCTGCGGCGGCAACGGCCGGCGAGTCGTCCGTGATGACCCTGGCCAGGGCCCCATTGGCCCCGGCGATGAACCGGGCCGCGGCCACGACGTGGTCGGCCGCCGACCAGTCGCCCGCCCGCCGATGCGCCAGGTCGTCGGGCGACTCATCCTCGCCCAAGCCGGCGAAGAGCCCCCGGTAGCGGCGGTCGAGGCTCCGCAGCGCGACGACGGCGTCCGCGGGGGAGAGCTGTGACAGGTCCATTTCGCTGGTTCTAGCGCGTCGAGTCTTGCCAGCCTGGGCCGAATGACCATCTCGGCGACCGCGCCCACCGCCACCATCGTGACCACGCGGTCGCACGTGGTGCGGGGCTACGTCCAGGTGATCGTGGCGGCGGTCCTGTTCGGCGCCAACGCCAGCATCTCCAAGGCCGTGCTCGACGCCGGGATCGCGCCCCGCCAACTGGCGGCCCTACGCTGCACGGGCGCCGCCGTCGGCCTGCTGGCGGTGGTGGCCGCGCTGGGCTCGCTGCCGCGGCTGCGGGTGCCACGCCGAAGCCTGCCGCAGCTCGCGGTGCTCGGCGTCGTCGGTGCGGCGCTCATCCAGTGGTTCTATTTCGAGGCCATCGACCGCCTGCCCGTGGGCATCGCCATCCTGCTGGAGTTCACGGGCCCGGTGCTGGTAGCGGTGTACGCCCGGGTGGTGCAGCGGCAGCAGGTGGGTGGCGGTGTCTGGGTGGCCCTGGCACTTTCGCTCGTCGGCCTGGCCCTGGTGGCCGAGGTCTGGACGGACACCCGGCTCGACGCCGTCGGCCTGGCCGCAGGCATGGCGGCCGCCGCCTGCCTGGCGACGTTCCTGCTCGTCGGACGCCACTCGTCGGGGTCGATCGATCCGCTGGCGTCGGCCTTCTGGACGTTCGCCTTCGCCAGCCTGTTCTGGGTGCCGCTCGAGCCGCTGTGGCGCGTCGACGGCTCCGTGCTGCGCGAGGCCACCTCGCTCGGGGGCCGGCTCGACGGCCTCGACGTGCCGGTGTGGGTGGCGCTCGGAGCCGTCATCGTGCTGGGGACCCTGCTGCCCTACCTGCTCGACCTGGCGGCGCTCGCACACCTCTCGGCGACGACCGTCGGTGCCGTCGGCATGCTCGAGCCCGTCGTGGCGACCGTCGTCGCATGGGCCTGGCTGGAACAGGCGCTGAGCCCGGCCCAGGTCCTAGGCGGCGTCGTCATCCTGGCCGGGGTGGGCATCGCACTGCGGGTGGGGGCCGACGCGCCCGCGGTCCACGCCGACCCCGGCCGGGCAACCGCGGTGTCGGGCCGGTAGCTTGCCAACCATGTCGATCTACGACGTGAGCATCAGCTCCCTGGACGGCCGCCCCGCCGACCTGCACGACTACGAGGACCGGGCCGTTCTGCTCGTGAACGTGGCGTCGCAGTGTGGGCTGACACCCCAGTACACGGGGCTGGAGGAGATCCACGAGCGCCTCGTCGATCGCGGCTTCTCCGTGCTCGGCGTGCCCTGCAACCAGTTCGGCGCCCAGGAGCCGGGCACCGCCGACGAGATCGCCACCTTCTGCTCCACAAACTACGGCGTGACCTTCCCGCTGACCGAGAAGATCGAGGTGAACGGCGAGGGTCGCCATCCGCTCTACCAGCAGCTGGTTGACGTCCCCGACTCCTCCGACGGCCACACGGGCGACATCCGCTGGAACTTCGAGAAGTTCGTCGTGGCACCGGGCGGCAAGGTGGTCGCCCGGTTCAACCCCATGGTCGAGCCCACGTCCGACGAGGTGGTGGCGGCAATCGAGGACGTCCTCCCGGCCTGACCCCCGGGGGCCGGGGCCGGGCGCGGACGCACAGGCGCAGCCGGCGCGCTCAGCGTCCCCGCGCCGCGCGCAGGACGCGTCCCACGTCGAGCAGGTGGTGGCTGCCCTCGTGGACGGCGATGATGGCAACTTCGGCGACCGTCGCCGGCTTTCCCTTGCCCGTGATGGTCGGCAGGCGCCACTCGTGATCGGCCAGCTCAGAGAGCACGGTGGCGAACGTGTCGGCGGCGTCGTCGAGATCGTCGGCCAGCGCCTGGCGGTCGAGCGTCGGTGACGCGGCGGCCACCTTGCCCTCCCAGTCGACCACCGTCTCGGACGGCTCCGTGTCGGTCAGGGCGCAGCGGACGCGGTCGTCGAAGACGCGGAAGATGTCCCGCACGTGGGCGCTGTACTCGATGGCCGACCACACGTCCGCCGAGGGGGAGCGGCGCACGATCTCGTCGAGGTCCTCGTCCGCCAGGCCGCGCGTCAGCGGTACCCGGTACCGCCGACCGTACGAGCGGATGGCGACCGGCAGGTTGCGGGGGCGGAGCTCCGCCGGATCGAAGCCGCATTCGTCGCATCGCTCCAGGCCCATGAAGGCTCACCCCCTTCCGGCGAGCGCCGTCTCGACCGGCGCCGCCCTTCAGGCCTCCTCGCCCACCTCGCGCCTGATCGCGCCGACCAGGTGGCCGGGCAGGACGTCGTAGTGATCATGCGCGGCACGGAACCGGCCGCGCCCGCCGGTCAGCGACCGCAGCTCGATGGCGTACCGCTGGATCTCGGAGGTCGGCACCAGGGCGATCACGGTCTGGGTGCCGTCGCCGCCGGCCTCGGTGCCCTGCACGCGGCCTCGCCGGGAGTTGAGATCGCCCATCACGTCGCCCTGCAGGTCGAGCGGAACGGTCACCTCCAGCCGGCTGATCGGCTCGAGGATCACTGCGTCGGCCTGTGCCAGGGCCGCCCGGAACGCCAGCCGGCCCGCGACCTTGAACGCCATCTCCGAGCTGTCGACCGAGTGCTCCTTGCCGTCGATGAGGGTGACCTTCACGTCGACGACGGGGTAACCATGCACACCACCCGACCGCATGGTCTCGTCGATGCCCTTCTGCACCGCCGGGATGTAGCCCCGGGAGATGGCACCGCCGACGATGTGGTTCTCGAACTCGAAGCCGCCACCCCGCGGCAGGGGCTCGACGTCGATGACGCACACGCCGAACTGGCCGTGGCCACCGGTCTGCTTCTTGTGGCGTCCCTCGACGCCCTTGGCGACCCCGGTGATCGTCTCCCGGTAGGGGACCCGCACCGGTTCAGTCTCGACGTTGGCGCCGAACTTGCGGGTCAGCTTCTCCATCGTGATCTGCAGGTGGGTCTCGCCGGTGCCCTTGAGCAGGGTCTGGTGCGTCTCGTCCACCCGCTCGACCACCAGCGAAGGGTCCTCCTCCTGGAGGCGGTGGAGCGCGGGCGCCAGCCTGTCCTCGTCGGCCTGCGTCTTGGGCACGACCGCCACCGCCAGGTTGGGCTCCGGTTGCTCGATCGGCCGCACGACGACCGGCTTGCCGCGGGGGGCGAGCGTGTCGCCGGTGGCCGTGCCGGCCAGCTTGGCGACCGCGCCGATGTCGCCGGCCACCAGCTCGGACGCCGGCTCCTGCTCCTTGCCGCGCACCGTCAGCAGGCCGTGCAGCCGCTCGTCGCCGCCGGTACGGCTGTTGGTCAGGTGGTCGTCGGGCCGGAGCGTGCCCGACAGGACCTTGAACAGGCTCACCTGGCCCACGTAGGGGTCGGCGATGGTCTTGAACACGACCGCCAAGGGATCCCCGGACGCCTGGGCCTCGACCTCGACATCGCTGTCTCCGGCGGTCACCGAGGCGGGCCGGTCGAGCGGCGACGGGCCGATGGCCACCAGGAAGTCGGCCAGCCGGTCGATCCCGACCTCGTGGGTTGCCGAGCCGATCACGACCGGGAACACCGTTGCCGACGCGACCCCGTCGTGCAGGGTGCGCTCGAGCTCCTCGACGCCGGGCACGTCACCGTCGAGGTAGCGCTCGAGCATCTCGTCGTCGGCCACGACTATGCCCTCGACCAGGTTGTCCCGGACCTCGTGCTCGCGATCCTCCATGTCCTCGGGGATCGCTTCGGTGTGGGGGCGGCCCCCCTCGTAGATGTGCGCCGTGTCGGTGAGCAGGTCGGCGATCCCGCGGAAGTTCGCCTCCTCGCCGATTGGCAGCTCGAGCGGGGCGATGCCGGCCCCCAACCGATCCCGCAGCTGGTCGAGCGTGGTGTCGAAGCTGGAGCGCTCCCGGTCGAGCTTGTTCACGAACACCATGCGGGGCAGGCCCATGCCGGTGGCCATCTTCCAGATCGCCTCGGTCTGGACCTCGACGCCGTCGACCGCGCTCACCACGAAGACCGCCATGTCGGCGACCCGCAGCGCCGCGCCCACCTCGCCGATGAAGTCCGCGTAGCCGGGGGTGTCGATGAGGTTGATCTTGTGGTCGCGCCACTCGAAGGGCGCCAGCGACAACGACAGGGAGATGGTCCGGCGCTGCTCCTCGGGGTCGTAGTCGGACACCGTGGTGCCGTCCTCGACCCGTCCGAGGCGGTTGATGACGCCGGCGCGGTGCAGCAGGGCCTCGGTCAGGCTGGTCTTGCCCGACCCGCCGTGCCCCACGAGTGCGACGTTGCGAATGTGATCGGTCGCATACCGCTTCACCAGGACCCCCTGTCTGCACGAGACGTCTTCGGCGCCGTGAAGGCGAGGCTAGCGGGCGTCTCGCCGGGCGTGCCCGGGTGGTCGCTGGTAGCGGGTACGCGGCGTTAGCCTGATCCGGCACGCAGTGGCGCGTGCCGACACGGGAGACACGATGTTCGACGGACGCTGGCGGAGCACGTTCGAAAATGGGCTGCGACCCATCGGTGCCCAGATCAGGCGCACCGGGATCACGGCCAACCACCTGACGCTGACCGGCCTGGCCATGGCCACGGCGGCGTCGCTCACGATCGCGCAGGGCTGGCTCCGGGCCGGACTGGTGCTGCTGATCCTCACCGCCGTGCCCGACGTGCTCGATGGTGCCGTCGCCAAGGCCTCCGGCACCGCCTCGCCGCGGGGGGCCTTCTTCGACTCGGTGATCGACCGCGTCAGCGACGCGCTGCTGCTGGGCGGCGTCGCCTGGTACCTGGCGTCCACGCAGCCGGGGCGGGTGTCGGTGCTGCCCCTCGCCGTGCTGGCGGCGTCGCTGCTGGTCTCCTACGAGCGAGCCAAGGCGGAGTCCCTGGGCTTCGATGCCCGCGGCGGCCTCATGGAACGGGCCGAGCGGCTCATCTTCCTCGGCTTCGGGCTGCTGTTCGAGTCGCTGCTGGTGCCGGTCCTGTGGGCGATGCTCGTGCTAACGCTGATCACGGCGGGCCAGCGGTTCGAGCGGGTCTGGCGCCAGGCGTCGGCCCCGCAGGTTCAGCCCCTGGCCGTGCGCTGGCGGGCCCGGCGGGTGGCCCGTTCGACCCAGCGGACCTGGCGCCGGCAGGCGGTCGGCCACCGCCGTCGGCGCTGAGGGCTCGGCCGACCAACGGGTTCCGCCTCGGGCCCCGATTCGATCCCGCCGCGATGGACGTCGTCACCCCTGCCTACCGAGGTGCGTACGCGATCGCCCAGGTCCTGCCGGGCTCGGTGGTCGACGTCCTGGCGCCGGGCGTGGCGGGGCTGGCGGCGTTGCGGCCGGGCGACCAGCGCGCCATGGTCGAGCGTCACCAGCGCCGGGTCGATCCCGATCTGGACAGCGCGGAGCTTCAGCGGCGCGTGCGCGAGGTGTTCCGTTCCTACGGCCGCTACTACGGGGAGTCGTTCCGGCTCCCGACGATCGGCGCGAACGAGCTCGATCGGGGCCTCACCTGCGACGGCTTCGAGCACGTCGAGGAGTCGCTGGCGCGCGGCGTCGGTCCGATGCTGGTGCTGCCGCACCTGGGCAGCTGGGAGTGGTGCGCCTACTGGCTCACGCGGGTCCGGAAGATCCCGGTGACCGCGGTCGTCGAACGCCTGGAGCCGCCGGCCCTGTTCGACTGGTTCGTCGAGTTCCGCGAGCGGATCGGCATGGAGATCGTGCCGCTCGGACCGGACGCCGGTCGCGCGATCGTCCGGGCGATCAAGCAGGCGCATGTGATCGCCCTGCTGTGCGATCGCGACATCGGCGGGAGCGGCGCGGAGGTCACCTTTTTCGGGGAGACGACGACGCTGCCGTCCGGCCCGGCCGTGCTGGCGCTGCGCACCGGTGCCCCCCTGATCCCCACGGGCGTCTACGACCAGGGCGGGGGGCGCCACCACGCGGTGATCCGCCCGCCCATCCCGGTGGAGCGCCGGGGTTCCTTCCGTGACGACGTGGCCCGCGTCACTCAGGCCATGGCCGGCGAGCTCGAGGGGTTGATCCGCCGGCGGCCCGAGCAATGGCACCTGCTCCAGCCCAACTGGCCCAGCGACCAACCCGGCGCGCGCCGGGTGAAGCTGTGACCGTGCTCCGGTCCATTCGCCCGATGCCCGTCGCCCACCTAGCCTGACCACGTGCGCATCGGGCTCGTCTGCCCTTACAGCCTCACTGTGCCCGGTGGCGTCCAGGGGCAGGTGCTGGGCCTGGCCCGCACCCTGCGGGGCCTCGGCGAGGACGCCCGCGTGCTGGCGCCGTGCGACGGCCCGCCACCAGACGGCGGCGTGACACCCCTGGGCAAGAGCGTGCCGACGGCCTCCAACGGGTCGGTGGCGCCGTTGGCCCCCGACCCCGCCGCCCAGCTGCGCACGATCCGGGCCCTGCGGGACGAGGCGTTCGAGGTCATCCACCTGCACGAGCCGTGTGTCCCGGGACCCACCATGACCGCGCTGCTGTTCCGCAACGCGCCGATCGTCGGCACGTTCCACCGGGCGGGCGACAGCGCGGCCTACGCCGCGCTCAAGCCCGGGGTGCGGTGGCTGGCGCGCCGCCTCGACCTGCGCTGCGCGGTGTCCAAGGACGCGCTGACCACCGCGCAGAGGGCGCTCGGCGGCGAGTACGACCTGCTGTTCAACGGCATCGAGGTCGAGCGGTTCGCCAAGGCCACGCCGGCGCCCACGGCGGGTCCCACGATCTTCTTCGTGGGCCGGCACGAGGAGCGCAAGGGGCTGGCCGTGCTCCTCGATGCGCTCCGCCTGCTGTCGCCCGACATCCGGGTGTGGGTCGGCGGCACCGGGCCCCAGACCGAGGCGCTCCGCTCGGCCTACGGCGGTGATCCCCGCATCGAGTGGCTCGGCCGGCTCAGCGAGGCGGACGTGGCCTCCCGCATGCGTGGCGCCGACGTGTTCTGCGCGCCATCGCTGCGCGGCGAGTCGTTCGGGGTCGTGCTGCTCGAGGCCATGGCCGCCGGCGCCGTGGTGGTGGCGTCGGAGCTCGACGGCTACTGCAACGTCGCCACCAACGGGGTCGATGCGCTCTTGACGCCGGCGGGGGACAGCGACGCCCTGGGCCGGGCGCTGGCGCAGGCCCTCACCGACAGCCGCCTGCGCGCCGACCTCACCGGCGCCGCGGAGCTGCGGGCCCAGTCGTTCTCCATGGTCCGCTTGGCCGAGCTCTACGTCGAGCGCTACCAGCGGCTCGTCGCCTGACCCCGCGGCCACCGTGGCCGCGGCGTCATGCCTTCGACCACCCCGGCCTAGGATGCGCCCGTGCTCGCCCTGATCATCATCCTCGTCATCGTGGTGCTCGTCGGGCTCTACGCCGTGTTCAGCTACAACGGGCTCGTCTCGCTGCGCAATCGCATCGAGAACGCCTGGGCGCAGATCGACGTGCAGCTCAAGCGGCGCTACGACCTGATCCCCAACCTGGTGGAGACGGTGAAGGGTTACGCGTCCCACGAACGCGAGACGCTCGATGCCGTCATCGAGGCCCGCAACGCCGGCATGAACGCCAGCGGCCCCCACGACCAGGCCGAGGCCGAGAACCAGATCACCGGGGCGCTCAAGTCACTGTTCGCCCTGTCGGAGGCCTACCCGGATCTCAAGGCGAACCAGAACTTCGCCCAGCTCCAGGAGGAGCTGACCGGCACCGAGGGGCGGATCGCCTACGCCCGACAGTTCTACAACGACACGGTGTATCGCTATAACACCAAGATCCAGAGCTTCCCCTCCAACGTCCTCGCCAACGCCTTCCGCTTCTCGGAGCGCGAGTACTTCGAGGCCGACGACGAGTCGCGTGGGCCCACGCAGGTGCGGTTCTGAGCGTCCTCGCCCACCGCCGGTCCTTCGTGTACGACCAGGTCACCTCCAACAAGCGGCGTAGCTGGGTGCTCGTCGCCGGGTTCGTGATCCTGGTGGCCGCGGTGGCGACCGCCTTCTCGTACCTCATCGGCGGCGGGCCGGTCGGCGTCGTCATCGCCGTCGTCATCGCGGCCGCGACCAGCTTCTTCGCCTATTGGAAGTCGGATGCGGTGGCGCTGCGCATGAGCCGGGCCCGGCCCGCACCGGTCGAGGAGTTCGCCCGCTACCACAACATCGTCGAGGGCCTCTGCATCGCGTCGGGGCTGCCGAAGCCCCGCCTCTACGTGGTGGACGATCCGGCACCCAACGCGTTCGCCACCGGTCGCAACCCGCGCAACGCAGCAATGGCGGTCACCACCGGGCTGCTCGAGAAGATGAACCGGATCGAGCTCGAGGGGGTGCTCGCCCACGAGCTGTCCCACGTCAAGAACTACGACATCCTGGTGTCGACGCTGGCCGTCACGATGGTCGGCATCGTGGCGCTGCTTGCGGACATCGGGATTCGGATGCTGTGGTGGGGCATGGGCCGCAACCGGTACGGCGACTTCGACCGCCAGAACGGCGGCAACCAGGGCCCCCTGGCGATCCTGTCCGTCGTCGGCTTCGCGCTGCTGTTGCTGTCGCCCGTCATCGCCACCGTGATGCAGCGGACCATCAGCCGGCGGCGGGAGACCCTGGCCGACGTGTCAGGCGTGGAGATGACCCGCTACCCGCCCGGGCTCATCTCGGCCCTGGAGAAGCTGCGGGACGACTCGACGGTCGTGCACGCCACCAGCCGCGCCACCGCCCACCTGTGGATCGAGCAGCCGTCGGCCCAGACGCAGCGCGAGGGTCGGCTGTCCCGCCTCAACCACCTCTTCGACACGCACCCGCCGCTCGAGGAGCGCATCGCCCTCCTGCGCGAACTCTGAGTTTCGAGCCAGCGGCGGGGGTGTGGGGCAGAGGCTCCCGCCGGAGCCCGCCACTGTCGCTCGATCCGGCTTGGCCGGTCGAGCGACCGGTGATCGACGGCGCCGACTGGCGCCGGCCAAAGCGGTAGGGCGAGATCGAGGGGGAAGGGTTTCCCACCCCCCTCGAAAGCAAGGAATTGGTCTGGTAAGTGGCCGGGGACCTGCGGTGATGTCGCCCGTAGACTGATCGCATGAGCGAAGTCGCAGGTTCCCGCATTCCTGCCCACGACACCGGCACCGTGCGGGTCAAGCGCGGCCTGGCCGAGATGCTCAAGGGCGGCGTCATCATGGACGTGGTCACCCCCGAGCAGGCCAAGATCGCCGAGGACGCCGGCGCGGTGGCGGTCATGGCCCTCGAGCGGGTGCCGGCCGACATCCGGCGTGACGGCGGCGTCGCCCGGATGAGCGACCCCGAGCTGGTCGAGGGCATCATCGCCAGCGTCACCATCCCGGTCATGGCCAAGGCCCGCATCGGCCACTTCGTCGAGGCCCAGGTCCTCCAGGCGCTGGGCGTCGACTACGTCGACGAGTCCGAGGTCCTGACCCCGGCGGACGAGGCCCACCACATCGACAAGTGGGCCTTCACCGTGCCCTTCGTGTGCGGCGCCACCAGCCTCGGGGAGGCGCTGCGGCGGATCAGCGAGGGGGCGGCCATGATCCGCTCCAAGGGCGAGGCCGGCACGGGCAACATCGTCGAGGCGGTCCGGCACCTACGCTCGATCCTGGGCGACATCCGCAAGATCACGCAGGCCGACTCGGCCGAGGTCTACGACTGGGCCAAGCAGCTGCGGGCGCCGGTCGGCCTGGTCCAGGAGATCGCCGAGACCGGCACCCTGCCGGTCCCGCTGTTCTGCGCCGGCGGCATCGCCACCCCGGCCGACGCCGCCCTGGTCATGCAGCTCGGCGCGCAGGCCAACTTCGTCGGCTCGGGCATCTTCAAGAGCGACGACCCGGCGCGGCGCGCCAAGGCCATCGTCGAGGCGACCGCCCACTACGACGATCCCGGGATCCTGGCCAAGGTGAGCCGGGGCCTGGGCGAGGCGATGCGGGGCGAGGAGATCGCCCAGCTCGACACCAAGCTCGCCGAGCGCGGCTGGTAGCGCGAGGCAATATTGCCTCGGGCCCTGGGTGGCCGCCCCCGGGATCCCGGGGGTCCAGGGCCTAGCGGTCGATGCTGTCGGACTCCCAGAGGCCGACGCGGCCGTAGTCGGTGCCGGCGATGAGCACACGGTCGTCGTCGACGACGATGCTGGTCACGGACTGGCGGCCGGTGCCGCCGAGCTCGGGCTCGCGGCGGTCGCGCCGGTAGATATCACCGTCGGCTCCGATGCGCCACAGCGCCACGTCGCCGTCGCCGACCGCCGTGTCGGTGCCACCGATGAGCCAGCCGCCGCTCGGCACGGCCGCGGCCGCGCTGGCCCACTGGTCGCCGCCGCCGCCGAACATGCCCGACTCGACGCGGGTCCACTCACGCCCGTCCTCGGAGATCCACACCCGGGCATCGGCGTCGCCGCTGCGGTCGTCGGACCCCACGACGATGAAGCCATCCTTGCTGGCGGCGCAGCTGTAGGCCTGCTGGTTGCCGTCCCCGCCGAACGAGCCGTCGTCGCTAACCTCGGACCACTTGCCGTCCTTGGCGCGGTAGCGCACGAGGACGTCGGAGCCCCCGGCCCCGCCCGAGCTCCCCACGGCGATGGCGGCGCCGCCGGCGACGCAGACGTCGCGGAAGCGCTGGGTGCCGGCGCCGCCGGCCCCGGGGTTCTCGCCCTTGAGCGCCTTGCCGTCGGGCGACGCGACCACGATGGGGTCGGCGTCGCCGCTCACGTAGGCCACGCCCACGGCGATGAACCCGTTGCCGATGGGCGCGGCGGCGTCGAGCGAGCGCACGCCCGGGCCCCCGGCGGGTGCCACGGTCTCCGGTGGCTGGCTGGCCAGGATCCCGGCGATGACCGGTGCCTGGCCGGCGTCCGGGTTCTCGATCACTTTGAGGTCGCCCTCCGTCACCTCCGACACCACGGCGCCGAGGCGGGTCCACTTCCGACCGTCGGGGGACGTCCACACCAGCCCGTCGGGCTGGCTGTCACCCAGGAACTGGCGCCCCGCGGCAACCCCGAAGTCCTCGGTGCCGACCGCCACGAACCCGCCCTTGAACGGGACGACGTCGGTCACCTGGCCGGCTGCCAGCTTCTTGCTGTCGATCGCCTGCCAGCCGCCGGCGCCCCGGTCGAGCCAGATCTGCCCCCCGAACGTCTCGCGGGTCGCACCCTTGGGTGCGCTGTGACGGTACCCGGCCGCCACGGTGACCTTCGGCCCGACCGCCAGCGACGTGGCGAAGGGCTGGGCACCACCGTTGGGGAACGCGTCGCCGGCGGCGTCCTGCCAGCGGTTGGCCGAGTCGATGGAGAGCACGCTGGGCTCGCTGCCGATCGCCACCCGGACCCGGCCTGCGGCTGCAGAGTCGACGAGGGCCACGCCGTCGCCGAACAGGCCGGCGTGCACCGGGTTCGGAAGCATCCGCCACGACTGGCCCCCGTCGCTGGACCACCAGGTGTGTGGGCGCCAGGCGTTGCCGCCGCTGGCGGTGATCCCCGCGCCGTCGTAGGACAGGCGGGTCACGCTGTAGTCGGCCGCCGCCGTCCGGCCGTCGCCGTCCAGCGCCAGCGGCGCCGAGGGGTTGGTCCATTTCGCACCGTCGGTCGACCGCCAGATCACCGGCTGGCCCTGACCGTTGCCGTCCGTGGCGTAGCCGCCGGCCACCGCCACGTCTCCGGTCCAGACCACCGACTCCATCGCCTGGCGTCCCGGGCCGCCGAGGCTGGGGGCGTCGACCCTCGTCCAGGACGTCCCGTCCGGCGAGAACCACGCGGCGCCGTCCTGGCCCTCACCACCGGCCGAGCCGACGGCCACGAACCCGTTGCCCATCGCGGCGACGTCGCGGATCGACTCGTCGCCGGTGGCGTCGAACGGCCCTCCGGCGCCGCCGTCGACGCTGCGCCACGCCTCCCCGTCGTCGCTGAACCACAACCGGGGGCGCACCTCGCCCCACGCGTTCTCGCCCCCCGCCACCAGCGTCCCGGTCTTGTTGCTGGCGATGTCGAATGCCCACTGCTCGCGGTCGCCCCCCATGACGTCGGGCGTGCTGAGCGTCCAGCCCTTGTCGTCGCCTGCGGCCTGGTAGCGCCAGATGCCGGCGTCGGACTCGGGCTCGTTGCCGACCCAGCCGACGGCGACCACGTTGCCGTCGGCGTCACGCTCTCCGGCCGTCAGCACCTCGCTGACGCGCTTGTTGGCCGGTTCCACGTCGGTTCGCTTCCAGCTGCGGCCGTCGTCCGCGGACCATGTGGCGGCGACGGAGATGCCGGCATCGGGGTCGAACACCGAGCCTAGGATGAGCCACTGCTGGCCGTCGGCGGCCGGCGGCAGCAGGTCGGCCACGTCGGCGACCGGCTCCTCGTAGGCGATGGACGAGCCGGCCGCCCGCTCGAACGTAGGGTCGGCATCGTCGGGCGAGGCGCTGGAGCTTCCGGCGCAGGCGCCCGCCACCAGTGCCAATCCGGAGGCCGCGGCGATCGCCCGAAGGCCGGCGCGCGGGCCGGCCATGCGGCCGCTCACCTCTGGCCGCTCGATGCCGCGGGTCTTGGCGTGCACGGAGAACCTCCGGTCGTCGATCGAGTACCTGTCGAGCTCCCCCAAAGTCCCAGTCGGTCTTCGATTCTCGTCTCTGGAGACCGCCCCGTACAATCGACCCGTCATGTGCGAGGCAGCGAGGCCCCCAGGTGAAGGTCGGTGTGCTGGCCCTCCAGGGGGCGTCAGCACGGCATTCGGCCATGCTGTCGCGGCTCGGCGTCGAGCCGGTCGCATGTCGCCTGCCTCCTGACCTCGACGACGTCGACGCCCTGGTGATGCCGGGCGGCGAGTCGACGACCATGTCGATGCTGCTCGAGTCCTCGGGGCTGTTCGAGCCGCTGGCCCAGCGACTGGCAGCGGGGATGCCGGCATTGGGTACCTGCGCCGGGATGATCCTGCTCGGGCGCGAGATCCTCGACGGGCGCGACGACCAGCGCTGCTTCGACGCCATCGACATCGCGGTGCGCCGCAACGCGTTCGGCCGGCAGGTCGACTCGTTCGAGTCGGATCTCGACGTGTCTGGCGTCGACGGGGGCCCCCTGCCCGCCGTGTTCATCCGGGCCCCGGTGGTCGAGGCCGTCGGCGACGAGGTCCAGGTCCTCGCCGCGGTCGACGGCCGGCCCGTCCTGTGCCGCCAGGGCCATGTGCTCGTGGCGGCGTTCCATCCGGAGCTCGGTGACGATTCCCGGCTCCACGAGTTCTTTGTCGACGAGGTGGTGTGAATGTCCGGCCATTCCAAGTGGGCGACCATCAAGCACAAGAAGGCGGCGACCGACAAGGCCCGCGGCAAGCTGTTCGCCAAGCTGCTCCGCCAGGTGGAGGTGGCGGCGCGCGAGGGTGGCGGTGACCCGGAGGCCAACCCGACGCTGCGGACCATGTTCCAGAAGGCCCGGGACAACTCGATCCCGATGGACACGATCGACCGGGCGATCAAGCGGGGCACCGGCGAGCTCGAGGGCGTCACCTACGAGGAGGTGACATACGAGGGCTACGCGCCGGGGGGCGTCGCCGTGATGGTCGAGGTGCTCACCGACAACCGCAACCGGGCCGGCGCCGACGTCCGCAACATCTTCTCCCGCAACGGCGGCTCGATGGCCGAACCGGGTGCCGTGGCCTGGCAGTTCGACCGCAAGGGGACCGTCCTCGTGCCGCGGTCGGTCGACGAGGAGGAGCTGATGCTGACCGCCCTCGACGCCGGGGCCGACGACATCGTGGACGACGGCGACTCCTGGCGGGTCACCACGCCGCCCACCGAGCTGCACGCCGTGCGCACGGCCCTGGAGGGGGCCGGCATCGGCGTCGAGTCCTCGGACCTGACGATGGTGCCGCAGACGACCGTCCCGCTCGACACGGCCGACGGGGCCAAGACGGTGCTGCGGCTCATCGATGCCCTGGACGAGCACGACGACGTGCAGGCGGTGCACGCGAACTTCGACATCCCGGACACCATCCTCGAGACCGTGGAGGCCGCATCGTGAGCGAGACCGTCGCCGTGGGGCGGGCGGCGCCCGACTTCACCCTGCACGGCACCGACGGCACCCCCGCCGGGCACCGCGACTACACGCTGTCGGAGTTCGAGGGCCAGCCCGTCGTGCTCGTCTTCTATCCGGGCGACAACACGCCGGTGTGCACCCGACAGCTCAACAGCTACACGGCCGACATCGACCAGTTCCGGTCGGTCGACGCCCAGGTGCTGGCGATCAGCCCGCAGTCGGTGGAGAGCCACGATGGGTTCAGCGCCAACCAGGGCGGGTTCGCGTTCCCGCTGCTGGCGGACACCGACAAGGCCGTGGGCAAGGCCTACGGCGTCCTCGGGCCGGTCGGGTTCTACCGGCGGTCGATCTTCGTGGTGGACGGTGAGGGCACGGTCCGGTACGCCCACCGGGCCGTGGCCGGCCTCTGGTTCCGGCCCACCGACGAGGTGGTCGAGGCGGTTCGCGGCGCAGCGGTGTAGGTCGCGGGGCATCCACCGGGCGGAGGCGCGTCTCGGCTAGCTTCCGAACTCGTGTTCGTGCTCGGCATCGATCCCGGCCTGTCGCGGTGCGGCTACGGCGTCGTTGAGGGGCTCGGGCGGGGTCGATCCCGGGCCGTGGCGGCCGGGGTCCTGCGCACCGATCCCGCCTCCAGCACTCCCCAGCGCCTGTCGGCCCTGCGCGCCGATCTGCACGCGTTGCTCGGGGAGCACCGGCCGGCGGTGGTGGCCATCGAGCGGGTGCTGTTCCAGGCCAACGCACGCACCGCGATCCCCGTGGCCCAGGCGGCGGGGGTGGCCATGGTCGAAGCCGTGGACGCCGGGTGCGACGTCGTCGAGTACTCGCCCAACCGCGTGAAGCAGACGATCACCGGCCACGGCGGGGCCGACAAGGAGCAGATGGAGCGCATGGTGAAGACGCTGCTCGGCATCGCCGGGCCGCTGCGCCCGGTGGACGCCGCCGATGCCATGGCGGTGGCGCTGTGCCACCTGGCTCACGGCCCGCTGCGGGAGCGCATGACCGCCAGAGCCGGCCGATGATCGGGTCGCTGCGGGGACGGTTGCTCGACCGGGGTGGTGCCGAGGGCGTGGCCGGCGAGGTGCTCGTCGAGGTCGGCGGCGTCGGCTACCGCGTGATCGTCGCCCCCACCACTGCGGTCGCTCTCGGCGACATCGGCGACGAGGTGTTCGTGTGGGTGCACGACCACGTGCGTGAGGACGCCCACACGCTCTACGGGTTCGGCGACCGCGACGAGCGGGTCACGTTCGAGGCGCTGCTCGGCGCACACGGGGTGGGCCCGTCGCTCGCGCTGGCGATCCTGTCGGTGCACGATCCGGTGGCGCTGGCCCGCATCCTGGCCGAGGACGACGTCGGCGCCCTGTGCCTGGTCCCCGGCGTCGGCAAGAAGACGGCCGCCCGCCTGCTCGTCGAGCTCAAGTCGCGCTTGCGCGTGCCCATGGGCGACCCGCGCGCGGTCACGGGTCGGGGTTCCGCTGCGACCGGCAACGGCGCCACCCACGAGCCGTCGGTGCGGTCCGACGTGCGGGAGGCCCTGGCCGGGCTCGGCTACTCGGCCGACGAGATCCACGGCGCC
>JBKOUY010000129.1:0-8220 GCA_046723645.1 Actinomycetota bacterium | reverse complement strand
CGCCGCCTGTGGTTGTCGCAACGAGCGAACGCCGGAACGGTGGCCGCGTGCCAGGCCGCGTTGCCCGCCGGCGGCCCGGCACCCTGGGTCAGACGCTCGACGCTCGCGGACCCTGGAAGAGGTCCGCAACCGCGTCCCGCTTGCGGACGTCCTCGCGCATGTCTCGGCCGACCAGGCCCGACAGGGCGCTGAACGCACCCACCACGGCGAGCACGATGATGGCGATATCGATCATGACGCGATGATCGGCCGGTAGCGCTCGCGCGACGGCGTCATGTGGCACAGACCGGGTGTGTCAGGCGGCACACCGGGGGCGACGGTGGCCGGCCGGGATCAGTGGTCGTCGGGGCCGCCGCCGCTGTCGTCGCCGGTGTCGTCGCCGGGAATCACGACGTCCCAGCGGTCGAGGCAGTCCTCGCACCGGTAGACGAGCAGGTCACCGGGGTGCCAGCCCCACTCGGGCGGCTCGGTGAGAAGGTGAGCGCGGCCGCCGCAGTCCACGCAGGTGATGATCCGGTCGACCTCCACCCGAGGGATTAGTCCCCGCGCTCGGCCTGATGCTCGCCGAAGCGGGCCACGCCTGCGGCGAAATCCTCGCCGAAGATCACCTCGCGCCCGAGCCGGTCCTCGTTGGCGAGGGCCTCGGCCACGCCCAGCCCCAGCCCGTCGTAGACGGCCCGCCGGTCGCTCGTGACGCAGCGCCAGGGGAAGCCCGCGATCTGCTCGGCGACCTCGACCGCGGCATCCAGGGCGGTTCCGGCGGGGACGAGGCGGTCGACCAGGCCGATCCGCTCCGCCTCCTCGGCCCCGATCTCGCGGCCGGTCAGGATGAGGTCGAGCGCCCGGCCCAGCCCGACGATCCGCGGCAGCCGGTAGGTGCCGCCGTCCACCAGCGGCACACCCCAGCGCCGCTCGAGGCAGCCGAAGCGGGCGCTCCTGCCGGCGACCCGGAGGTCGCACCATGCAGCCAGCTCCACCCCGCCGGCCACGCACCACCCCTCGATCGCGGCGACGACCGGCTTGGACAGGGCCAGGCGGGTCGGCCCCAGTGGCCCGCTTTCGCGCAGGCGGGGAAGGTCACGCAGGTTGGCGCCGGCGCAGAACGCCTCGGTGTCGCCCGTCAGCACTGCCACCTTGGCCGCGTCGTCGTAGTCGAACGCCACGAACTCGTCCTGCAGGCGCTGGGCGGTCTTTGAGTTGATGGCGTTGCGGACCTTGGGTTGGTCGATGCGGATGACCCGCACCGCCTCGGGGCTCCCCTTCATGCGAACGAGGATGCCATCTGCCGCCGGGGCGGCCACCTATCGTCACCCCGTGCGAGTCGTCGGTGGCAGCGCCCGGGGACGCAGGCTGGTGGCGCCGCCGGGCGGGCGCACCCGGCCGACGTCGGACAGGGTGCGGGAGGCGATCTTCAACGCCCTGCGGAGCCGGGATGTGGTCGCGGGTGCCGACGTCCTGGACCTGTTCGCCGGCAGCGGGGCCCTGGGCATCGAGGCCCTGTCCCAGGGCGCCGCGCGGGCGACCTTCGTCGACTCCGACCGGGCCGCCCGCCGGGCGGTGCGGCGCAACCTCGAGGCCTGCGGCTTCCTCGATCGCGCCACCGTCGTCGCCGCGCCCGCCGAACGGTTCCTGGCGAGACTCGGGGATGAGCGGTTCGACCTGGCGTTCTGCGATCCCCCCTATGCGTTCGCCGGTTGGGAGTCCCTGCTGGTCGTGCTGCCCGCGGACTTCGTCGTGATCGAGTCCGACCGGCCGACCGCCGTCCCCGCCGGCCGCGAGCTCGTGCGCGAAGGCCGGTACGGCGACACGTGGGTCGGGTTCGCGACCGCCTCATCCTGAGCCGCCCCGGATGCCGGGGGCGTGCCTGCGGCGGGGGGTACCGTTGGATTCGTGACCACGGTCCTCTACCCCGGCTCGTTCGACCCGATCCACAACGGGCACCTCGGCATCATCGAGGTGGCGTCCGGGCTGTTCGACGAGGTCGTCGTGGCCGCCGTCCGCAACCCGCAGAAGGGGGAGCCGCTGTTCAGCCTGGAGGACCGCCAGGCGATGATCGACGAGTCCGTGGCGCACCTCGACAACATCAAGATCACGATGTTCTCGAGCCTGGTCGTCGACCTCGCCCGCGACGTCGGCGCCGACTTCATCGTCAAGGGCCTGCGGGTGGTGTCCGACTTCGAGGCCGAGCTGATCATGGCGCAGATGAACCGCGCGGTCTCGGGGGTCCACACCTTGTTCATCCCCTCCGACCCTGCTCACTCGTTCCTGGCGTCGAAGCTGATCCGGGAGATCGCGCGCTTCGGCGGGGACGTGAGCTCCATGGTGCCCCCGCCGGTCGCGAAGCGGCTGGCCGAGCGATTCCGGAAGTAGCGATGCCGAGCAACGACCAGTCCTTCGAGGTACGGGTGGCGCAGCGAGCGCCGGGCGGTGACGTCGAGGCGCTGCTGCAGCGCGTCCGCGAGCAGATCGATGGTGCCCGGCCGGCGACACTGTCGGCGCAGCAGGTCAAGGTCGACCGCGACGAGCTGCTCGACCTGCTGGACCAGGCGATCGAGCGCCTGCCCGAGGAGGTCCGGTCGGCGCGCTGGCTCATGAAGGAGCGGGAAGAGTTCCTGGCGCGCACCCGGCGGGAGGCCGACGACATCCTCGCCGCCGCCCGGGGGCAAGCCGAGCGCATGGTGCAGCGCTCGGAGGTGATGAAGGCGGCGGAGGCGAAGGCGCGCCGGGTGCTCGATCAGGCACGCGCCGAAGCGGGCCGGCGCCGCAACCAGGCCGACGACTACTGCGACAAGCGGCTGGCCCAGCTGGAGACCGTGCTCGAGCGGACCATGAAGGTCGTGGGCGCCGGTCGCGCCCGGCTGCGCGGCAACGGCAGCGCCCCCGGCGGGGGAGTGGGTGGCGCAGCGCAGGGCGAGGGCACCGGGGCGGCGGGATCCGGCACTTCCGCGGTGGGTGCGAGCGCCGAGGGGGGAGCGTCCGGCGCCAGCGCCGTTTTCGATCAAGACCGGGTATAAGGGGTCGCGGACATGTCGCGTCGCTTCGTCGTCTCCACCGGTGAGCTGTTCCGCCACCCCGGCGCCCGGCAGCGGGTGCAGCTGGCCGGGCCGTTGCCGGGCGTGATGCTGTCGACGTCGCGCCTCACCGACGACGACGTGCGGGCCGACCTGACGCTCGAGGCGCAGGGTTCGGCCGTCACGGTGACGGGACGGGTGGTCGGCCGCTGGACCGGCGAGTGCCGCCGCTGTCTTGCGACGACCGGAGGCGAGCTGGAGGTCGGTCTCCGGGAGATCTTCGAGCCCGATCCCGTCGAGGGCGAGACCTACCGGCTCGACCGCGACCAGGTCGACCTGGAGCCGGCACTGCGCGAGGCACTGGCCCTGGCGCTCCCGCTGGCGCCGCTCTGCGACGATGCGTGCGCCGGACCCGACCCCGAGGACCACCCCGTCACGGTCGAGGACGGGAACGAGGGTGACGGCGCCAACGGGACCAATGGCGAAGGGCCCGCCGATCCCCGGTGGTCGGTACTCGACGCCCTGCGCTTCGATCAGTAGGAGGCGGGCCGCCGGATGGTTGCGCCTATCGGCGCCCCGCCCGCTAGCCTGTCTCGTTTGCGCCCGCCGGGCGTATCGTTGCCCCTCGCACCGAGCGCGGCGCGACCCGCGAGACGCCCCAGGAAGACCGATGGCTGTCCCCAAGAAGAAGACCTCCAAGGCCAAGGGCCGCAGCCGCCGCGCCGCCGCTTGGCGCCTCGAGGCGCCCGCCCGCAGCGTCTGCCCCCGCTGCAGCTCCGTGAAGCTGCCCCACGTGGTCTGCGGCAACTGCGGTTGGTACGGCGGCCGCGTCGCCGTCGAGGTCGACTGAACCCCGATTTCGCGGAGCACTCATGACACACTGCGCGCTCATGTTGTCATTACGTGCTGCCGGCGGAATCGGGGTTCACTGACCCCCGTCGGATCATCGGAGCGCCGCCGCGTCGGGCCGATGCTGCCGATAGCCATCGACGCCATGGGCGGCGACCACGCCCCCGGCGCGATCGTCGAGGGTGCCCGCCGCGCCGTGGACGAGCTCGGGGTCCCGGTCGTGCTGGTGGGCAGGACCGAGGACCTCGACCCACTGCGGGGCGATCTCGACGTGGTAGCGGCGTCGCAGGTCATCGGCATGGACGCCGACGCGGGCTCCAGCGTCCGCACCATGAAGGACTCGTCGCTCGTGCGCGCCGCCGAGGCGGTGCGCGACGGGCGCGCCTCGGCCATGGTGTCGGCCGGCAACACGGGCGCCACGATGGCGTCGGCGCTACTGCGGCTGGGCCGAATCAAGGGCGTGGCGCGCCCCGCGATCGCCACGCCGATCCCGGTCCCCGGCGCCACACCGACCGTGTTGCTCGACGCCGGCGCCAACGCCGAATGCCAGCCCCAGTGGCTCGTCCAGTTCGCCCAGATGGGCGCGACATTCGCCCGTGAGCGCTACGGCATCGCCGATCCCCGGGTGGGGCTGCTCTCGATCGGCGAGGAACCCACCAAGGGCAACGCGTTGGTCAAGGAGACGCACGGGCTGCTTGGCGCCGCGGGAGCCCTCGACCGCGCCGGGGCCCGCTTCGTCGGCAATGTCGAGGGTCGCGACATCATGACGCCCGACGTCGACGTCGTCGTCACCGACGGGTTCACCGGCAACGTCGCCCTGAAGACGCTCGAGGGCGGCATGCGGTCCCTGGTCAGGGCGGTGATCGACGGGTTGAGCGCCACCGATGTGGCCGACGCCGCCCTCGGAGCCCTGATGCCGCTGTACGGCACCCTCGACCCCGATCAGACCGGCGGCGCCATGCTCCTGGGCGTGGACGGCGTGTGCATCATCAGCCACGGATCGTCGTCAGCCACGGCGGTGGTCAACGCGACCCGGGTCGCGGCCGAGATGGTGGAGGCCGGCGTCGTCGAGCGCCTGCGATCGGCTGTAGCCTCCGCCTGAGGGGCAATCCGGTAGTCGCCGCGGGGCCGCGACCGCCCGGCTGCGCCCCGGACGACCGGTGACCGGTTCACAAGCGCACAAACATCGGCCCCGGTACACTCCGCCGCGTTCTGCCCGAGAACAGGAGAGTCATACGTCGTGCCCGCCGAGACCCACGTCGAGCGCAGTCCCCTCGATCGCGAGCAGGTGTTCGACCTGATCCGCGACCGCTTGGCCGACATCCTCGAGGTCGAGCCGTCGACCATTCACGAGGGGGACTCGTTCGCCGACGATCTCGACGCCGATTCGCTGGCGCTCATCGAGCTGGCCGAGGCGCTCGAGGAGGAGCTGGGGGAGCGCAGCGTGGGCTTCCGCATCGAGGACGAAGATCTCGAGGACATCAAGACGGTGCGAGACGCCGTCGACTACGTCCTCGCCCGGTTGTAGGGGCGCACCGATCTCGCTGCCCGTTTCACGACTCGACGAGCTGGCCCGGAGCCTCGGTGTCAGCCTGAACGACGCCGACGTGTTGGCGCCGGCCCTCGTGCACCGCTCGTGGTGCGCCGAGAACCCGGGATACGAGTCCAACGAGCGGCTGGAGTTCCTGGGCGATGCGGTCCTGGGGCTGATCGTCACCGACCACGCCTTCCACGCGTACACGTCGCTGAGCGAGGGCGAGCTGACCGACGTCCGCAAGGCGGTCGTGAACGCCGTCACCCTGGCCGAGGTTGCCGACGAGCTCGGGCTGGGCGACTACCTGCTGTTGGGCAAGGGCGAGGAGCAGTCGGGCGGGAGGGAGAAGCCGTCGATCCTGGCCGACGCCCTCGAGGCGGTGCTCGGCGCCGTCTACGTGGCGGCCGGCATGCGCGAGGCCCACGACCTGGTGCTGCGCCTGCTGGGCGAGCGCGTCGCCGAGGCGCACGCCGGGGGACCCGGCGGGCAGGACTACAAGAGCCGGCTCCAGGAGCTGGCCGCGCGGCACTTCGACGACGCGCCGCGCTACGAGACGTTGGCCGAGGGACCGGATCACGCGCGTCGCTTCCACGTGACCGTCGCCGTCGGCGGCATCGCCCGGGGCACCGGTGACGGACGGTCGAAGAAGCAGGCCGAGCAGGTCGCGGCGCGCGACGCCTACGCGAGCCTCCTGGCCGAGCTGGAGACCGACATTGCCTGAGCTGCCCGAGATCGAGACGGTGCGGCGGGGTCTGGAGCGGGAGACGGTCGGGCGACGGGTCAAGTCGGTCGACGTGGTCGTGGCCAAGGCCACCAACCGCAACGGGTCACGCAAGGCGTTCCAGACGCGGCTCGAGGGCGCCAAGATCCGCAACGTCGATCGTCGCGGCTCGCTGCTCGTGCAGGCGCTCGACACCGGCGAGCTGCTGGTGTTCGACGTCGGCGAGACCGGCATGCTCCTTCGCGCCGCCCCCAAGGACGACACGCCCCAGGACCTCCTGCTCTCGATCACGTTCACGCAGGGGGGCCAGCTGCGGCTCGCGGATCCCCAGGCCAAAGCCGAGGCGTTCGTGGTCACGCCCGAGCTGCTGCTCGAGGAGATGCCCGCCCTCGCCGACCTGGGCCTCGATCCGGTCGCGGCCCCGGTGTCCTGGACTGCGTTCGCCCAGTCACTCGTGAACCGCCGGAACGAGAAGCTGAAGGCGGTGCTGCTCGACCCGACGTTCGTGGTCGGGCTCGGGGGGCTGTACGCGGACGAGATCCTCTACGACGCCGGCCTTCGCCCCGACCGCGAGGTGTCGACGGTGTCGACGATGGAGATCCGCCGGCTCTACCGGTCGCTGGTCGAGATCCTGCACGAAGCGACGAAGCACCACGGCACATCCACCGACGAGCATCCGTTCACCGACCTCCACGGCAAGCCGGGTAGCTTCCAGGAGGAGCTTCAGGTGTGGGGCCGCGACGGCGAGCCCTGCCGGCGGTGCCGCGGCACGGTCACCAAGGTGCGGAGCGGCGGCAAGGTCACGTACTGGTGCCCGAGCTGCCAGGTGTGAGCTCGCCGGGATCCCCGGACCCGTCCGGGCGGCCACGTAGCCTGGCGCGTCGATGTTCCTCAAGGCGCTGACCCTCAAGGGGTTCAAGTCCTTCGCGGAGTCCACGACCCTCGAGATGCAGCCCGGGGTGACCGTCGTCGTCGGCCCCAACGGCTCGGGGAAGTCCAACGTGGTCGACGCCGTCGGCTGGGTGCTGGGCGCCCAGGCCCCCTCGGCGGTGCGCAGCCAGCGGATGGAGGACGTGATCTTCGCCGGCACTGCTCGCCGCCCGGCGCTGGGGAGGGCCGAGGTGAGCCTGACCATCGACAACGGCGCCGGGCTCCTGCCGATCGACTTCATCGAGGTGACGGTCACCCGGACCCTGTGGCGATCGGGCGAGAGCGAGTACGCCATAAACGGCGTGCCGTGCCGGCTGCTCGACGTGCAGGAGCTGTTCAGCGACACCGGGGTCGGCCGCCAGCAGCACGTGATCGTCGGGCAGGGGCAGATCGACGCCGTGTTGAACGCCAAGCACGAGGAGCGCAGGCTCATCGTCGAGGAGGCGGCCGGCATCCTCAAGCACCGCAAGCGCAAGGAGCGGTCCGAGCGCCGCCTCGCCGCCACCGAGGGGAACCTCCTGCGGCTCGGCGACCTGCTGCGCGAGGTACGGCGGCAGCTCCGCCCGCTCGAGCGCCAGGCCGAGGCCGCTCGCCGGCACGGTGACCTCGTCGCCGAGCTGCGGGCGTTGCACGTGTACGTCGCCGGCCGCGAGCTCAGCACGCTCAAGCGACGGCTCGGCGACCTGACGGCGGCTCGGGCCGAGGTGCGCAACGAGGAGACGCTGGTCAAGCGGCGCCTGGTCGAGCTCGACACCGCCGTGGTCGCGGCCGAGGCCAGGCTCGGCACGCTCGGCGGCAGCGCCGTGGGTGACGTCCTGGCCGGGCTGGAGGCGCTCCGCGAGAAGGCCCGCGGCCAGCTGGCGCTGCTGGCCGAACGCCGCCGTGGCCTCGACCGCGAGCGGGGCGCCTTCGTCGACCAGGACGTGATCGCCAGCCTCGAGGCCGACTCCGCCCGCCTGCGGGCCGAGCTGGAAACCCTCGACGCCGAGGCGGACGGGCTGGCGCCCGACGCCGATGCGCTGGCCGAGGCCGAGGCCGGGCTGGCTGAGGCCCGTGCCGCCTTCGAGGCAGAATGGGCCGGCGGGGTGCCGGAGGCCACGGGCCGCGCCGCGGAGGCGCGGGGCGAGCTCGGCGCGCTTCGCAGCGCCCTCGGGCGGTCGGACGCCGACCAGCGC
>JBKOUY010000031.1:0-5509 GCA_046723645.1 Actinomycetota bacterium | reverse complement strand
GCATTCCGCTCGTCTGCTCCCGGCGACCGATCCTGTCTTGTTGCCTCGTTCGGCACCGTCTGCACCAGCCACCGACCTTGTGGTCGCTGCCGACGGCCGAATGTTGACTACTTGGCGACCGATAGGGGGGCCAGCTTTCGGCCGTCCCGACAAGTAGGCTCGCAGCGTGGTAGCGGGAGCGACGGTATCGGCCGCTCGAGCCGGTGCCGACATCGGCCAGGATCGAGCCTGGTGATGTAGCTCGTTGATGTCACTCCCCGTTTGGGCCGACGACGCTCGGGCCGTCGTCAACGGCCTGTTCGGCGACGCACTTGTCGAACAGGAATCCTCGCTCGCCATACCCCTGACGTTTCGCACCGCAGCCGGCGACGAGCTCCCACTCGATCGCGATGGGCTCCGGCGTGCGCTCCCGAATGCCGGAGCCCGGCTATGTGTGCTCGTGCACGGGCTCATGGCGTCGGAATCGGTGTGGAGGTTCGCCAGCCGGCCGGAGCTCACCTATGGCGAGCTGCTGGCACGCGAGCGCGGCGCGAGCCCCGTGTACGTCCGCTACAACACGGGGCGACACATCTCTACCAATGGGCGTGAGCTCGCGGCGAGCCTCCAACGGCTGGTGAGGGCCTGGCCGGTGCGGGTGCGCGAGATCGACCTCATCGGTCACAGCATGGGCGGCCTCGTGATCCGGAGCGCTTGCCACTACGGCCGGGGCAGCGCGACTTTGCGAGACCGGTTGCGACGCCGTGGGCCTTGGCCCGCCAAGGTGAAGCGGGTGGTGCTGCTCGGTGTGCCGAACAGCGGCGCCAACCTCGAGGTGATCGCCAACCTCACGAGCGCAGCGTTGTGGTCGCTACCGAATCCCGTGACCCGGCTGATCGGCGCCGGACTCGACCGGCGCAGTGAGGGGATCAAGGACCTCCGTTGGGGTGCGGTCCTCGACGAGGATTGGGTCGAGCGCGATCCCTATGCCACCGAGCGCCCCGAGCGCTATCGGGTGCGCGTCCCCCGGCGCGCCGAGTACCTCGCCATCGCCGGCTCACTCGTTGACGAACGGGACGCCGATGTTGCCCATCCCGTCAACCGCCTACTCGGCGACGCGCTTGTGACGGCCCCGAGCGCGCAAGGCTGGCTCGGCAACGACGAGCCCGCCCTGTTCCCGAACGCCACGATTCGCCTCTGCCCCAGGATCAATCACATCGCGCTCGCCAATCGCCCCGAGGTCTATGACGAAATCACCAACTGGTGGAACTCAACGCGCTGACTCAGGACTCGGCCAGTCCCCCACGGTCCGCAGCGGCACCGACACCACCGCCAGGTCGAGCGGCTCGCTAGCGCAGTCGGACTTGGGACACAGGTTCTGCCCTTCGCTCCCCGCTCCGGGTGGGCGCCGAACGGGGCCCGCCACAGTCTCTGACATCGGGAAGACCAATCAGAGCCTGGCGTCCAACGTCGGACTCGCTCGTCCTCACGCGGCCGCCCCACAACCCGCGTCCCGAACCCCGAGGCGGGGCACCCCCGATCGCCGGGTCAGCCACTGCGCCGCAGCCTGCTACGAGCCTTCGACGAACGACATCCCTTGCTCGGCGAGTGCCGCCCTGAGGAAGCGGACGGCCTTGGGTCCCACGCCGTGCAGCGCGAGCAGGTCCTCCGACCGGTGGTGCGTTAGATCGGCGCGGCGCGTGATGCCTCGGGCGGCAAGCGCCCGCGTTGCCGGAGCACCGATCTGCGGCAAGGGCCCGTCGTTTTTCATCGTCGTTCCTTCTCGAGACAGCACGTTGTGGCTACGACGTTGCACACATGGGGAACTCATCGCGCGCCGTCTCCTATCGCCGGGACCGTGGTGTCGTCGTACCGGTGTATCAATCGACGCGGCCCCCGACACTCCGAGCCCGCTCTGGGTCGATGCGGGATCAGCGGACCTTTGCTCGCTTCTCGCAGAGGAATCGCACGGCGTCGGTCGACACCAAGGCCCAAGCCACGAGAACAGGTTGGAACACCAGCCGGATGGCTCGTTTGGCGTCCGTGTCCAGGCCGAAGGCGTCCACGTGACCCGTGTATTGCGCGATGTTGCCGGGGAAGATGGCGACGAAGAAGGCGGCTGCTGTGCCGCCCACCACCGCGCGGGCAGGCTGTTTCCATGTCCCGAGCAGAGCGGCGCCGAGGGCGAGCTCGACAACGCCTGAGACCACAACGACCGAGTCGGGATCGGCCGGGAACCACGACGGCACCTGTGCTTGGAACTCTTGGCGCTGCTTCGTGAGATGTCCGGTACCAGCTGTGAGCAGCGCGGCGCCCAGCGCAAGCTGGCCCATGGCCCCCAGGGCCCGGCGCGTCGTCGAGTTTGCGGCCATTGATGGGTCCTCCGTGCCGGCACGACAGGCAGCCGGTCCACTGGCCCGCCTGCCACGTCGTGGTCGACGTCCACTTCGCCACGATACGGGCTGGATCGAGTCGAGCTGCCTTTGGACAACGACCATCGAGCACAGCAGCGAGGGAAGTAGTCCCGCCTCACTGAGGTGAACCCGCTTACCGTCCCAGAACGCCGGCAGGTTGAAGGGTCGAGCGCGTCTCCTGTGCCAGATCGCGGAGCTACACGTCCGCTCCCGAACCGCCCCGCGTGTTATCGGTTGACCTGTCGTGGCGACGAGCCTCGATGTCATCGTCGGAACCAACGGCGTCGGCGTCCCTGCTCGCTGTCTCCTGTCCGCCGGTGCGCAACTAGCCAGAACGTCCCTTGGATCACCTGCCCCGTCGCGAACGGGTCGGGCTGGGGTGCCGCCACAACATCGAGGGTCGCCGCGAACGTCTCGAGTTCGCACCAGTCGAATGCGGTGCCCGTCCACGCGTTCGTCTTCCGCTCGCCCCGACGCACAACGCCGGTGATGATTGCCTCCGCTCGGGGTGGACGAGGGTCATCACCGACGTTGAACAACCCGGAGGGAATAAGGGAACGGGCGGCGAACTGCGGTCGCAGTGGATCCTGACCGGCTCCGAAGGCCTCTTCGTCAGCCCACGACTCGATCTGCTCAGCGAAAGCGGTGACGGACACGTCACGCGCATCGCGTGCAGTAAGCGGCCCTCGGTGCACGTCGTCGAGCTCGAAGGCGAGCGGATACACCATCTCGTCACCGTCGAGCACCTCGACGGAGCTCAGGGCACAGAAGCCACAGCCGTTCGGATCGGCGATCTCCGAGGACTTACGGATGCGGATCGTGGTCGTCCCATGGAACGACGGCTTCGCACACTCAATCGATCCCCGGTCGTTCACGAAGATCGCAACGCGGGCGCCGGAGGGATCCGACCACAGGAGTCGCGTTCCCTGGGCGGCTGCCTCGCGCTCGGCGCGGCCTACCAGGTCAGTAATCATCTGCCCGAACTCGTCGCGATCGGAGAGCGGGAACCCGACGCTGTCGAAGTGTCCAGGCACGCCCGGAGCCTAGGAGTCCCCGAACTCCGTTCGCGGCGCACGCCAGATGCCGCCCCCCACCGCCGGGTCATCGGCGAACCTCGTTGGGCTCATCACAGGCGTGTGCGAGCGTGAGGGCGTGCGGCTCTACCTGTCGTCGTTCCGAATGGGACGCTGCCCGAACCGGCTCCGGGATCTGGTCCGCGGGGACCGCCGCGCCGCAGTCATCGCCAACGCGATGGATGGACAGCCCACACACCAGCGGCTGGAGGGCGTCGATCGGGAACTGACCGCACTGTCCGAGTTGGGACTCCGTCCCGAGCACCTCGACCTTCGCGACTACTTCGACCGAGACGACATCCGCGCGGCTCTCGAGAAGTACGACCTCGTCTGGCTCCGCGGCGGGAACGTCTTCATGCTCCGCTACGCCCTCGCCCGGAGCCGAGCTGACGAGGCCATCGTCGAGCGCCTTGCCGCAGATTCGGTCTGCTACGGCGGTTACAGCGCGGGTCCCTGCGTGTTGAGCAGATCAATCGCCGAGTTCGCCGAGGTGGACGACCGGTCCGTCGTCGCGAGCACCTATGGCGACCGCGCCCCCGAGCGTGGCCTGGGAATCCTCGACTGGGTGTTCGTGCCTCACGTCGATACGTCGGACCATCCCGAGACGGAGGCATGCGGCCGGGTCGCTGCCCGGTACGCCACCGCGGGCATGCCTTTGCGGACCCTTCGAGACGGAGAAGTGCTAGTCATCGACGGTCAGACCGAAGCGCTCTGTACGTGAATTCGGTCGGCCCGCCGGTGCCCCATACCGCCGGGTAGGTAGGACGAAACGCGCACCAGATTGCCCAATTCGGCGCTCGTCCTGCCACGAGCCGCTACGCGCAGAACAATGTTCCCGGCGTGTCCCCACGCCGGATGATGGTCATGCACGCGCCCGCCTACCGCAACAGTCTGGAGCAGTGAGCAACCGAGACTCCCGATCCGTGGCCTGGCCGAGAGTGTGGATCGCACGGACTGCGCCCTGCGTGTCCGCGGCGATCAGCAGCCGCGACGCCTTTGGAATTGCCGTCAGGCATCTCTAGCGGGATTTCTGGGCACCGCGGATTCCAACTGTCCGGGGTGCCCGGGAACGCTGCCAGACGCCGTCACGAGGCGAAGCACACGCCTCGGCGCGATCACGGTCACCGGCGACCCGAGTCGCGGCGAACCGACCGCCGCGGTGCTGGCGGGGCGGGACAGATCATCGAGCCGATCCACCCGTATCCTGCCACCCGTCCGATATCGCACGTCGCCGCGCGACACGCCATCGCCCGCCCCTGCCGTTGTGACGTCGCCCACACGGCGACCGGAGCCGGTGGGAGCACCAGCCAGGCGACGGGCCGCCACCCCAGTGCAAACGACGGAACCGTGCCCAGGCGCTCAGCAGCTCGTTCTCCGCGATCGCGGCTGCTCGTGCGGCTTCCCGTGGCACTTCTCGGTGGAGCAGGTCATGGGGACGCCGGCGGGCGAGGTCCCGGTGGCACCGGCTGGTGAGCACAAGGCGCCAGGCGTCACACTTCCCCCCGATCGCTGGGTCGCGTGTGGTGACGTAGTCGGCGCTGCCCTCGCGGCCGGTGGCCGCGTGGTCGGCGGCGCGGTGGGGCGAGAGGTGGTCGTCGTCGTAGGTGGAGCCGTCGTCGGCGTCGGCGCTGTTGTCGTCGTTGCGCGCTCGGTCGTGGCCGGCCGTTCGGTTGTCGTGGTCGAGTCGTCCTCGGCCGCGCCTTGCTCCCCGTCGCTCCCATCGGGGTCGCCGGCCATCACAGCTATGGCCCCGAGCCCGATGATCGCGGCCGACAGGGGGGCGGCGATGCGGGCCCAGCGCGGCCACGACCGGTACGTGCCGACAATCCGTCCCCGGCCTGCCGGAGCGGCGTGCGCGGGCGTGTAGGCCCCAGCCGGCTCGGGGCCGTAGGGCTCAGGATCGTAGAGCTGGGTCGGCTCGGCCGCATCCCACGCCGGCTCATCCAACCGTGTCGCGTCATCCGGTCCCGGAGGCGGTGGAGGCGGCGGGTAGTAGTGCCCGTCCTCGCCCTGGACCCAGCCGGCCGGCGGTTCCCCCTCGTGCCA
>JBKOUY010000093.1:0-14350 GCA_046723645.1 Actinomycetota bacterium | reverse complement strand
ATCTCCTGGCCCTCGTCGGAACGCACGAGCTCGACGAACGCATCCGCCGCCGCGGCGTTGGCCGCGTCGGTGAGCGCGGCGATCGGGTAGGTGGCGACGACGTTCTGGTCGGCGGGGATCTCGACGCCCTCGACGGTGTCGCCGGCGGCCAAGACGTCGGTGACGTAGACGATCCCGGCGTCGAGGTCGCCGGCCTCGATCTTGGTCAGCAACGACCGCACGTCGGGTTCGTTGGTGTCGATCGAGGGGGTGACGCCGGCGTTGGCCAGCGCTTCGCGACCGAACTCGCCGCAGGGCACCTCCTCGGCGCAGAGCCCGATGAGCAGGTCGGGGTTGGCGAAGTCGTCCAGCCCGGAGACTTTGGCCTCGTTGCCCGCCGGCACCGCGATCTCGAGCAGGTTGGTCACGAAGTTCTGGGGATCGCTCGCAGCCCCGCCGTCGACGACCTGATCCATGTTCGAGGTGTTCGCCGAGGCGAAGACGTCGGCTGGGGCCCCGGCCATGATCTGCTCCCGGAGCGCCGACGATGCCGCGAAGTTGAACTCGACGGAGGCGTCGGGGTTCTCCGACTCGAATGTGGTCCCGAGCTCCGTGAACGCGTCCGTCAGCGAGGCGGCTGCGAACACCGTGATGTCGCCCTCCACCGCCGAGCCCTGGGCCGGCGCGTCCGTCGTGGTCGAGCCGGCATCGTCGTCGTCATCGTCTCCACAAGCGGCGAGCACGACTGCGGGCACGCTGACGACGGCGAGAAGGCGAAGCACACGGAGCTTCATGTTTCATCCAGACCTGGTTCTCCATAATCCGGTAGTCGCAGTGAACCTAGCAGTCGCACCGGTGCGGGTCGGCCGTGGCAACCTCGGGGTGTGGAACGCCGCCCGACGCTCTCGCTCAACGAGTGGGCCGTCCTCGGCGTCCTGGTCGAAAAGCCCCGCCATGGCTACGACATCGCCGCCGAGCTCCGTGCCGGCGCCCCGATCGGCAACGTCTGGCACCTGACCCGGCAGCTCGTCTACCGCGCCCTCGAACGCCTGGAGGCGCTCGGCCTGGTCGAGCCCCGGCGCACCGAGCCCAGCGCCGCCGGCCCGCCCCGCACCGTCTACCGCGCGACGTCCCGCGGGCGCGCACACCTTCGCCGCTGGCTCGTCACGCCCGTGAAGCACATCCGCGATGTCCGCAGCGCCTTCCTGCTCAAGCTCGTCATCACCGAACAGCTCGGGCTCCGGCCGGACGACCTGATCGAGGCGCAGCGGGGGGCGTTCGCCGACCTCCTCGAGCAGCGGGCCACCACGCCGCCGAGGACGGATCACGTCGCCATGTGGCGACACCACTCCGCCGCCGCAGTCGCTGCCTTCCTGGACTCCCTCGGCGAACGCAGCCGCTGACCCCCGGGGCCGGCCCTCACTCCGCCGAGCTGGGGTGGCCCACGCGCAGCCGGTCGGCGACGACGAGCGTGACCAGCAGCGCGGTCACCAGCCCCGTCACCAGCAGGCCTGGCGCCTCGGCGGCGAGCGGCACGGCTGCGAGCATCAGCGCCGCGGCCGCCGCACGCGTCCACGGCTGGTGGCGCCCGACGCGCGCGCCGAAGGCGACGACGCCGAGCAGGTAGAGCGCCGGCCCTGCCAGGGTGACCAGGGCGCCCGCCGTGCCGAGCTCGTCTCCGGGATGGGCGATCACGAGCTCGTCGCCGACGGCGGTGAGCAGGATCCCGGCGACGATCGGCAGGTGGAGGTATGTGTACGCGTCCCGGCCCACCTGTCCCGGGACCTCGGCCGCCGCCATGCGCCGGACGGCCGCGGTCGCCACCTGCCCGAAGTAGAGCCACCACAGGGCCACCGACGCGAGGAAGGCGAAGCCCAGGGCCACGACGACCGACAGCTCCAACCCGACGTCGGTGGCGGTGGCACCGGTGAGGACGATGCTCTCGCCCAGGACGATGATCACGAACAGCTGGAAGCGCTCGGCGAAGTGGCCGGCGTCGATCGCCCACTCGATCATGGGCGTCCCGCCGCCGAACCTCGGTAGCCAGAACCGGGCCAGCGGCGCCGCCAGGTCGAGCCCGAAAGCCACGAGCCACAGCCCCCAGCGGGCGTCACCGTGCACCAGCGCGCCGCCGATCCACAGCGGGACCGACAGGATGCTCCAGCCCAGGATCTGCTCGAAGTTGCGGTGGAAGGGACCCGCCGGGGTGACGGCCACGACGAACGCGTTGCGCCCGACCTGGAGCGCGCAGTAGCTGGCGGCGAACAGCAACCCGTGGTCGCCAAATGCCTCGGGGATTGCGACGGCCATGAGCAGGCTGGCCAGCATCACGAGCACCAGCACCACCCGGACCACCGACACCTCGGGGTCGAACCAGTTGGTCATCCAGGTGGTGTAGTTCCAGGCCCAATAGATGGCGCACAGGAGGAACGCAGCCTGGGCCGCGCCGGCCCACGTGAGGTGCGCCAGCAGGTAGTGGGAGAGCTGCGTGATCGCGAAGACGTAGACGAGGTCGAAGAACAGCTCGAAGTAGGTCGCGCGCTGCTCCTCGCCGCGCCTGCGCACGTAGCGGATGTCAGGGATGATCGACGCGGGGGCGTCGCCCAAGTCGCTGGTCATGGCGTCAGCTGGCGGCAGGCCTCGGCAGCCGCGCTGGCGGCGGCGTTGGCGGCCTTGCTGGCGTCCCGGCCGAGCCGGACCAGCTGCGGGATGCGCCCCGGGTGCCGCGCCACGAAGCGCGCCGCGGCCCGCAGGTTGGGCGAGCCGTCGGGATGGGCGAGCTCGAAGACGGCCTCGTCGGCCATCCCGTCGCTCGACCGGTCGCTGATGGCGCGGACCACCGACCACGGGCAGCCGAGCTCCTCGCATACGGCGGCCACCGCGGCCGTCTCCATGTCCATGGCTATGACGCCCCTCTCGCGGAGCGCCGCCACCCGCTCGGGATCGACGATGAACTCGTCCGACGTGTGGAGGGCGCCCTGGTCGGGAGGGTCGGACCGTTCACCCAGCGGGTGGGGCCGGTACTCGGCTCCCGACGCCCCGTCGATGACGACGCTCGGCCTGATGACGTCGCCGATGGCGAGGCGGTCGTCGATGCCACCGGCGATGCCGACGACCATCACGTGATCGACATCGCCGGCATCGAGCATCCGCCGCGCCGCCCGGGCGGCCCCGGCGGTGCCCATCCCGGTCATCGCCGCCACCACGGATGCGGAACCCGACAGGCCCTCGTGGACCCTCGTTCCGACCGGCGCCGGCGACGGCCGCAACCGCAGCGTCTTCACCAGCGGCCGCAGCTCCGAAGGCATGGGCGCCAGGATCGCGATTCGCACCGCGACACTTTGCCCCGCCGGCCCGGCGCGCGCCGACCGTTATGACACGTCGGCCAGCCGGGCCGCCGCCGGGATGCAGCGCTGCTCGACCCAGTCGGCCGGCCGGTCGGTGAGCGGCATCACCATGACGCCCTCCACCCCGAGCTTGGCGTAGCCGGCCATCTCGGCCGCGAACCCGTCGATGTCGCCGCCGTCCAGCTCCGCGCCCCGGTAGAGGATGGTCTTGACGATCTCGTCGTAGTCGCTGCCCACCTCGTCGCAATGCCGGTGGAGCACGTCGAGCTTGTGGGCGACCTCGTCGGTCGACGCCCCGAACAGGTTGCAGGACTGGCCGTACTTGGCCACCAGCCGGAGCGTCTTCCGCTCGCCGCTGCCGCCGATCATGATCGGCGGGTGGGGCTGGCTGAGCGGCTCCGGCGAGCACAGGGTCTCCGCCAGCCGGTAGTGCCGACCGTCGTAGCGACCGTTGTTCGTCGGGTCCCACATCTGGAGGCAGATCTGCAGCGCCTCCTCCAGGCGCTCGAACCGCTCGGCGACGGGCGGGAACGGGACCCCCAGCCCCCGGTGCTCCCGCTCGTACCAGGCGGCGCCGATGCCCAGGGCGGCGCGACCGCCCGACAGCACGTCCAGGGTCGACACGACCTTCGCCAGCAGGCCCGGGTGCCGGTAGGTCACGCCGCTGACCAGGATGCCGAGGCGGATCGACGCGGTGTGGCCCGCCCAGAAGCCCAGCGTGGTGTACCCCTCGAGCATGGGATCCTCGGCCGGGGCCATCTGGTCCATCTGGAAGTAGTGGTCCATGACCGACAACCACGTCGCCCCTGCGGCCTCGGCGCCCTCGGCGATCCGGACCAGTTCGGGGGCTATGGCGGGGGTCCCGCCCACGATCTTGAAGTTGGGGACGTGGATTCCGAGCTGCACGGCGATCTCCTCGGGGCGACGGCACTGCGGGCGTCGCAGCGGCCTGCGCCCGACCGTACGGGTTCGAGCGCGCTCCAAGTCAAGAGTGGAAGGCCGCTCACCCTCCCGGCGGGACGTAGATGCCGATGCCGTCCGGGAAGTCCAGCCCCTCGTCCAGCGTCTCGGCGGGCTTGGGTTCGCCGTCCTCGCCGAACGTGATGCGGCGGACGGTGCCGGCGCCGTCGATCGGGCCGATGCTGTCGGTGATGCCTATGCCAAGGTCCGCCCAGTAGAGGGTGCCCGTCGCCGGGTCGACGCCCATGCCGAACGGGGCGCCGGTCGAGTACGGCTCGGCGCCGAGCTCCTCGCCGGCCGGCGGCGCGACCACGGTGCGGACGAAGCGCCCGGAGCCGTCGTACTCGGCGAGCACCCCGGTGAAGGCGCTCGAGACGTAGAACCCGCCGCCGGGCGCAGCCACCACCGCGTTCGGCGTGGCGACGTGCTCGTCGACGGGGATGAACACGCTCCTGCGCACTGCGTTCGCCAGCGGGGCGCCGGTGGCGTCGCGGCGGCCGCAGCCGCCATTGGCGTCGGCGGAGGTCGGGAACGGGCCCTCGTAGCGGACGATGCCGTGGTCGGGGGCGCGCGCCGTCGCCAGGTACACGACGTCGTCGACGACGTGGATCCCGCCGGGCGTCGGCAGCGCCACGTCGATCTTGCAGTACGCGACCTCCTCGCTGTCGAACGGCGGGAACCACACGATGAGCTGCCCGGTCGGCGGCCCGGTCACCTGGTTGCCGATGTCGGTGGTGACGATGCGGCCGTCGGACAGCACGCCGCAGCCGTAGTTCTCGGGACCGTCGGTCTGGTAGGTCGGCACGAGCCGCGCCACCTCGCGGGCCTCCAGCTCACCGACCGCCGCGCCGTCCAGCTCGAAGATGCCCCAGCCGGGCGTCCGTTCCGGCTGGCCCGTGTCCTCGCCGGCGACGAACCGTTGCTTCCCGCTGTCGGCGCCTTCGGCGCCAGGCCGCTCGGGCGCCGGCTGCGCTGATCGCGCAGCCTCAGGGGAAGCGCCGGGCAGCATGCACACCTGGCCGTTGATGTCGAGGCCCTCGGGATCGTCGGCGGCGGTGCGGATGACCGTCTGCTTCCGGAACGGCGGGTCCGCCTCGTACGCGTTGAGGTTGTTGCCCTCCGTGCTGAGCACGATCGCAGCGGGGGCCTCGTCGGTGGGGGTGGTGGCGGGCCCTCCCCCGCCAGCGTCGTCGCCGCCACTGTCGCCGCCGCTGCAGGCGGCGACCAGGGCCGCCGCAGCCAGGGCCGCCACCGCACTCGTCAGCCGCTTCGTCTGCGTCGTCGTCACGTTCACGCTCCCGGGGTGACGGGGATGTCCAGGCCGTTGGTGGTCACGATGCGGTCGATGCCCTCCGAGATCGACGGCAGCGTCCCGGGATCGTCCACCGCCAGGATGCTGATCCGGTCGTAGCTGGCGCCGGGCGCCGGGTTCTCGGTGCCGGTGCAGTCGTCGGCGGCATCGAGGACGCACACCAGCCCGCCGACGGGGTTATCGGTGCCCTCGGACAGGTACACCGCGAACGCGGTGGCGCCGTCCGCCGCCGCCGGGCTACCTGGGCGGAGCCAGCGGCCGGCTGTGCCGAGCCCCTCGGCCCGGACCTCGACCCGGAACGGATCGAGGTGGATCCTCAATGTCCCGCGACCGGTGTCGCCCCCGACCCGCTCGGAGCTGATCGTGAAGTCGAGCGGGCACGCCGCCGCCACGCACCGCTGGGCGAGCGCCTCCGCGGGGTTGGTGGCCGGCGGTCCCACAGGGGCGGCCCGCGTCGTCGTCGAGCGGGACGCATCGGACGTCGCCGGACCGCCACCGGTCCCCAGAGAGAACCGGTACACGCCGCTGTTGTCGCTGGTCGTGTCGACACCGGGGGCGCGGATGCCGGCGACCGCGATGACGTCGTCGCCCACGACCACCGCGCCCCCGGACACGGCGCCGCGCAGCTCGCGCTCCCAGAGGACGTCGCCGCCCCGCAGGTCGAGGGCCCGGAAGGTGAAGTCGGTGCCGCCGATGAACACCACGCCGTTGGCCTCGGCCGCCGCGGCGTAGGTGGGGCCGGCCACGTCCTGCTGCCACAGCACGTCGCCCGAGGCGGCCTCGATCGCGTGGAGGTAGGGGGCGCCACCGACGGCGGTGCCGCCGACGATCACCCCGTCGGCGAGGGCGGTCGGGCCGATGAACCCGCCGGTCGAGTAGTCGCTGCCCGGCTCGGGGATGCCGGGCTCCGCCACCCGGGTGGACCACAGCGGCTCGCCGGTCTCGCGGTCGACCACGTAGTACACCCCGTCCTTGTTGCCGAGGCCGACGGCCGCCCGGCCGTCGACGTCGAGCAGGTTGGGTGCGCCGGCGAAGTCGAGGTCGTCGCGGTTGGGACCGTGCGGCTGGTACGACCAGCGCACCTCGCCGGTGTCGAGGTCGAGCGCAAGGATCGCCTCGGAATGGCTGCCCCACCGGTGGGTCGCGGTGCAGTTGCCGGTGCCGACGAACACGAGCCGGCGCTCGGGATCGACGCTCGGCGACCCCCACACGTCGGCGCAGCCGGAGCCGGTCGGCCGGCCAGCCGGCCGATCGCCGGGGCCGGGGCCCGGCTCCGTCGGGGCGGTCACGGTGGTCCACCGCTCCTCGCCGGTGGCGGCATCCAATGCGATCACGGCCGCCGGGATGCCGTCGGCGGCATTGTGGACGTCGGACCCGAAGATGACCATGCCGTCCACGACGACCGGCGACGATTCGATCTCCCGGGGGTCGTCGTCGTCGCCGGGCGGGGCGAGCCGGTGCTGCCAGCGGAGCGCGCCGTCGCCCACACCGAGGGCGTAGAGCGCGTTGCCGGCGCCGAAGTAGACGACCCGCTCCCCCTCGACGTCGGCGACGGCCGCCGAGGACACGATCTGCCCTGCGTACACGCGGGGATGGACCCGGGCCCGGAACGTCCAGCGGGGCTCGCCCGTCTCGAGGTCGAGTGCGTAGAAGTTCCCCGACCAGTCCCCCACGTAGACCGTCCCGTCTACGACGGCGGGCGTGGCCGTCACCGCGTCCTCGGCATTGAAGAACCAGGCGTCCTCGAGGTCGCTGGCGGTCGCGGCGGAGATGGCGGTGTCGCAGGGGTACGAGAACGTGCGGTCCGGCCCATGGCCCCACATCGGCCAGTCGCACTCGTCGATGGGGCCGGACGCGGCCGGGTCGTCGTCCGCCCCACACCCGGGCAGGCACGCCAACGACATCACCGCGGCCCCCAGCAGCGGCGTGACGGCGCCCCGGTGCCGCGCCGGCCCCCTCCGGCCCTGGCCTGACACGGGCGTCAGGCTACCGGTGCCGCATGTTCCAGTCGCCGACGGAAGAAGCCGCGGTGCACCACCAGCGCCAGGTTGTCGAGCAGGGCGTCCTCGCCGAACCCCAGGTCGCGGCTGGTGGTGACGTACGCGAACCGCTCGATCATGGCCAGCAGCGCCGCGGCGCGGAGCTCGAGCCGGCGCTGCGCATCGCCGCGGTCGGGGGCTGGATCGCCCTCGGAGCCGCCGGCCATCGACGCCTGCAGCGTGGCGGTGATGCGCTCGAACGAGGCGGCCCCGAGCCGCGCGAGGGTCCGGTCGGACACCTGGTTCTCGGCCCAGGCCCGGATCACCACGCCGTAGCGGCGGTAGAAGCCGAGGAACTCGGTCAGCCATGCCCGCAGCGTTGCCACGCCGGCGCGACCCGAACCGACCACGCCGAGCGAGGACGCCAAGGCGTCGGCGTCGTCGGCGCAGCGCTCCGCAAGCATGCGGAACAGGTCCTCCTTGTTGGTGAAGTAGAGGTAGAAGGTGCCGTGGGACACGCCCGCCTGCCGCACGATGTCGTCGACCCGGGTGGCGTGGTACCCCTTGTCGGCCAGCGTCGGCACGGCGGCGTCGAGCAGCTTGGCGCGGGTCTCGGCGCCTTGGCGCCGCGACGGGCCCCTGGCCGGCGCGCCCACTAGTGGACCCTCGCCACCACTACATCCCCACCGCACCCGGGGCTTCCGCCCAGCGACGCAACAGGCCCCGGGCGATGACCATCCGCTGGATCTCGTTGGTGCCCTCGCCGATGACCATCAGGGGCGCGTCCCGGTAGTAGCGCTCGACGGGGAACTCGGTGCTGTAGCCGTACCCGCCGTGGATGCGCATCGCCTCGGTCGACACCTCCAGCGCCGCCTCCGACGCGAACAGCTTGGCCATGCCCGCCTCGACGTCGGCGCGTTGGCCCGCGTCGAGCTTCTCGGCGGCGCTGCGCGTCAGCAACCGCGACGCCTCGACGCGCGTGGCCATGTCGGCGAGCTTGAACTGGATCGCCTGGTGGTTGTGGATGAGCACGCCGAACGTCTCGCGCTCGTGGGCGTAGCGCATGGCGGCGTCGAGCGCGGCCCGGGCGACGCCCACCGCCCGGGCGGCGATGTTCACCCGCCCGACCTCGAGCGCCCCGAGGACGTAGCGCAGGCCCCGCCCGCGCCCCTCCTCGCCCCCGAGCACCGCCGACGCCGGCACCCGGTGGCCGGTGTACGTCATCTCGACGGTCTCGATGCCCTTGTAGCCGAGCTTGCCGATGGTCTTGCTGGTGGCGATGCCGCCGAAGCCTGGCCCGGGGTCCTTCTCGACCACGAAGCAGGTGATGCCCTCCGGTGTGCGGGCGGCGAGGGCGACGAGCCCGGCCCGCTCGCCGTTGGTGACCCACATCTTGGTGCCGTCGAGGATGTACTCGTCGCCGTCGGGGGTCGCCTTGCAGCGGATGGCGGCGGCGTCGCTGCCGGCGTCCGGTTCCGAAAGCGAGAACGCCCCCCGCACCTCACCGCTGGCCATCACCGGGAGGAGGCGCGCCTTCTGCTCGGCCGTCCCGTGGCGCACCAGCAGGGTCACGAGGATCGTGTGGGTGTTGAGCACGCCGGCCAGCGACATCCAGCCGTAGGCCAGCTCCTCCATCAGGCGCGCGTACGTGACCGTGTCGAGCCCGAGCCCGCCGTAGTCCTCGGGCACCTTCGACCCGAACAGACCGAAGGCCCGCATCTGAGCGACCAGGGGCTCGGGGAACCGATCCTCGTGCTCGTAGTCCGACGCCACGGGCACGACGTCCTTGCGCACCCAGTCCCGGACGGCGGCGACCAGCTCGTCTGCCAGCTCGGGGTCTGTCCGGTTGGTGGTCGTCGCGTCCCTCGTGCCTGTGTCGCTCGACATGCTCTCCGCTCTGGCTGCTCCGCAGCGGGCCCTCGGGCCCCGCTCGCTCCTCGCTCGCTCAGCCAAACGCTGCCCTCAATCCCAGACGACGTCCAACCTGGGCGGCGCCCGGAAGACGCGGCCCGAGATGTAGGGGTCGGGAGCGTCGGGATCGAGCCGCAGACCCGGCAGGCGATCGAAGAGCGCCCCCAGCGCCACCTGGGTCTCCATGCGCGCCAGGTGCATGCCGAGGCACATGTGGGGGCCGTGCGCGAAGCCGATGTGGGGCCGGCGCTCACGGTAGATGTCGAACCGCTCCGCGTCGGGCCAGCGGGACTCGTCGTGATTGGCGGACCCGAGGCTGCACACGACGCTGGCGCCCGCCCGGATCGGCACGCCGCAGACCTCGGTGTCGCGGGTCGCGGTCCGCGTGATGATCAGCAGGGGCGGCTCCCAGCGGATGCCCTCCTCGATGGCCAGGGGAACGAGGCTGCGGTCGGCCACCACGGCGTCGAGCTGGTTGGGGTTGGTGAGCAGGCCCACCATGAGGTTGGACGACGAGCGGTATGTGGTCTCGGCACCGGCCGGGAGCAGCAGGCGGCAGAACGCGAAGATCTCCTCGTCGGTGAGGCGCTGCCCGTCGTTCTCGGCCTGCACCAGCACCGAGATCATGTCGCCGGCGGGTCGGCGGCGGCGCTCCTCCACGATCCCGGCGAAGTAGTCACGGAGGGCGGCCGACGCCAGCACGGCGCGGTCCCAGTCCACCGTCGTGGCGCCGATCAGCTGGACCGCCAAGCGGTGGAACTGCGGCAGGTCGTCCTCGGGCAGGCCCAGCAGGGCGGCGATGACACGCACCGGGAACACGAACAGCAACTGGCGGACGAGGTCGGCACGATGGTCGTCGGCAAACTCGTCGATCATGCCGTTGACCAGGGGGCCGACGAGCTCGACCTCCCACCGCTGCATCTCCGCCCGGGTGAACGCCTGCTGCAGGAGGGAGCGGTAGGCGTGGTGCTCGGGCTCGTCCATCTGCAGGATCGAGCGCCCCATGAGCACGCCCATGACCTCGCCGTACCCGGCCGAGCTGAACGTCTCGCCGTCGCCGAGGACGGTGTTGACGGCGTCGTACGCGTAGGCGGTGAAGGTCGATCCTTCGTCGTAGTCCAGCGCCCCGAGGTCGGGGACGCCCGGGTGGACCGGCGCCTCGGCCCGCAGCCGGGCGAGCGTGGGGTAGGGCGTCGCATCCCCCGCGGCGCCCATGGCGCGGTTGAACTCCTCGAAGGGATCGTCGTCGAACAGGGCCACGGATTGGTGCGATTCGTCCACGGTCGCTCCCTGACTGACGCCAACGTCAGGTTTGACCTTACTCCGCAGGCCGCCCGAGCGCTCCTCTACTGTGACGCATATGTCAGATTCGCAGGAGGGCACCACGACGCCGGGAACGGCGCCAGGCACGGCCGAAGACGTGGCGTCGGGGGCCGGTGGCGCAACGGCGGACGGGCGTCCGGTGGCGCTCGTGACGGCGGCCTGCCGCGGGCCGGGGCTGGATGCGCTGGCCCGGATGTGCGACGTCACGTACGACCCGTGGATCGATCAGCGACCGCTACGGATCTGGGACGGTGCGGCCCTGGCCGAGCGGGTGGACGCCCTGGGGGCGACGGTGCTGGTCTGCGAGGCCGACTTCGTCAGCGGTCCGGTGCTCGACCGGCCCCTCCGGGTCATCGGCTCCACCCGCGGTGATCCCACCAACGTCGACATCGCCGGCGCCACCGCCCGCGGGATCCCGGTGCTGCACACGCCGGGCCGCAACGCCGACGCCGTGGCCGAGCTGACGCTGGCGCTGCTGCTCGCGGTCACCCGGCGGGTCGTGCCGGCCGACCGCGACGTCCGGGCGGGCGAGGTGTTCCGCGACGGCACGATCCCGTACCAGCGGTTCCGTGCCTGGCAGATCGCCGGGAGGACGGCCGGGCTGGTGGGCCTCGGCGCCGTGGGCCGCGCGGTGCGTTGGCGGCTCGAGGCGCTGGGGATGCGGGTCATCGCCTTCGACCCGTACTCCGCCGACGCCACGCACGACTCGTTGGACAAGCTCGTGGCCGACGCCGACGTGGTCTCGATGCACGCCACCGTCACGCCGGAGACCGTGGGGATGATGGGCGCCGAACAGTTCGCAGCGATGGCCCCCGGGTCCGTGTACCTCAACACCGCCCGGGCGGCGCTCCACGACCTCGATGCTCTCACCGACGCACTCCGGTCGCGCCACCTCCGGGGTGCCGGGCTCGACCACTTCGAGGGCGAGCAGCTTCCGGTCGACCATCCGATCGCGGCGCTGGACACCGTGGTCCTGACCCCCCACATCGGCGGCGCCACGTACGACACCGAGATCAACCACGCGGCGATGATCGCCGACGACATCGGGCGGGTGTTGCGGGGCGAGCGCCCCGAGCACTGCGCCAACCCGGAGGTGCTCACATGAACGGATCCCGACCATGAGCGACGGCGACGACAAGCCGAACGGCAGGCCGCTGGCCGAGGTCAAGGACGCGGTGCTGGCGGCCGCCAAGCACATGTACCGCCGCGGCATCGTCGAGGGCACCGCCGGCAACGTCTCGGGGCGCGTCGACGACGGGACCGTCGTGGTCACCCCGTCGTCGCTCGACTACGAGGCCATGGTCCTCGAGGACCTGGTGGTGGTCGATCTCGATGGGGCCGTGGTCGCCGGCGAGCGGTCACCGACGTCCGAAAAGGGCGTCCACCTGGCGGCGCTGGCGGCCCATCCCGAGGCCGGGGCTGTCGTGCACTGCCACGCCAAGCACGCGTCGATGTTCGCGGTCGCCCACCGGCCGATCCCGGCGGCGATCGACGAGTTCGTCGTGTACATCGGCGGCGACGTCCCTGTCTGCGACTACCACCCGTCGGGCAGCGCGGAGCTCGGGGAGGCGGTAGCGGCGGCGCTGGGCGATCGCTCGGCGGCGCTCATGGCCAACCACGGGCTGGTCACGATCGGCAAGTCGGTGGAGGACGCGCTGCACTCGGCTCTGGTCGTCGAGCACAACGCCGAGATCGTGTGGGGCGCCCGCCTGCTGGGCGCCGTGTTCGACCTCCCTGACAGGGCCCGATCCGACTTCACCGGCGTCTACGACTTCATTCGCCACCAGACCTGGCGAGGCTGAAGCCCGGACCCGGTGACGCGGGCGCCAATCTGTAACGTGTTCTACCAACGGCACGTGGGTGCGTCGGAGGGGAACGTTGGAATTCAACCTGGCCGATCTGTTCGAGCACGCCGTCGACCACTTCGGCGACCGCGAGTACCTGGTGGCCGGCGACCGGCGCCGCACCTACGCCGAGATGGACGCCCGGGCCAACCGGCTGGCACACCACCTGGCCGCCGAAGGCATCGGACCCGGCGACCACGTCGGAATCTACGGGGTCAACTCGGTGGAGTGGATCGAGACGTTGTGGGCGGTGTTCAAGCTGCGCGCCGTCTGGATCAATATCAACTACCGCTACGTCGAGGACGAGCTCGCATACCTGTTCGGCAACGCGCACCTGAAGGCGCTCGTCCACGACGCGGCCTTCACTGACCGGGTCGACGGCGTGCTCGGCAGCCTGCCGGGGCTGTCGCACCGGCTCGTCATCGGCGGCGACTTCGAGGACGCGTTGGCGGGGCAGTCGCCCGACCGCGACTTCGCCCCCCGGTCGGGCGACGACCGCTACATCCTGTACACGGGCGGCACCACCGGCATGCCCAAGGGTGTCGTCTGGCGGCACGCGGACGTGCTCTTCGCGTTGGGGGGCGGCATCGACCTGCTGACCGGGAACATCGCCGAGGCACCCCAGGATCTCGTGGAGCGAGGCAAGGCCCTCGGCCTCCAGCTCACGTTCCTGCCCATCGCTCCGTTGATGCACGGCGCGACGCAGTGGGCGGTGATGGGCCAGAGCTTCGTCGGCCACAAGGTCGTGCTGGTGCCCCACTTCGACCCGCACCGCGTGTGGGAGCTGGTCGAGCAGGAGAAGGTGAACTCGATCATGATCACCGGCGACGCCATGGGCCGGCCGTTGATCGAGGCCCTGGACGAGGAGCCCAGCAAGGGCCGCGACCTGTCGTCGATCATCTCGCTGTCGTCGACGGCGGCGGTGTTCTCGCCGTCGGTAAAGGACCAGTACCTGGAGCGGTTCCCCAACCTGGTGATGACCGACGCCGTCGGCTCGTCGGAGGGAGGCGCCAACGGCATCGTGGTGGTCGAGGCCGGCAGGACGGCCATGCAGGGTGGGCCCACGGTGACCCCAGTGACGGGCACCACCGTCCTCGATGACGACCTGCGGCCGGTCGAGCCGGGATCGGGCACGATCGGCCGGGTGGCCCGCAGCGGCTACATCCCGCTCGAGTACCTGGGCGACGCCGAGAAGACGGCCGCGACGTTCGTGGAGGTCGACGGCACCCGCTACGTCATCCCCGGCGACCTGGCCATGGTCGAGGCCGACGGCGCCGTGACCCTGCTCGGTCGCGGGTCGCAGTCGATCAACTCGGGTGGCGAGAAGATCTTCCCCGAGGAGGTCGAGGCGGCCATCAAGTCGCACCCGGCGGTCTATGACACGTTGGTGGTGGGCGTGCCCGACGAGCGCTGGGGCCAGCGGGTGGCGGCCGTCGTGCAAGCGCGGCCGGGCACGACACCGACGCTGGACTCGGTGCAGGAGCACTGCCGGGCCAAGATCGCCGGCTACAAGGTCCCCCGCGAGCTGCACCTAGTGCCGGAGGTCCAGCGCTCGCCCAGCGGCAAGCCCGACTATCCCTGGGCCCAGAGCGTGGCCACGGGCGCCGCGGGCGGCCACTGACCGCCGGCGCCGGCGGGGGCAGCCGCCGGCTCACGCCGCCCCCAGCGACGGCGGCGGCCGCCCACCGCGGGCAC
>JBKOUY010000228.1:0-9314 GCA_046723645.1 Actinomycetota bacterium | reverse complement strand
CACCCTTGGCGGGTGGGTCGGAGCCGGGACAGCGATGTCAGAGAGTTACGACCTCGGCGAGGATGGCACGCAGCGTCGCGGCGCGACGGTTGCCTATGCGCTCGGCGATGCGCCGTTCGAGCCGGGCGACCTCACGAGTCGCGAGCGGTCGGAGCCGGTGGCCTCGACTCGTGAGGTGGACCCGCGTGGCGCGGGCATCGTCGGGATCGGGGCGCCGTTCCACGAACCCGGCGCGTTCGACGACACGAACCATGGTGGTCATCGTCTGCTTCGCGAGGTGTGACCGAGCGGCAAGCTCGCCCATCCGCAAGCCGTCCTCTTCGAACAGCGGGACGAGCACGGACCCATAGGCCGGCCGGACATCGGCGTGGCCGCTCGCTCGAAACGCGTCGGCGAGGAGCTCGTTCCAGCGCTGGGAGGCCTTCGCCAGGAGGAACCCGATGTTCGTACGGTTCACGACTCCGACATCGGTACGAGTGGTCACTCCTCGTGTGCCTCGTGCTCCCCGCACAGCGGCACCAATTGAATCCGTTTGTCGCTCGGCGGCGTCGATCACTGACCGCCGCCCCAGGGGTCGTCGATCACGATCCGCCACTCACCGTTGTCACCGAGACGCAACACGTCAGCGCTGCGGCCCGAGAGGCGCACGGGCTTGCCCCCCGGTGTCGTCCCCTCAAGTACCCAGCGGTTCGAGACCAACGCAAGGCCGCCGGCGTACACGACCTGCTCGGTATCACCCTGCAGCGACGGTCCCAGCGCCGCAAAGGCCTCGAGTGCAGCACCGATCGCATCATGGCCTGTGACGACCTTGCCCGGCTCCACGACAAACGCCGCGGCGGGCTCGTACAGCGAGAGCACCTCCTGGACATCGCCCTCCGCCAGTAAGGATCCAAACCGTTCCAGCACCTCGGTCGGGGTCATACCTGCACCTCCTAAGCGGCGCCCGGCAGATTGTTAGTCTTATACCAGACTAATGGCCGGCGACCTTCGTTGGCCAACCCCCGCCCGCTGATCGACTACGCCGACCGCCAAGAAATCCACGACGACAACCGTCGCCATGACCGCGGAGCCGAGCATCTCGTAAGCAACGGCGAATAGCAGCCTGCGTACCGCAGCGCGCCGTCGTCGTCAACGCGAGCGTGCTCGGTGATCTCGAGGACGATCTGCCCGCCCGGACTGGACCGCTTCGCTGGTTCGAGGAGCGCGATCCGCTTCGTCGAACCGCGAGCCGGCGCGGAGGTGCTCGGCGAAGAACAGGCCTCGATCGTCGATCGGCGAGTCCCCGACGACAAGCCGCTCATCGATCCAGACGTCGGCGGCGCCGATGTGCTCTCGTCACGTCCCGAGTCTGGCTCGCACCCGGCGTTCGGAGACGCATCCTGGCCGTATCGTGTCCGCAATGCCCGGACCGCTTGAACCCCATCACGGTGCCCTTGGCATCTGAAATTGCGGGCCGGTCGGCTCCTCCACACATGCGACCCCGCGCGAAGATGGCCAGCACACGGGCTGGCCTTCCGGGGGAGGTACGTGTGGACGGAATACACGACATGGGCGGAACCCAGGGCTGGGGCACGGTGACGATCCCACCCGACGAACCGGTCTTCGACGAGCCATGGGAGGCCAAGGCGTTCGCGTTCGGTGCTCTGTCGGCCCGGCTGTCCGGCCAGAACCTAAACGCCATGCGCCATGCGATCGATCGCCAGCACCCCTACGACTACCTGGCCGACGGGTACTACGGCAGATGGCTGGCGTGCGTGGAGACGATGCTCGTGGACAGCGGCGTGCTCGCTCCCGGAGCGGTGGTGGCGCGGGCGCGCAAGCTGCGCGGTGAGGCCGTGAACGAGCCTGCCGATCCGACGCCGAACAAGCCGGACTACCAGCCGATCGCCGCCGGATCCTTGCGCCAGATCGACACGTCACCCCGCTTCGCCGTCGGTGACCGCGTTCGAACGAATGCCCACGCCCACGCCGGACACACTCGACTTCCGCGCTACACGAGGGACCATGTGGGCACGGTGGCGGCGATCCATCCGGCCCAGGTCCTCCCTGACACCCACGCCCACTTCATCGCCGAGAACGCCCAGCATGTCTACGCCGTGGCGTTCGACTCGACCGAGCTGTGGGGTGACGACGCCGAGCCGTTCACGCTGACGCTCGATCTCTACGACGACTACCTGGAGCCGTTCGAATGACCGCATTGCCGCGTACGCACGACCATCCCGATGCCGCGCTCCGGACCGAAGCCCTGGAATCTCTCCTTCTCGAGCGGGGGCTCATCGACCCGAACGTGGTCGATGGACTGATCAGCCGCTACGAGAACGACGTGGGTCCGATGAACGGCGCCCGGGTCATCGCCAAGGCCTGGACCGACGCCGATTACCGGCGGAGGCTGCTCGAGGACGGCACGGCCGCCATCGGCGAGCTCGGCTACTCGGGCCCGCAGGGCGAGCACATCGACGTGCTGGAGAACACCGACAAGGTGCACAACGTCGTCGTATGCACGCTGTGTTCCTGCTACCCCTGGCCGGTGCTCGGCTTGCCGCCGTCCTGGTACAAGGATCCGGCCTATCGGGCGCGCATCGTGCGCGAGCCTCGCCGGCTGCTGGCGGAGATGGGCCTGGTCCTCGATGACGAGGTGGAGATCCGGGTGTGGGACAGCAGCTCCGAGGTCCGATACCTCGTGCTCCCCCAACGGCCCGAGGGCACGTCGCACCTGTCCGAGGAGGAGCTGGCTGCGCTCGTGACGCGCGATGCCATGGTCGGTGTGGCCCGGGTGACGCTCCCTTGAGCGAGCTCCCGGTCGAACTCGCGATCAGTGGCCCCGCGGCGCCGCCACGCTCGAACGGCGAGATGGTGTTCGACGCCCCATGGGAGAGCCGCCTGTTCGGCGTCACCATGGCGCTCGTGGAGGCCCAACGCTTCGCGTGGAGCGACTTCCAGGAACGGCTCATTGCCGCGGTCGGGCGCTGGGAGGCGGAGCACCCCGATGGCGAGGGCTACCGCTACTACGAGCGGTGGGCGGAGGCGCTCGAATCCTTGCTGGACGATCTCGGCACGGTCGCCGTCGAGACAACCGACGAGCGGGCGCTCGCTCTCGCCTCCCGGCCGGCGGGGCACGACCACGGCGGGCACGAGGCTGCGGGCCCCGTTGCTCACGATGTCCCGTGAACGCAGGCTCTCCGCCGTGGCGGAGGCTCGCTGGGAGGCGGGGTACCGCGCCGACATCGCGGTGCGCCAGTTCGGCTTCGTAGCCGACGAGCCGCCGGGGTCCGGCGGCGAGGACGCCGGCGCGATGCCGACCGAGTACCTGCTGGTGGCGTTGTCATCGTGCTACGCGATGGCGCTCGCCCACGTGGCGCGCAAGCGGGACCTGGCAATCGGTCCGCTGACGGTCAAGGCGGTCGCGACGTACGACGGACCGTCGTTCAGTGCCATCGATCTCGAGGTGGTGTTCGACCAGGGTCCGCCCCACGAGGTCGAAGCCCTCGTCGAGCGGGCCTCGCGCGTGTGCTACGTGTCCAACACGCTGCGCCGGGCGCCCCAGCTCACGGTTACGGTCACGCCCGCGTAGCGGGCACCGGGGGTCAAACGGTCCAGGTGTTGAGCTGGAACGCGCCGGCCCGCCAGGCAGTGAGAGCCGAGTCGAGGACGTCGAGCGGGTGGAACGGCTTGACGCCGGGGATCAGGTCGTCCTCGCGGAAGCCGTACAGCGCGCCCATGGCGAACCGGCAAGCATGGACCGTGGCGCCTTCCTTGAGCAGGGTCTTGATCTGGTTGTTGATGGCGAGGTGGCCCGGGAACGCCTCCTGGCCGACCGACGGATAGCCGCGGGTACCCGAGGCCAGCAGGACGCCCGGCCCATACAGCACGATGGTGACGTCGAAGCCCTTGCGGACGAGGCGCGTCGCAGTGAGCAGGTTGACGAGCGCGACCGAGCCCTCGTAGGGCACGGTGTGGATGAAGACGAACGCCTTTTCACCCGGCTCGGCCTGGATGTCCTCGAACACCTTCTCCTCGGTGTCGAACAGGGTTTCGCCTTCCTCAGGAAGCGGTACTTGCACCGTCTTTGGCACCTGATTCTCCTTCTGGTCGAGGTGACTATGGGTTGGATGGCGGCTATACGGCGGGCCCGATGGGATGCCGCGCGCGCGGCGTCCAGGTCTTGCGGTGGCTGCCGGGCATCGATTGGAGCACGAGCGACCGGAAACGCCACGGCAGCCGCCGGTAGACGGGCGCGAACAGCACGAGGAAGAACCGCCCCTTGGCGCCTTCCCGTGGCCGAGGGCACGCGTGGCCGTAGCGTGCCGCAACATCCCGCTGGGCGGCCATCAACAGGTAGTGCTCGGCGTTGCTGCGGAGCCAACGGGCGAATCTCATCGTCGTCAGAGATTGGCGAGGGCGTTCTGGGCGGCGAGGGCGATCGGTTCGTTGAGCGCACCGATCGGGGGCGAGTACACGTTCTCCATGTAGGCGAGGTCCTCGAGGGTGATGCCCGTCTTGACGGCCATGGCCAGGAAGTCAGCGCGTTCCTTGATGCCCTCCTGGCCCACCATCTGGGCGCCGATGAGCCGCCGGGTGCCCGGCTCTGCCAGCAACTTGACCTTGAGGCTCTTCACGCCGGGGTAGTAGCGAGCGCGCGAGATCCCCTGGGCGGTGCCCATCACATGGGGGATGCCAAGTGCCTCGGCAACCGTCTCGCCGTAGGCGACGCCGCCGATCATCCAGAGCCCGGCCACCATCCCCCACGGCACGTACACCGGCTGGTACTCGCGCGTGCCCCCGCCGGCGTTGATCCCGGCCACCTTCCCCTGGGCGTAGGCGTGGGAGCCCGACAGCCCCTGTACCGGCAGGTTGCCGACGCCCAGCGGCACCTCGACGCAGTCGCCGCACGCGTACACCGCGTCCGCACTGGTGCGCATGCGGTTGTCGACGATGAACCCACCGGTCGGTCCCGTCTTGAGGCCGGCGGCGGTTCCCAACGAGGTGTTGGGCACCTTCTTCGTGCAGACCACGGCGAGATCGGCGGGGAGCTCGCCGGCCGACGTCTGGACCGCGCGGATCCTGGGCCCGCCGACGAACGCCTCCAGCGTCACGCCGAAATGCATCTTGACGCCCAGCTCGGCCCACGAGTCCTCCACGGGCTGGGCGATGTCGGGGTCGGCCAGGTCGCTAAGCGCCCACGGCCGGTGATCGATGACGTGGGTCTCGATGCCCCGATGGGCGAGCGCGGTGACCATTTCCAGCCCCAGCGGTGTGGCCTCGACCACGACGGCCACCTTGACGTCGTCGAGGACCCTGTCCCACTCCATGGCCCTGCGGATGTTCTTGACGTAGTAGAGGCCCTCGAGGTCGGTGCCGGGAACCCCGGGGTCGGCGTAGTCGAACCCCGTGGCGACGATCAGGCGGTCGAAACCGACGGCTCCCTGGCCCTCGATTCGAACCGTCCCGGCCTGCAGGTCGAGGGCGGCGACCCGGGTCTCGTAGCGGATGTCGATGCCCTGGTCGACATAGGTCTCCTTCGTGGCGAGGAACAGCGCCTCGAAGCTCGGGATCTCCTTGCCGTGGACGTAGGGGATGCCGCAGGGGCTGTAGGCCGCGTCCTCGTATTCGGTGAATACGATCACCTCGCCGTCGGGCTGAACGCCCTTGAACGCACCGGCGGCACCGATCCCTCCCGCGCCGCCGCCGACCACGACGAGCCTCGGTGCCATCGACACCCCCTCGAGTTCCGACGAGCGGAGCGCCCGCTCCGGCCCGGCTGAGGCGTCTACCATAGAACACGCCTTTCGTACTTTGCTACGAAGTGTTCTGATGACCGCACGGAAGCTTTCGCCGACCGAGACGACCGCGCCAGACGCCGACGAGAGCAGTACCGAGGCCGGCGGGCTCCACGAGATCGTGAGCTCGATCGGCCCGAAACTGCGTGAGCTTAGGCTCCAGCGGGGGATGTCGCTCCAGCAGCTGGCCGCGCAGTCGGACGTGTCGGCGGCCGCCATTCACAAGATCGAGCGCGGGGGGATGGTGCCGACCATCACCACGCTCCTGAAGATCGCGGTCGCGTTCAACCGGCCGGTGTCGTACTTCGTCGAGGAACAGCTCGGTGAGAACCGGCCGGTCGCACACATACGCAAGGACGATCGCGGTCCCATCTTCACCGCCCACACCGGCATCGAGCTGGCGGGCATCTCCGGTCCCTACGGCCGCTTCTTCCTCGCGGGTGCGATCGCCACCGTGGAGCCCGGCGCGAACAGCGGCGACAAGCCGATGGAGCATCCCGGTGAAGAGTTGATCCTCGTGCTCGACGGCACGTTCGAGATCGACGTCGACGGCCAGCACTTCGCCTTGGGGGAGGGGGATTCGCTCCACTTCCGCACCGACCGGCCCCACCGCTGGCACAACGCCGGCGAGTCCCCGATCAAGGCGGTGTGGCTGGCGCTGCGGCCGTTCTGACCGGCCGATTGGCGAGGACGCCACCACCGCGGCGGCGCCAATCAGGCCAGGGTGCGGTCGAGCGCCATCACCGCGTCGACGAAGCACGCCACAGGTGCCTCCGCCACGCCGGCGCCGACCTGGCCGACACCCTCTGACGCATGCAGGACACCCGTGGTGATCCTGGGCGTGATGCCCAGCTCCACGACCCGCCGGGCGTCGATGCCGAGCGGCGTGCCCCGGAGGTCGAGGATGGGGATGCGGAGGCGGGTGCTGCGACCGGCGCAGACGAGGTCGAGCTCCTCGGTGGTCGCACGCGCGTCAGCCATCGTCCCGCCGACGAAGGCGGCCACGGCCGGAGAGCCGCCCGCGGCGGCGGCGCCGAGGCCGACCAGCTCGAGCACCGCACTGTCGCCGACGTCGGGTGCGGCCGCTTCGGGGCCGTACTCGCCGTAGTACAGCGCCTGGCCGACGTCGGGTGCCGGCGCCAGGTGCCAGCTCGGGGCTCCGGCGAGGCCCACGCCGAAGTCCGTGCCGTTGCGCGTCATGGTGGTGACGATCGACGAGTGCGGGACGTCCATCGCCCATCCGGTCAACGCCCTGGCCGCCGCCATCGCGACGTTGAGGAAGGAAAGGTGGTTGCCGGCCAGGAAGTGAGCCAGGTCCACCCGGCGGGGGTCGTCGAGCGCCGCCAGCTGGGGGAGCAGGTCACGCAGCAGCAGGTTGGTGCTTCCCTGGAGGCGGATGTGCACGTCGTCCCCCATGTGGAGGCCCTGAGCGGCGATGCCCATGACGTCGATCGGACCGTGCGATCGCACGGCGTCGTCGAGTAGCGGGGCGGCCCCCGCCAGGAACCGCAGCCGGTCGATCGCGGCCGGCGTGTCGCGGCCGAACCACGCGGTGTCGCCCGGCCCCTGGTTCACGGGCGCGAAGGCACGGTTCCCGCCCGCCGCGTTCTCGACGATCCACACCGGCTGCGTCGGCCCGATGGCCGTGACCATGGGCACGCATGCGTCATGCCGGTTCGCAGGCTCGAGCCCGACGCGGCCGCCGGCCAGCAGCCGATCGGCGCCGGCGACGTCGGCGGCCCAGCCCTCGGCGACCACGGCGGCGCGCATCGAGCGCCGGAGGGGATCGATGGCGTCCGCATAGTCGATGGGCGGGCCGCAGTGGAGAAGCGTCGTGCCCTCGAAGCCCGGCACGACATCGGCGGCGGCGCGCACACCGGTGGCCCTTGGCGCGCCGCCGTCGAGGCGGCGAAGGACCTCGGTGTTGGCCGCGTCCACCACCGCCGCCTTCGGTCCGTAGAGCCGAGCGAGGGCGGCGACGACGTCGGGATCACCTCCGGCGGGGATCCGCCAATCGACGTTGACCACGTCGAAGCCCTGCCTGGCGACGGCGTCCGCGAACAGTGACAACCCGACGTTCACGACCCGGGCCCGCTCCGGCAGCGACGGGATGCCGTCGTCGCTGGACACGGTCATCCCCCTGCCTCCGCGACCACACGCCGGGCGTCGGCGACGAGGTCGTGGGCCGCGCGATCCGCTGCGTCGAGGCGTTCACGCGCCGCGGCCGCCAGGTCGGCGGCGTCGGCGGCGACGTCGGCGAGCATCGTGCCCATCGGTTCCGGCGCAGCCCCGCCCGTCGCAACGCGCGTGGCGACGATGGCCGCCGGGTCGAGGGCGTCGGCGAGAGTCGGGACATCGATGCCGAGGGGCCGACCGAGCTGCTCGACGGCGATCTCGTCGAGCAGAGCCGGGCTGAGGTCGCCGGCGGCGGCACCTTCCGCCGCAAGACGGCGCACCGCGCTGCCGACGATCTCGTACGCCGTCCGGTAGTCCACCCCACAGCTGACCATCAGCTGCTCGGCGACATCGGTGGACTGGCTGAAGCCGTTCGCGAGCGCTTCCCGCAGCCGCGCCTCGTTCATGGTCAGCGTGGAGACCACGCCGGCCGACAGCTCGGTCATGCGCCGGGCATGCTCGAGGGCTGCGGGGATCTCGCCGTAGGCGAAGATCAGGTTGTCGCTCCGGGCCGACGGGCTCTTCTGTACCGCCAGGATCCCTGCGACGTGCCCGATGAGCACGCCCGTGGTGCCCCGGATCATTGAGAGGGAGTAGGGGTTGCGCTTCTGCGGCATGAGCACGCTGGCACGCGTGTACTCCTCGGCCAGCTCGGCGTAGTCGAACTCGGAACTGGCCCAGATCTCCAGGTCCTCGGCGAGCGAGGTCTGCGTGAGGGCCAGGCTTGCGAGGGTGGACGCCAGCTGGACCAGGCCGTCGACCTGCCACATGGCGTCGCGGGTGTTGACGATCACCGAAGCGAAGCCGAGCCGGGTGGCGACGGGGGTGCGGTCGCGCTGGAGTCGGGTGCCGTTGACGCAGCCCGCGCCGGCAGGGCTTGCGTTGAGCCAGTCGAACACGTCCAGGAGGCGGCGCCCGTCGCGGATCACGGGATAGGCGAACGACAGCAGGTAGTGACCGACCGTCGACGGTTGGGCGTGCTGGAGGTAGGTCTGGTCGGCGAACAGCGTGCCGCGGTGGTCGCCCGCCCGTTCCGCGAGCGCCCTCGCCAACGCCGCGGCTGCGACCACCACCTGCGTAGTGCGGCGTCGGACGTCCAGCCGGAAGGCCAGGCGGGTCGCCTCGCGCCGGGGGCGACCGGCGTGCAGCCATCCGGCCTCGGAGCCGATCTGCGCCGCGAACGCCCGCTCGCGGGAGTTGTAGGGCTCGCCGTCACGGGGGTCGTAGCCGATGGAGTCCATGGACGCGTCGAGGATCGCCCGGAGCAGGGCGACGGCGGCGGGACGGGGGATGATCCCCCGATCGAGGAGGTCGAGCACGTGGGCGAGGTCGGCCTGGTTGAGCCCGTCGTGCAGCGTGGCC
>JBKOUY010000105.1:0-6704 GCA_046723645.1 Actinomycetota bacterium | reverse complement strand
CGCGACACGTGATCCGATGATGCCGGCGTTGTTGACGAGCACGTCGAGGCGGTCGGTCATGGCACCGACCTCGGCCACGGCAGCAGCGACCGACGCGTCGTCCGTGACGTCGAGCGGCACATGGCGCACGTCGCCGCCATCGGCAGCGAGCTCGGCGGCTGCCGCCTTGCCCCGCACCGGATCGCGAGCCGCGAGCAGGACGGCCCAGCCCTTCCCGGCGAGCTCGCGGGCGGTCTCGCGGCCGAGCCCCTTGTTGGCCCCGGTGATCAGCACCGTCGTCATACCCGCCATCCTCGGTCCACGCCGCCAGGCGTACCAGGGCCGGGTGAGCCTGGGATCGGTGGTCCCAGGCAATCCGCCCGCCAGCCGGCATCCTGGACACCGTGGATCGTCCCGGCCTGGCCGATGCCCTGAGGGCCTACCGCTCCCGCCTGGCGCCCGGCGATGTCGGCATGGCGGCCGGGACCCGCCGGCGCGTGGCCGGGCTGCGCCGGGAAGAGGTGGCGATGCTCGCCGGCATCTCCGTCGACTACCTCACCCGCCTCGAGCAGGGTCGCGGCCCGACACCGTCCGACCTCGTCCTCGCCGCCCTGGCCCGGGCGCTGCGGCTCTCCGACGACGAACGCGACCACCTCTTCCGCCTCGCCGGGTCGGCCCCGCCGCTCCCAGGGCACATCGTGTCCGTGCCGCGCGCCAGCACGCTGCGTCTGCTCGAGCGGATCACCGACCTGCCGGCCATCCTGCTCGACGCCAAAGGCGACATCATCGCCTGGAACGCACTCGCCACCGCGCTTCTGGGCGACTTCTCGTCCTGGCCTCCCGGGAACCGCAATGTCGCCTGGCAGCGGTTCCTCGGCGACGGCGGACGGGTGTCGAACGACGCGGACGAGGACGAACGCAGTGCGATGGAGACCGTGGCCTCCCTCAGGCTCGTGGCGGCCAGCTACCCCCACGATCCCGGCCTGCGCCGGCTGCTCGACGAACTGCGGGCCGGCAGCGGTCGCTTCCGGGCGCTGTGGGACGAAGGGCGGGTGGCCGTGCGGCGAAGTAGCCGCAAGTCCGTCGATCACCCGCAGCTCGGGCGGCTCGCCCTCGACTGCGACGTGCTGCACCTGCCCGACGTCGACCAGCGCCTGATCGTCTACTCGGCGGCGCCGGGAACCCCCGAGGCCGACGCGTTGGCGCTGCTCCGTGTGATCGGCCTTCAGGACCTCGATACCGCCCCACAGGACTGACCGCGGCGACCGGGCCCTCGACCACGCTCGATCACCCGGCTCGGTCCGCGATCCCCAACTCGCGCTTGTCGACCGATGAGTTGCGGGTGCGGGGGACGTCAATACGGCGTGCGGAGGGGCGACTGCCGCCCAGAGGTGCCGAACGAGATGATCGAGTCGACGGACCCAGTTCCAGACGCGGCGGGTGAGCCGCTCCCGAGGGACGTGGCGGCGTGGTGGACGCACGCCCGCTGCAACCACGGGAGCGGGGAGCTCACCGACGTGTTCTTCAGCGGGGAGCCGCAGGACATCGCCCAGGCCAAGCGCCTGTGCCTGAGCTGTCCCGCGCTCATCACTTGCCTCGAAGGTGCCCTCGAACGGCGTGAGCCGTGCGGTGTGTGGGGCGGCCAGCTGTTCGTCGACGGGACGATCGTCGCCACCAAGCGGCGCCGGGGCCGCCCCCCCAAGGTGCCCCGCCTCGAGGACCAGCTGCCCGACGTTCCCCTCCCCGAGCATCTCCGGGAGGTGCCGGTCGTGCGGATCGCCTGACGCGACGACCGTGGACTCGTGTGGGGGCGTTGCGCGGCGGCAGCGCCCCCACTCGACCACGGTCGGCGATCCGGTCCCCCCGGCGGGGAGGTGTACGTGACCGAGCCATCGCCCGACATCGACCCGGCCACGCTCCGCACCGAGCTCAACTGGACGATCGACGCTTGAGAACAGGGCCCGGACGCGGCGAACCTGAGCCGGTCGGCGGCGGCTGAGCGCGGCCAAAGCAGCCGTCGTCAGTGCGCGAACCTGGCAGCGTGCGCTGGCTCGTCGTCTCGCTCGTCCTGTCTGCGGTGCTCACCGTGGTCCTGAACGTCGGGCTACGAGCGTTCCCCGACGCCGGACACCGTGTCGCCCGCGGCCTCGCCCGGTTCGCATCGCCGAACATCGACGACGCTCGTGGGCAGGATCGCCGGGTCCGGGTGTTCGTGCCGTGGAAGGCGATGATCCTCGCCTCCGTGGTCCTGACCGTCCTGGTCAACCTCGTGCACTGGCTGAGCTGATCGGGGACGCACGCCCGAATCTTGGTCGAGGCCGGCCGCCGGCGGGCGTTACCGTCGGTCTCCGTGCCCGGCTTCCTCCCTCGCCTGACGGAGAACTGCACGAACCAGTACGACGACGACGCGCTGCAGCCGGCCGACCCCGACGCGGTCATCCCCTGGGAGGACGCGTTGCCTCGCCTGTCGGGAGCCAGCATCTATTGGTTCGCAACGGTACGCCCCGGCGGCCGGCCGCATGTCAGGCCCGTCCTGGCCGTCTGGGTCGACGGGGCCATGTGCACGACGAGCAGCCCGAACGCACGCAAGGGACGGAACCTCGCCTCCAACGCAAGCTGCGCGATCACGACGTCGACCGACGGCATCGACTTCATCGTCGAGGGCGCGGCGTACGAGGTGTCGGACGATGCCCTCCTCGACCGCGTGGCGGCGGCGTATCGCGCGAAGTATCAGTGGCCGGTCACCGTCACCGATGGAGGTTTCCACGCTCCCTACGGCGCGCCGGCGGCAGGACCACCCCCCTACCAGCCCCACGCCATCCGGCCGACGACGGTGTACGGGTTCGGCACGGACGAGCGGTACGCGCCGCGCTCGACGCGCTGGCGCTTCTAGGCGAGCACCGCCTTTCCCAGGTCGACCAAGGGGTAGCCCCATGTCAGCCGCCCAAGGCCCTTCGAGGTTGAGGATCGAGGTACTGCCGCCGACGGCGGCGAGGGACGAGCGCCTCGTGGGCGAGATCACCGACCTGGTCAACAGGGTCTACGACGCCGCCGAGGCGGGGCTGTGGGTCGACGGTGCCACCCGTACGACCACGGGCGAGATGCAGCAGATGGTCGCCGCCGAGCAGATCGCAGTGGCGCGGGTGGACGGTCAGGCCGTCGGGTGCATCCGCATCCAGGAGCTCGGCGACGGCGCCGGCGAGTTCGGCCTGCTGGCCGCCGATCCGGCACATCGCGGCGAAGGCGTCGGCCGGGAGCTCGTCGGCTTCGCCGAGGAGGCGTGCCGGACGCGGGGGATGGCCGTCATGCAACTCGAGCTGCTCGTGCCGCGCGGCTGGTCCCATCCGACGAAGGAGTTCCTGCACGCCTGGTACACGCGCATCGGTTACCGGCCGGTGCGGACGGGCAGCATCGACGAGAGCTACCCACAGCTGGCGCCGCTCCTGGCGTCCCCGTGCGATTTCGTCGTGTACCACAAGCCCCTGACCGCGGCCGGCGATCCGGAAGTCGAGCCTCACTAGCGATGCAGGACTGCGAGGCACCGAATCAGCTGCTCCGGTGGGGCCCGCTATGCCGGCCGGTGGCCGCCGACGAGGAGTGGCTCCGCGAGGTGCCGGGGTCCTGAGCGGTCCTCGTTGAGCAGCGGCTCGGGGGTGTATTGCGCGATGTACACGGCACGGGCTCGATCGCTGGTGTTGGGGCCGGTGCGGTGGAGAAGGGTGCTCGAGAAGGCGACGACGCTCCCCGCAGGCACGGTCAGCGCATCGCCGGGGTCGCGGCCCGTGTAGCCGATCATGTCGTTGGAGCCATGATCCCGATGGTGCTCGACGACCCCGCGGGTGCCGGCACGCGAGTACGGCAGCACGTGCACGGTTCCGTTGGATTCGCTGACGTCGTCGAGCGGGATCCAGCACGTGAGGTATGGCCGATGCGGATAGGGGATGAAGCCCGAGTCCTGGTGCCAGCCGAACGACATGCCCCGGTCGGGAGCCTTGATGACGTACTGCTCGTTGAACAGGTAGACGTCGTCCCCCAGCACCGCCCCGGCGAGGTCGACCATGATGTCGGAGCTCAGGAACCGGCGCACTGCCGGGCTCGTCGCATAGGCGTGGAGGAAGTAGCGGCGGCCGCGGTGGCAGAGGTCGAGCGTGTCGACGCCCAGGCGGGTCATCTCCGCATCGCGATCGGCGACGAGCCGGCTGCACTCCGCGCGCAGGGTCTCGAGCTCGGTCGGCACGACCGCCCCGTCGAGGACGAACCAGCCATCCTCGTGAAACTGGCGTGCCTGCGCCGCGGTGATCTCCCGGGCCGAGGACCCCATCCCGTACTCCTCATCTGGTCTGGTTGTTCACGGAATCTTCGAACCCGCCGGCATCGACCGCGACCCCGCAACGCCCGGCCGGTAGCGTTGCGGGCGTGGCCGATACCGTCGGGCCGCAGCGGGCCCACAGTCTGGAGTGGTTGCTGGCGGCTGTAAACCGCCGTCATCATGGCGGCGCGTGAGCCCCGGCAGGGAGCGCGTCACGTCGACCTGAGCGCCAGCGATTTCCGCCGCCTCTTCAGGGAGCTCGTCAACTGGGGTCGGTGGGACGAGCGGCCGGAGGTGGGGGCGCTGCACTACCTCACCGCCGACCGGATCGTGGCCGCCGCGGGGCTGATCGACCGGGGGCTGACCGTCTCGCTCGGCCGGACGCTCAACACGCATGGGGGCATCGACAACCCCGAGCCGGCGGATCACAAGATGACGCTGCTCACCGACGTCGACGTCGGATCCGGCAGCCTGCGCTTCGCGAAGGACTACGTCGGCGTCGACTACCACAACGAGGGTCACAGCCACGTCGACGCGTTCTGCCACGTTGGGTACCAGGGCAAGCTCTACGGGGGCATCCCCGTCGCCGAGGTCACGTCCCGGGGCGCGACCGCCGACGCCATCGACCTGCTGCGCGACGGCCTGGTCGGTCGTGGGGTGCTTCTCGACATACCCCGGGCCCGGGGCGTCCGCTGGCTCGAGCCGGGTGAGCACGTGTTCGCCGAGGACCTCGACGCGGCGGAGCGGGCGCAGGGCGTCAGCGTCGGGATCGGTGACATCCTGCTGATCCGCACCGGGCATGCGCACCGCCTCTCGCAGGTCGGGCCGTGGGACACGCGAAAGCGCAAGGCCGGCCTGCACCCGAGCGCAGCACGATTCCTTGCCGACAGGCGAATCGCCGCGCTCGGGTCGGACGGGAACAACGACACCGCCCCCAGCACCACCGAAGGGGTCGAGTTCCCGATCCACGTCCTGGCGATCAACGCCATGGGCATCCACCTGCTCGACTACCTCCAGTTCGAGGACCTCGTCCCGTTGTGCGAGGCGGCCGAGCGATGGGAGTTCCTCTTCGTCGCATCGCCGTTGCGGATCGAGGGTGGGACCGGCTCGCCGGTCAACCCGATCGCGATCCTCTGAAGCACGTGCTGATCGACGTCGGCGCGCCGAAGGGATGCGCATGGTCGTACTTGCCGAGCGGGGCGGAGCTAGCTGCTGCGTACCCCGCTCATCGCGGCCCGGCACTCGCGGCGACGGCGGCGGCGACTAGGTCGAGCAGGGCGGGGCGGCGGTCGTCGTGGCGCCGGGCGATGGCCAGCTCACTGGGAGGGAGGTCGGGCACCGCCACGCAGCGCACGCCGGGCCGCTGGTAGATGCGCGCGTTGCCGGCGGACAGCAGTGCGACGCCGACTCCGGCGGCGATCAGCTCGAACGTCTCCTCGGCGTTGGCCGCCTCGGCGACGACGTGCGGCGGGCGATCGGGCGGCCGGTGATCCGTGGCGAGCCAGAACTCGCGGAGGCTCCCCGCGGTCGGCGGCAGGGCGATGAACCCCTCGTCGAGGAGGTCCGACCAGGGCACGGAGACCTGGTCGGCGAGGCGATGGTCGTCGGGGAGCGCCGCCCATCGGGGTTCCCGGTAGAGCACCTTGGTCTCCAGCTCGGAGTCGTCCGGGGTGGGGAGCCAGACGAACGAGACATCCGACGTGCCGTCGGTGAGGCCGGCAGTGGGATCGTCCCAAGGGCACAGGCGCAGCGACAGGCGCCACTCCGGTTGCCGTTCGGCGAAGCCCGCGAGCGTCCGCCGCTGCAGGTCGCGCCCGACGCTCGTCTGGATCCCTACCACGAGCACCCGCCGGGCCCGGTCCGCGACCTCGTTCACCGCGGCCAGCGCGACGTCCCAGCGGTCCAGCACGTCACGGGCATGGGTGAGCAGCAGCTCGCCGGCCATGGTCAGGCGGACCACGCGGGGCTCGCGCACGAACAGGTCACACCGGAGGTGCCGCTCGAGCAGGCGGATCTGCCTGGACAGCGCCGGCTGGGACACATGGAGGCGCTCGGCCGCGCGCGTGAAGTGCAGCTCCTCGGCCACCGCGACGAAGTAGCGGAGGTCGCGCAGATGCAGGTCCATAGCGAACGGTTATCGCAAAAGGTCTTGGACGACCAGTGGTCTGCGGCCGGATCGTGGACTCATGGCCGCCCTCCCGCTCCCCACCCGCCACCTCGGCGATCTCGCCGTGCCCGCCATCGGCTTCGGGGCGATGGTGCTGTCGCCCGGCATGTACGGCGACGTCGACGACGACCGTGCGCTCACCGCCCTCCGGCATGCGTTCGACGCCGGGGCGACCCTTGTCGACACCTCCGATGCCTACGGCGAGGGCCACAACGAGTCGCTGGTCGGCCGGGCGATCGCGGGCCGCCG
>JBKOUY010000100.1:0-34727 GCA_046723645.1 Actinomycetota bacterium | reverse complement strand
GCGCCGGCCCCGGGCCCGGCTCGCGCGGTCCCCGCAGCGGGGCGGGCGGCCTGGCCGACCCCTGGGGGTGGCGCCCGGATCCGGCCGGTGGTGGCGGCCGGGGCAACGGCGGTGGCCGCAGTGGGCCCGGTGGTCCGGGCGGCTACGGAGGCTGGGACGACCCGGGAGGGCCAGCCGGACCCGGTGACCCCGGTGAGCCGTGGGGTGGGGGCGCCCCCGGTGGCCCAGGGGGCCTCGGCCGATCCGGCGGACCGGGCGACGGTCAGGGCACGGACCGACGAGCGCGGCGCCATGAGCGCCACAAGCGCAGCCTCGTGTGGCGGCTCCGGCGCCCCCTCTTCCTGCTGGGGTTGGCGATGTTGGCGGCGACCGTCGGCGTCGGGGTGCTCTTCGCGCAGACCGACCTGCCCCAGGTGGAGGCCCTCACGCAGTCGAGCTACATCTGCGCCGCCGATGTGCAGGCGGGCAAGTGCACGGCGCAGAACGCCATGGCCCGCATGGCCGCCAAGGTGGGCGACGACGACGGCGACCGGATCAACGTCTCGTACGAACAGATTCCGACGGTCCTCATCGACGCGGTGATCGCCACCGAGGACCGCGACTTCTTCGAGCACCAGGGCATCGATCCGGTCGGCATCACCCGGGCGCTGTACCGCGACCTGCGAGGTGAGGGCGTGCAGCAGGGCGGGTCCACGATCACCCAGCAATACGTGAAGAACGCGTTCGACCTCACCCGCGAGAAGTCGATCACCCGCAAGATCAACGAGGCCGTGCTCAGCGTCAAGCTCGAGCGGGAGATGTCCAAGCAGGAGATCCTCGAGGGCTACCTCAACACGATCTACTTCGGCCGGGGCGCGTACGGCGTGGGTGCCGCCAGCCAGGCCTACTTCGGCCTCGACGTGCGCGATCCCAAGTTCGGCGTCGCCGAGGCCGCGTTCCTGGCGGGCCTCATCCGGGCCCCCAACCTGGCCGAGCCGAGCAAGCACCCCGAGGAGGCCGCCCGCCGGCGCCAGACGGCCCTGGAGGCGATGCACGACGAGGGTTACATCACGGCGGAGCAGGCAGAGGCGGCCAACGCGGTGCCGCTGACCGAGCCGTACGTGCGGCGCTTCGGCAGTCTCAAGCTGACCGACACCCTGCGGGGCGCCAGGGACCCGGGCTACATCGGCACCGACTACGTCACCGGCTACGTGAAGGAGGAGCTGGTCCGTCTCGGGTTCAGCGAGCAGGACATCACCAGCGGTGGCCTGCGTGTCTACACCTCGCTCAACTACGACATGCAGAAGGCCGCCTGGCAGGCGGTTGCCGGCACGCTCGTGAACCCCAACGACCCCGAGGCGGCGCTCGTGGCCGTCGACGACCAGGGCCTGGTACGGGCCATGGTCGGTAGCCGCAACCACTATGACGGCGCCCAGCACGCCAACAACTACGCCGTTCGTGGCCTGGGGTCCGAAGGCCGGCAGACCGGATCCATCGCCAAGCCGCTGGCGCTCGCGGAGGCCGTCAGGCGTGGCTTTTCGTTGGACTCACGCTTCGACGCCGAGGGGACCATGACCTTCGACTCGCCCGAGGCGCTCGACGCCGTCGGCAAGCCGTGGAAGGTGAGCAACTACTCGGAGAGCGACGCCGGTGTCCTCGACCTCATGGAGGCGACCAAGCAGTCGTCCAACACCTTCTTCGCACAGCTGATGCTCGAGATCGGTCCCCAGAGCGTCGCCGACCTCGCGGAGCAACTCGGCATCGGTGGCGGGGAGCAACTCGCGCCCAACGCCTCGATGGTGCTCGGCACGACCCCAGCGTCGCCCCTGGAGATGGCCGGGATGTACTCGACGTTCGCCAACCGCGGCGTCTACAAGGCACCCGAGATCGTCACGCGGGTCGAGCGGGTGGACCAGGACGGCAAGCCGACGGTGGCCTGGGAGCGCCAGGTCACCCAGCGCCAGGTGCTGTCGCCGGAGCAGGCCGACCTCGTCACCCACGCGCTCCAGGGCCCTCTGGAGGACGGAGGCACCGGCGACCGGGCGAACCTGGGCAAGCCGGCCGCCGGCAAGACCGGAACCGCCCAGCACAACTGGGATGCGTGGTTCGCCGGCTACGTCCCCAAGCTCACGGCGGTCGTCTGGATGGGCTATCCGCAGGGCAGCATCCCGATGGAGAACATCGAGGGCTTCTCGACGGTCACCGGGGGCTCGCTCCCCGCCGAGATCTGGCGGCGGTTCATGGAGGTGGCGACCGCCAACACCAGCGACCAGTTCGTCGAACCGACGCCGGAACAGATCGCCGCCGGAACGGTCATCAACGAGGGTGAGCTGTACACGGCCGACGAGACGACGACCACCGCGCCGCAGATGACGCTGCCGCCCTTCACCATCCCGCGGCCCGGTGGTGGTGGTGGCGGCGGGGGTGGTGGTCGGCCGACACCGACCACCGTCCCCGACACGACCACCACCATCGAGATCACGGTTCCGACGACCGTGCCCCCTCCGACCTTCCCCCAGGGCCCAGGCCCCGGCTGACGCCGCGCGGACGCCTCAGCCGCCCAGCGGCTGATGGGGATACTGGGTCCGGCAGGGGAAGCACCAGCGCTCGACGTCGTCGAGCACGTCCACCTTCTCTTCGGTGTCCCAGGCCGCCGGCGTGACGTAGACGCGGTGCACGGCGGCCAGATCGTCGGCCGCGGCGCCGCAGGAATCGCACGTCCCGGTGCGAACCTTCGAGGCGTCGGAATGTCCTTCGGCCGGCATGGCGTTGAAGCTAGCGGTCCAACTACGGTCCAGAGCACCGCCGGCAGCCACCCAGGCGCTGGACGGAGAAGGAGGGTTCAGTCCCCATGCGCACGCAGACCGTGCCCGCCATTCGCTCCTCGAAGGTGCGGAGTGGCAGCGATCCGCTGGTCATGGTCACCGCCTACGACGCGCCGGGTGCCCGCCAGGCCCACGCCGCCGGTGTGGACCTCATCCTGGTCGGCGACACCCTGGCGATGGTCGTCCTGGGCTACGACGACACGTTGCAGGTCTCCGTCGACGACATCGCTTACCACGTCGGGGCGGTGGCCCGCGGCCTGGCCTCGTCCCCGAGCGAGAACCCGCGCCCGCTGCTCGTCGGCGACATGCCCTGGATGAGCTACCACACCACCGCTGATGACGCCGTCCGCAACGCCGCCACGCTGATCCGGGCGGGCGCCCAGACCGTCAAGCTGGAGGGCGGCCGCAAGCGGCTGCCGATGATCGAGGCGATCGTCGACGCGGAGATCCCCGTCATGGGCCACCTCGGGCTCACGCCCCAATCGGTGCATGCCGTCGGCGGGTTCAAGGTCCAGGCCCGCCAGCACGACGCCGCGCTCGAGCTCGTGCGAGACGCCAAGGCTCTGGCGGCCGCCGGCTGCTTCGCGGTCGTGCTCGAGGCCGTGCCCGACGAGGTGGCGCGCATGGTCACGGCGTCGGTCGACGTTCCCACGATCGGCATCGGGGCCGGCGGCGACTGCGACGGCCAGGTGCTCGTGTATCACGACCTGCTGGGCATCGAGCAGAACATCCGGCCGCGCTTCGTGCGCCGCTACGCCGAGCTGGGCGCGGCGGCGGTGAACGCGCTTTCGGCGTACGCCGCCGACGTCCGGGCCGGGCGGTTCCCGGCGCACGCCGAGACCTACCACCTTTCGGCCGACGTGGCCGAGACCCTCAGCCTCTACGGATCCGGCGCCCGGCACTCCGAGTAGCTCCGGCCCCCGGCCGGCGGTCGGCGGCCGGGGGCCGGCGGCCGGCGAATGGCAGGATGCCTCCCCATGATCCACCGCGCTCTGCTCGTCGTCGTCGTGCTGGCAGCCACGGCCCTCGCGGGGTGTGGCGACGACGGGGACGGCGCAGGTGCGGAGTCGCGGTCACCCGACCTGGCCGCACTGTCGGGTGGGGCCCCGGCCGCGCAGGGCGCGGGCCTCGATGCGCCTCCCGGGCCCGCTGACCGAGTTGCGCTCGACAGCTTCGACGTCGGCGACCTCGGGTTCGGGGAGGTGGCGATCGCCATCACGGGCCCCGACGGCGAGGTGGCCGGGTGGTGCGTGCTGCTCGCTGCGACCGCCGACCAGCGCCAACGGGGTCTCATGGAGGTCACCGACCTCGGCGGCTACGCCGGAATGCTGTTCGTCTGGGACGCGGACTCGTCGTCGAGCTTCTACATGCGCAACACGCCGACGCCCCTGTCGATCGCGTGGTTCGACGCCGACGGCGGGCTCGTGTCGACTGCGGACATGGACCCGTGCCCCGACGTCGAGGGGTGCCCGACCTACCCGTCGGGCGGGAGCTATCGCTTCGCCCTGGAGGTCCGCCAGGGCGCCCTCGCCGACGTGGGCGTGGTGGATGGCAGCAGCGTGGCGGTGGGCGGTTCCTGCGCCGATCGGGCCTAGTGTCCGGGTCAGCCTTCCGGGACACCAGGCGTGCTCGGCCGCGGGCCCGGGCCCGAAAGTGTCACACCCCGTCGGCATGATCCGAATGTGAGGAAGTGCCCAGCCGGCCGCTACAGTCTCCGGGTCCAACTCGACCCTGCTCCGCGCCGCGGGGCCCCGGCCATGCCGGGTCCGAAGGGAGGTGAGCGCTCGCGATGCGAGCCTACGAACTCATGGTCATCATCGACGCCGAGCTCGACGACGAGGTGATCGACGCCACCGTCAGGCGGATCGCCGATCTGCTCGGCCAACGAGGCGCCACCATCAAGCGTGAGGACCGCTGGGGGCGGCGGCGCTTCGCTTACGAGATCAACCACAAGGTCGAGGGCTACTACGTGGTCTTCGAGTTCGTGGGCGGCAGCGAGCTCGACCAGCTCGAGAGAGCGCTGCGACTCGCGGACGAGACCGTCCGCCACAAGGTCGTGCGCCTGCCCGACGCCGAGGCCGCCAGGCGTGGCCTCCTCGAGCAGGCTGCAAGCTGAGGAGGCAAGCAGTCATGTCGTCAAACGTCACCGTCGTGGGCAACCTGACCCGCGACCCCGAACTTCGCTTCACCCCCGCCGGGGCCCCCGTGACCACCTTCGGCGTGGCCGTCAACCGTCGCTGGCAGAACCGTGACAACCAGCAGTGGGAAGAGAGCACCTCGTTCTTCAACGTCACCTGCTGGCGTGACCTTGCCCAGAACGTGAGCGAGTCCCTCGAGAAGGGCGCCCGGGTGGTCGTCACCGGCCGGCTGGAACAGCGGTCGTGGGAGACGCAGGACGGCGAGCGCCGCTCGGTCGTCGAGATCGTGGCCGACGAGGTAGGCCCGAGCCTGCGCTGGGCCACGGCCGACATCAAGCGCAACGAGCGCCGCGAGGGCGGCGGCGACGGATGGAGCGGCGGCGGGCAGGGCGGCCGCGGCGTGTCCAACGAGCCCGCCCCCGGCTTCGATCCCTCGGAGGAACCATTCTGATGGCCAAGTCCAGGTCCAAGAACAAGGACAACGCCCGCAGGGCCAAGAAGAAGACCAGCATCCTCACCACCGATGGGGTCGAGTACGTCGACTGGAAGGACGTGAACCTCCTCCGCCGGTTCATGTCCGACCGATCGAAGGTGCGCGCTCGACGGGTCACGGGCAACGACGCCCAGCAGCAGAAGGAAGTTGCCCGGGCGATCAAGAACGCTCGGGAGATGGCCCTGCTGCCCTACGTCACCCGCATCACCCAGCAGCGTGGGCCACGGGGCGACCGGGGCGACCGGGGCGACCGGGGCGAGAGGGGCGACCGGGGCGACCGTGGTCCCCGCGGCGACCGCGACCGCGGACCGCGCGAGGATCGGACCCCGCGCGACGATCGGATGCCGCGCGACGATCGGATGCCGCGCGACGAGGCGCCCGTTGCCGCGGGCGAGGCGGGCATCGAGGGCAACGGCGAGGTGCCGCCCGACGCCACGACGGCAGAGGAGCTGTGATGCGGGTCATCCTGCGCGCCGACGTGTCCGATCTCGGGAAGCGAGGCGACATCCTCGACGTGACCGACGGGTTCGCGCGCAACTACCTCGTTCCCAAGGGCCTCGCGATGCAGGCCACGGCCGGGGCCGAAAGCCAGGCGGCGAGCATGCGCCGGGCGCGCGACCTGCGGGACGCCCAGGACCGGGCTGCCGCCGAAGAGGTGGCCACCACGCTCGTCCCCCGCGTGTTCACGATCCCGGCCCGGGCCGGCACCGAGGGTCGGCTCTTCGGCTCGGTCACCACAGCCGACATCGCCGCGGCGATCGAGTCACAGGCCAACGTGCGCATCGACCGCCGCAAGCTGGTGCTGGGCGAGCCCATCAAGACGCTGGGCACCCACACGGTGCCGGTCAAGCTCCACGCCGACGTCGAGTTCCCCGTCACGGTCGACGTAGTCGGCGAGTGAATCGGCTGGGTCGGGTGGGTCCGGATGGCCGACCTGCCCGACGTCACCGGCCAGCGCCTCGTCCCGCGGGCCACCGCGCGGCCCTCGGACTTTTCACACCGTGCCCACAGTTTCCACAGGTCACCCGCCCGGGGCTGGGGGTTTCGCTGCGGGACGCGGCGCGCTGTCATACGGAAAGTGGCGGACGCCGCGACTGGTCCCCAGATCGGCGCCGGTCATCCACAGGAAGTCCACCGGGTTTTCCGTCTAGCTAGCCACAGGCCATGTCGGAGAAGGTGACGTAGCCATGGCCGACGACGTCACCTCTCCCCGGCGGCCCCGCGGCAGCCGCATCCCTCCCCACGACCTCACCGCCGAGGAGTCGCTGCTCGGCGCAATGATGCTCGAGCCCGAGGCGATCGCCGCGGCCGCCGGTGTGGTGCGGGCCGACGACTTCTACAAGCCCGCGCACTCGCACATCTTCGACGCCGTCCATGCCCTCTACGCCGCCGGCCAGCCGGTCGACCCCGTCACCGTGGCCGACGAGCTCCGCCGCAACGGCCTGCTGGAGACCGTCGGTGGGCACCAGGTGCTCGTCGACATCATGGCGTCCACGCCGGCCACCACCAACGCCGCCGGGTACGCGCGCATCGTCGAGGAGCACGCGCTGCTCCGACGGCTGATCGGCGTCGCCGGCGAGATCGCCGAGATCGGCTACTCGGTTCCCGAGGACGTCACCAAGGCCCTCGATCGCGCCGAGGCGATGGTCTACGACGTCAACCAGCGGCGCGTGACCGACTCGACCTCCAAGATCGAGGACCTGCTGGGCCTCAACCTCGACCGGCTGGAGCAGCTGTACGGTCGGGGCGACGCCATCACCGGGGTGCCGACCGGCTACGTCGACCTCGACGAGCTGCTGTCGGGCCTCCAGCCCAGCAACCTCGTGGTTGTCGGTGCCCGGCCGTCGATGGGCAAGTGCGTCGCCTGGGACACGCCGATCGTCGACCCGGCCACCGGCGCGCTGATCACGGCCGCCGACCTGCATCGGGCCGGCCTCGCCGGGCGTCCGGTCTCGGTCCTCGCGCTGGCGGACGGCGGCGAGCTCCGCCCGGTCCGACCTGACGCCTTCGTCGACGACGGGCGCAAGCCCGTCTACCGCGTGCGGACGCGCTCGGGCAGGGAGGTCCGCACTACCGCCAGCCACCCGTTCCTCACACCCGGCGGGTGGCGCCCTCTGGCCGACCTGGCGACGGGCCAGCCCGTCGGGGTGCCCGCGGCGATCCCGGTCTTCGGCCGCGACAGCCTGCCCATCGACGAGGTCCTGATGCTCGCTCACCTGGCGGTGGCACCCGGCTGTGACGAGCTCGGGCCCCGCCTGTGGACCGACAACCCCGAGGTCGCTACCGATATCGAGTACCGGGGGGCGGGCTACGGCGTGCGGGTCGTCGATCGCACGCTACCGGGCGGCACCCGCACGTGGGACGTGGCGCCCAGCGGTGCCCTCGCCGACCTCGCCGACCGCCACGGCATCGCCGGGCCGCCCGCCGAGCGCCGGGTGCCGCGTGCCGTGTTCCGGCTCCCGCCCGGCCAGCTCGCCCGGTTCCTCAACCGGGCGCTGGGGGCGGTCGCCGCCGTCTGGCGGCCGGGCGGCGACGAGCCCGGCCGCGTGGTCATGAGCCTGCGCAGCCCCGGACTGGCGCACGACCTGCAGCACCTGCTCCTGCGGTTCGGCATCGGCGGCTCGGTGCGGTCGTCGGTCGTCGCCGTCGACGACGCCACGTGGGTCGCCCACGAGCTGGTGGTCGACGAGCCCCTGCAGATCGTCGCCTTGGCCCAGGAGATCGGTCTGCTCGGCCGTGAGCCCGAGCTGGGGGCGATCGTGGCCCACGCCCGAGGCCTCGTCGAGGGCCACCAGGAACGCCCCGAGCTGGTGTCGGTGGGGCAGTCCCAGGCGGCTGCACCCACGCTCGGCGCCGGGCACGACGTCGGCGCAGCACCGGAGGCCGGGCGCCCGGTGCTCGACGGGCCGGCCGTGACGTGGGACGAGATCGCGGCGATCGGCTACGAGGGCTACGAGCAGGTCTACGACCTGACGATCCCCGAGTGGCACAACTTCGTGGCGGCCGACGTGTTCGTGCACAACACGTCCTTCGCCCTCGGCATGGCGGCCCACGCGGCGTTGTACGCCAACCAGCCGGCGCTGGTGTTCAGCCTGGAGATGGGCAGCCTCGAGCTGTCGCAGCGCCTGCTGTGCGGCGAGGCGCGCATCGACTCGGCGCGGGTGCGCACCGGGCGCCTGAGCGAGGACGACTGGAGCCGCATCAGCCAGGCCATCGGCCGCCTGGCCTCGGCGCCCATCTGGATCGACGACAACCCCAACCTCACGGTCATGGAGATCCGGGCCAAGGCCCGTCGGCTCAAGAGCCAGGTCGGCAACCTCGGCATGGTCGTCGTCGACTACCTGCAGCTCATGACGGGCCGGACGCGGGCCGAGAACCGCCAAGTCGAGGTGTCCGAGATCAGCCGCGGCCTCAAGATCCTGGCGCGCGAGCTCGAATGTCCTGTGGTGGCGCTGTCGCAGCTCTCCCGCCAGCTGGAGCTGCGGTCCGACAAGCGCCCGTTGCTGGCGGACCTACGCGAAAGCGGCTGCGTCACCGGCGACACCAGGGTGCTGCGGTCCGACAGCGGCGCGGAGGTCACGATCCGCGAGTTGGCCGACAGTGGTGAACGCGACATCCCGGTGTGGTCGCTCGACACCGATCTGCGGATGGTTCCCGCGACCATGACCAAGGCGTTTCCGACCGGCGTCAAGGACGTGTTCGAGCTGCGTCTGGGCTCGGGTCGGAGGATCACCGCGAGCGCCAACCACCCGTTCCTCACCGTGGATGGGTGGCTGCGTCTCGACGAGCTGACGGTGGAGAGCCGGATCGCCGTGCCGCGTGTGATCCCTGAGCCCAAAGAGACGCAGGAGTGGCCCGAGCACGAGGTCGTGTTGCTGGCCCAACTGGTCCACAGCCACGAGAAGTTCGTGCCGGCCCCGGTCTTCGCCCTTTGCGACGATCAGATTGCGCTGTTCCTGCGCCACCTGTGGGCGACGGATGGATGCGTGGGCTGGTGGGGCCAAGGCCGTGTGTACTACGCGTCGACCAGCCGGCAGCTCGTCGACGACGTGCGGCTCCTCCTGCTGCGTCTGGGGATCCGGTCGACGTTGCGCACGGTGACGGGATCGCCTGGTCGCCCGGGCTACCAACTCTCGATCGACGGCCGCGACGACCAGCTGGCCTTCCTGGGCCGGGTTGGGATCGTCGGCAGCCGCCGACGTGGTGCCGACGTGCTGAGAGATCGCCTCCAGGCGGTTGTGCCGAACACGAACGTCGACACGGTGCCGGTCGCAGTCTGGCGTCGGGTCAAGGCGGCGATGCGTGGTGATGCGATCACGTCACGCCAGCTGGCCGCAGGTCTCGGAACGGCCTACTGCGGCTCGACGCTCTACAGGCACGCCCCGAGCCGGTCCCGGCTGGCCCGGGTGGCCGAGATCGTCGCCGACGATGTCCTCCGGGCTCTGGCGTCCTCGGATGTGTTCTGGGACCGGGTCGTTGCGATCGAACCCCGTGGCCGGCAGCCGGTCTTCGATGCCACGGTCGAGTCGACGCACAACTTTGTCGCCAACGGCATCTCGGTCGAGAACTCGATCGAGCAGGATGCCGACGTCGTGATGTTCATCTATCGCGACGACGTGTATCACCCGGACTCCCCGGATCGCGGACAGGCCGAGATCATCGTGTCGAAGCACCGCAACGGGCCGACGGGGGTCACCCGGCTGGCGTTCCTCGAGCAGTTCACCCGTTTCGCCAACATGGCCCGGGTGGACTGATCGAGAAAGTCCTGCCGCGAGGTTGGGTGCCGGGGCCCAACCTCGCGGCAGGCTCCGCGCATGTCCTCAGGGCAGCAGCACCGTCTTGCCGACGGTGTTCCGGCCCTCGAGCGCGGCATGCGCCAGCGCCGCGTCGGCGAGTGGGAACCGCGTCACCGACGGGACGAGCCGGCCGGCGGCGGCCTCGGCCAGCGCCCGGCTCTCGAGATCGCGCATCCCCCCGGGCCGCCGCATGATCCGGGGCCCGACGGCGGCCGACGCAGTGATGCCGCCCGCGTAGAGGTCGGCCGTGGACAGCTCCAGCGGTGTGCCCGAGGACCAGCCGAACATGACGATCCGGCCGCCGGGTGCCAACAGCTCGAGGGCGCCGCGGCCGATCTCGCCCCCGACGCCGTCCAGTGCCAAGGTGACGCTCCGGCCCTCGAGGGCCTCGCGCACCGCGTCGGGCCAGCCGGGCTCGCGGTAGTCGACTCCGACGTCGGCCCCCAACTTCCGGGCCCGTTCGACCTTGTCCGGCCCGCCGGCCACGCCGGCCACGACCGCGCCGATGTTGCGGACCGCCTGGACCAGGAGGCTGCCGATGCCGCCCGCGGCCGCAGTCACCAAGACCACGTCGTCCGGCGTGGGCTGGGCGGCCTCCAGGATGCCCATCGTGGTTCGACCGGTGCCGATCATGGTGACGGCTGCGTCCGCCTCCAGGTCGGCGGGCAGCTCGTGCAGCGCCCCCACGGGCGCCACGGCGAGCTCGGCGTAGCCGCCGCTCGCCATGCCTAGGTGCGCCACCACCCGGCGCCCGAGCCAATGGTCGTCGGTGTCTGGGCCCAACGCCTCGACCCGACCCGCGACCTCCCGCCCGGGCGTCATGGGCAGGTCGGGGAGCGGGAACGGCCCACCCGACTCGCCCTTCCGGATCGTCGTATCGAGCAGGTGCACGCCGGCGGCCTCGACCGCGATGCGCACCTGACCGTCCGCGGGAACCGGGTCTGAGACCTCCTCGTAGATCAGCGTCTCGGGAGGTCCGAACTCGCGCTGGCGGATCGCGTGCATGACCGGAACGCTAGAACCTCAAGCCAACTTGAGGTCAAGAGACCACGCCGAGCCGCGCAATGCCCGCGTCGGCGGCGTCGCTGCCGCCCAGGCGGTCACCCGCCCGGAAGCCCAGCCAGGATCGCACCGGCGATCGGCGCCGCGACCCGGCCGCCGACGCCGCCGCCCTCGACCAGGACCGCCACGGCGTTGTCGCCGCGGATTCCAATGAACCAGGCGTGCGTGGGGAGCGGATCGCCCTGGCCGAACTCCGCGGTGCCGGTCTTGCCGGCGATCTCGACGCCGCTGATGGCCGCCGCCTGGCCGCTGCCTTCGGTGACGACCCGGCGCATGAGGCCGAAGAGCGTATCTGCCGTCCCCCCCGGAAGGGTCCTGGACTCAGGACGTGCCGCCGGGCCGGCGCCGGCGGCGGACTCGCCCTCGGAGCCGGTGGTTCTGGTCTGGTCGGCGCTGGCGACGGTGGTGGTCGATGCGGTCGTGTCGCTGGCGGCGGCGTCGCCGTCGTCAGGGGCCGGTGGACCGGGAAGGAGCACTGGTGCGTCCCACGTGCCGTCGATGACTGCGGCCGCCACCGTGGCCATGTGGAGCGGGCTCGCCTCGACCCGGCCCTGGCCGATGGCTGCGGCAGCGTGCTCGGTGGGGTCCGCCGGGGCCGGGAAGCTCCCCCCGAACGTGTCCAGGCCGACCGAGTAGTCGGTGTTGAACCCGAAGGTCTCGGCTGCCGCCACCAGGTCGGCGTCCGGGAGCGGGACCGAGGCGCTGATGAAGGCGGTGTTGCACGACTCCGCGAAGGCGAGGCCGAACGGAACGGTGCCGAGGCTGGAGCTCTCGAAGTTCTTAAATTCCCGGCCGCCGGCGTTGATGGTCGGGGCGCACTCGACGGGCGTGTCCGGCGTGACCCCGCTGGCGAGGAGGGCGCTGGTCGTCACCACCTTGAACGTCGATCCCGGCGGATACCGCCCGGAGAGCGCCCGGTTGAACTCGCCCAGCGGCCGCGATGCCACGGCCCTGACGTTGCCGTCGCGGTCGATGACCACGGCGGCCGCCGGACGGTCCGTGGCGGACAGCGCCGACTCCACCGCAGCCTCCGCGGTTCGGTCCAGCGTGGTGGCCACGGGCTGTGGGTCCCTGCCCTCGATGCGGTCCAGCACCTCGACCACCTCGCCCTCGGCGTCCGTGAGCTGGATGTCGCCCGACGGCGTGCCGGCGAGCTGCGTCTCGTAGGCGGCCTCGATGCCGCTGAGGCCGACGACGTCACCGCGCCGGTAGGGCCGCCCCAGCTCCTGGAGCCGCTCGGCGGTGGCCTCGCCGGTCCGCCCGAGCACATGCGCAGCGAATCCCTCGGACGGCGTCGTCCTCACAGTCGTGTCGCGGAACCGGGTGCCCGGCAGCGGATAGATCACCGGCGCCACCTGCGTGTACCTGGCCTCGCTCACCGAGATGATGGGCACGAAGTGGTTCGGCTGTACGCCGGGCGCCCCGAGCGCGCGGTCGACAGCCGCAGGGTCGACCCCGAGTTGCTGCTGGAGCGCCGACTTCACCTGGTTCAGGTCCTGGATGGCCTGGGGTTCGAGCCCGACGATCCTGCCGGGGCCGGTGGAGGCCAGCGGCTCGCCGTCCTTGTCGACGATCGCCGCCCTGGGGGGCAGCTCCCGCGTCCGGGTCAGCGTCTGGCCGCTCCCCAGCCGCGGGTGGGTGGCGGCCGGTGTCCAGTCGACGAGCCAGCGGTCCTCCTCGGCGAGGGCCATCGACAGTGCCCCGTCGTACGACCACTCGCCCAGGCCGTCGAGCTGCAGCGTGGCAGTGAACCGGGCGATCGCGCTGTCGCCGCTGGTGTCGACCTCGCCGAGCTCGTAGCTCGCCGACGTGACCGCGAGGTTGTCGACGATCTGCTGGTGAACGGTGTCGAACGAGTCGGGTGGGTCGAGCACGTGCCCCCGCATGCCCGCGTAGTCGCCCTCTTCCCAGGCGGTCAGGTAGGCCCGGGCGTCGTCGGCCGCGGGCGGGCCCTCGTCCTCGCCCATGAGGGCGAAGATCCCGGCGATGGCTGCCCCCAGGACGACGAGTCCGACGAGCGCGACCAGGCGATACCGGCTCGACATCGCCGGGCACGGTACTGGCTCGGCGCCCGTCCCGGGAATCGCCGGTGCGCCCCGGCAGAGCCCGGGTGGTTTCCCGCGATCAGCGCCCGCGGGGCAGGCGGGCCGCGCTGCCCTTGGCGGCGGGGTCGAGGTCGGCGAGGTGCCACAGCGCGTCGCCGCGGTTGACCAGCGGATGCTGCGTGTGGCCGATCACCACCGCCTCGAACGGGGCCTTCATGGTGGCCCTCGAGTCCCCCACGGCGTCGGCGATGATCCCCAGCACGTCGCCCCGGGCAACCCGCTGCCCGGCGCGCACGGGGGAGCGCAGGATGCCCGTGCGCCGGGCCCGCACCCAGTGCGTGTGCCGCACGACGGTGGTGTCCGCTGCGGGCGGCGGGTCGTCGTCCGGCCGCATCCCGAGGTCGGCTAGCACCCGCAGCGCCCCGTCGACCCCGGCCCTGATGGCGGTCTCGTTGAACCGGTCCGCCTCGCCGCCCTCGTACACCACGACCGGAATCCCCCGCCGCCGGCAGGCCTCCCGTAGCGACCCGTCCCGCAGCGGCGAGTGGACGCTTACCGGCGCGCCGAACGCCCGCGCCAGCCGCAGGGTCGTGGGGTCCTCGAGGTCGCCGCGGATCTGCGGGAGGTTGAAGCGGTGGTCGCTGCCGGTGTGCAGGTCGATCCCCATGTCCGACGCCGCCGCGACGTTGGACATGAACAGGTTGGCGAGCTGCGCGGCCAGCGATCCGTGGGGCGATCCCGGGAACGAGCGGTTGAGGTCGCGCCGATCGGGCAGGTAGCGGGTCTCCGTCACCATCCCGAACACGTTGACCACGGGGACGGCCAGGAGCGTCCCCGCGAGCCGCCGCGGGCGGAGCACCTCGAGTACCCGGCGGATGATCTCGAGCCCGTTGAGCTCGTCGCCGTGCACGACGGCGGAGAGCCACAGCCGGGGACCGGGCCGTTGGCCGTTGAGCACGACGATGGGCAGGTTGAACCGGGTTGCGGTGGGAAGGCGGGCTACCGGGACCTCGACGAGCCGCCTCCGTCCCGGTGCCACGGTCGTGCCGGCGATCTCGACCGGTCGGTTTCGGGCGGTGCGGGTGGCGCGGGTGGCGCGGGTCGGGGTCGAGGCCATGGCCGGGCTGTCAGGCCTTGCGGCGCGTTCTCCGGGGCCGGGCGGCGTGGCTCTTCTCGATCCACTCCACGATCCGGGCGGCCACGTCGCTGCCGGTGGTGGCCTCGATGCCCTCGAGCCCGGGAGAGCTGTTCACCTCGAGCACGAGCGGGCCGTGCCGGGATCGGACCAGGTCGACACCGCACACGTTGAGCCCCATGGTGCGGGCGGCGCGCACGGCCATGGACCGTTCCTCGGGGGTCAGCCGGATCTTCTCGGCGGAGCCGCCCCGGTGGAGGTTGGAACGGAACTCGCCGGGGGCGCTCTGCCGCCGCATGGACGCCGCCACCCTGGTGCCCACCACGAACGCCCGGATGTCGGTGCCGCCCGCCTCCTTGATGTACTCCTGCACGAGGATGTTGGCGTCGAGCTGACGGAAGGCGGAGATCACGGACTCGGCCGCCTTGCGGGTCTCGGCGAGCACCACGCCCATCCCCTGCGTGCCCTCCGTCAGCTTGACCACGATCGGCGGCCCTCCGACGGTCTCGAGCAGGCCGTCGATGTCCTTGGTGGAGTGGGCGAATCCCGTGACCGGGAGCCCGAGGCCGTTGCGCGCCAGGAGCTGCAGGGCGCGCAGCTTGTCGCGTGCCCTGCTGATGGCCTGCGACTCGTTGGCGGTGAAGACCCCCATCATCTCGAACTGGCGCACCACGGCGGTGCCGTAGAAGGTGTGCGATGCGCCGATGCGAGGGATCACGGCGTCGACGTCGGTCAGCTCGGTGCCCTGCATGATCACGGTGGGCCGGTGGGCCGTGATGTTCATGTAGCAGCGCAGGTAGTCGATGACCCGCACCGTGTGGCCGCGCGCTTCGGCGGCGGCCCGCAACCGGGCCGTCGAGTGGAGGTTGGGGTTGCGCGACAGGATGGCGATCTTCACGACTGGAACCCACGGTGGAAGGGCTGTCGTCAGCGTGCAGCGGAGATCCACCCGGCCAGCGGCCGGGGGGAAGGGGCTGAGGCGGCGACTGTAGTGCCCCCACCCGCAAACGATTGCGCCGGGTCGATGACGAATCGGCGTCGAAGCGCGGTCCGGCCGATCAACATGCGAAAGCCCATCTCGTCGCGCCGGGTGAGCGTCAGCTCCATCGAGACTCGGCGCCCGGCGATGACCACGGGCGTCCTGATGACCGGGCGCCGTTCGAGGGTGCCGTTGCTCGAGCGGACGTCCCGCCACCCCACCAGCGGTGCCTCGGCCGCCACCGTCAGCGACACGTCCCGCTGATGGGGATGGAGCACGAAGCGCACCGCTGGGCCGGCGTGGGGTCGGTCGACGACCTCGACCGACCAGGCGTGGAGGGTCGAGGACCGCGCGCCGGTGTCGACCTTGGCCTTGATGGCCTCGACACCCAGCTCCGGCAGCGCCACCCATTCCCGCCAGCCGATGGTCGGCGTGATCATGGACAGGGACGCTATCCGCCGGGGAGGAGAGCCAGTGGTGATGCCATGCCGAGCGATCGTGCCGACTGCCGGTCGCGCCGGATCTGCCCCTACGCTCGGTCCATGTTCCTCGGCGAGGACCTCTTGGCATGGCTGGTGCTGGCGCTGGGCTCCGCGATGGCCGCTGGCAGCCTGACGGCGCTGGTCCGACCACCCAGCAAGCCCCGGGAGGGCGAGCTGGCGCACGCGCCGGTGGCGAGGAGCGTGCTGATGATCCTTGTCGGCACGATCGCTGCCATCTGGGCCTTGGCCAGCCTGGTCTCCGGCTGACGCCGCCTGGGAGCCCTCAGGGCGCGATCGGCACCCGCTCGAGCCGTAGCCCCAGCGATTCCAGCGTCTCGAACGGCTGGTTGTAGCCGCGCTCGAGGTGCTGGATGCCGTGGAGCAGCGACGGCCCCTCCGCGACGGCGGCGGCGATCACCGACGAGAACCCGGCCCGGACGTCGGGGATGGTCACCTCGGCGCCGTGCAGCTTGGACACGCCCCGGACCACCGCCGAGTGCACGGCGTTGGTGTCGTGGAACCGGCAGGCGGGCCCGCCGAGGCAGGTGTCGTAGAGCTCTATCTCGCAGCCCATCCGGGTGAGGGCGTCGACGTAGATCAGGCGGTCCTCGTAGACGGTCTCGTGGATGACCGACATGCCCTCCGCCTGGGTCATCAACACGATCAGGGGCGGCTGCCAGTCGGTCATGAAACCGGGATGGGTGTCGGTCTGGACCGCCGCCGTGCGCAGGCGGTCGGCGCTCGCAGAGATCCACTCGTCGGTGATCTCGAAGCGTGCGCCCATCTTCTGCAGCGTGTCGATTGCCGTGACGAGCCGGTCCTGGCCGCAGCCGGCGACCCGCACTCGCCCTCCGGTCATGAGGCCGGCGACCAGGTACGAGAACGCCTCCAGCCTGTCGCCCTGCAACCGGGTCGCCGCTCCGCCCAGCCGTTCGACCCCCTCGATCACGATCCTCCGGTCGGGCCGGAAGCTGATCCGGGCACCCATCCGCTGCAGGAACAACGCCAGCTCGGTGACCTCCGGTTCGACCGCGGCGTTGAGCAGGACGGTTCGGCCCTGCGCCTGGACCGCCGACAACAGCACGGTCTCGGTGGCCCCGACGCTCGGGTACGGCAGGGTGATCCGGGCGCCGCGCAGGCGGTCGGCGCGGGCGGCGATCCCGTCGGGGGTCATCTCGACGTCGACGCCCATCGCCTCCAGGGCCGCGATGTGGAAGTCGACCGGCCGCTGCCCGATGCGGTCGCCGCCGACCAGCGGAACGAACGCCTCGTGGTTGCGGTGGAGGAGCGGGCCGAGCAGGAGGATCGGGATGCGGTTGAGCCCGCTGAACTCGAGCGGCACCTTGGCGTCGGGCGTGGCCGTCGGCTCGATCGTGATGCGATCACGCCGAATCTCCACGCCGACCCCGAGGGACGTGAGGATGTCGGCGGTGATCCCGACGTCACCGACCGCCGGGGCGTTCGTGATCGTGCTCGGCTGCGTCCCGAGGATGGCCGCGATCATGTGCTTGGTCACGGCGTTTTTCGATCCGCTGACCCGCACCTCGCCGACCAGCGGGCCGTTGGGTTGGATGCTCCAGGCCTCGGCGGTGGGCTGATCCATGCCGGCCGAGCGTAGCGTCGGCCCGTGCCTGGACCGGCCAACCGCCGGGACCCGGGTGTCTGCTCACTAGCGGCGGCGTCGGCGTGCCCAGCGCCGTTCGGACGACGGTGCCCGAACTCGGCGTGGCGCACGTCTGCGCAGCTCGCTCTGCTTTTCGCGGACCAGCAGTTGGACCACGTAGTCGTGCTGATGCATGGCAGTTCCTCTCGGAGTGGGGCGCGGCCACAAGGCCGCGCAGACCGTTGGACATGGGCGCGATCGCCCTGCGTGGCGGCTCGGCCGGTCGGCCGGGGATCCGGCGGTGCGCCGGGATCAGGTTCCGGGAGGGAGCGACCCGGGGGCGCGGCCGAGCAGCGTCGTCAGCGAGCCCTGCTCGTTGAAGCTGTCGATCATCGGCACCCCCTTCGGTCGTCTCGGCATACGGCCAACACTGTGGCCGAGGGTGCGCGGCGTTGCGAACGAATTAACTGCCCAGGCGTCAGAGCCCGCGCAGGGCGGCGCCGGTTCGCTCGTCGGCCGGGAAGAACGCCTCGATCGCAAGCTCGGCGACCGTGATGTCGTGCGCCGTCCCGAACGTGGCGATGGTGCTGAAGAAGGTCAGCGCGCCGTCGTCGCCGCGCAGGACCAGCGGGACGAACAGGCGCGACGCCGTGTCCGAGCCACCCGAGTGGCCCGCGGAGACACCGGGGTACCGGAGCAGCTCGTCGCGCAGCGACAGGAGCTCGGGGTCCGCCGACGCGGCGGCCAGGCGGTCGAGCCGCTCGATGAGGTGGGCGCTGTACTCGGCGAGGTTGACGATACGGGGCGCGAGCCCCTCCGGGTGGAGGCACACGCGGAGGGTGTTGGCGTGTGGGCCCACCAGGTCGGGGGCGACGCCATCGGTGAGAACGGCGAGTGCGGTGTCGTTGGCGGACACGAGGTTCCAGTGGCGGTCGACCACGACCGCCGGGAACGGGAGGTGGCTGCTCAGGATCTTGTCGAGGGCGTCGCGGACGGGCGTCATCTCATCGGCGTCGAGCGGCGTCTCGGGGTACGTGGGCGCGAAGCCGGCCGCCATGAGCAGCGTGTTGCGATCGCGCAGGGGCACGTCGAGGTGCTCGGCCAGGTGCAGCACCAGCTCGCGGCTCGGCCGCGACCGGCCGGTCTCGACGAAGCTCAGGTGCCGGGCGGACACGTCGGCCTCGCCGGCGAGGTCGAGCTGGCTCATGCGCCGCTGGTGCCGCCACTGGCGCAGGAGGTCGCCGACGGCACGGGGTGGGGACGCGACGCTCATGGTGACGACCGTAACGGGACCGGGTCGCAGGTGCGCCTACCTGCCAGGTAATCGCCTTGGGTCGGCGGAGAGGCTCAGTCTCGTGGGCGACACGGCAACGCACCGCGGAGGAGCCATCCCATGAGCGATATCAAGGCGACCATCGACGCCTACCTCGAGGGCCTGACCCAGACCGACGCCGGCCGCCGGGCCGAGCTGATCCGCACCGCATGGGCGGACGACGGCCGGTTCGTCGATCCCCTGTTCGACGTGCAGGGCCACTCGGCGCTCGACGAATTGGCGCAGGGCGTGATCGCCCAGTACCCGGGCCACACGTTCCGCCGGACCAGCGGCGTCGACGCCCACCACAACCTGGCGCGCTACACGTTCGAGTTCGTTGCGCCCGACGGAGCGATCGTCATCACCGGCACCGACGTCGGCGAGCTCGGCGACGACGGCCGGCTGCGGGCGATCACCGGCTTCTTCGGCGACGTCCCGGCCGACGAGGCCGCGTGAGGCCGACGATGCGCAGCGTGGCCCGCTGAGCGGCGGCCGGGGCCGCATGCGCAAGCCGGAGGCGACCCTCGGTGCGGCGGCGTTCCTCGTCGTCGCGCCGGGGGTCGTCGCGGGCGCTGTCCCGTGGCTGCTGACCGACTGGCGCTCGGGCGGGTCGGTGGCGGCGCCGCTACGTGCGCTCGGCGTGGCGCTCGTCGTGGCAGGCGCGGCCGTGCTCGTGGTCGCCTTCGCCCGCTTCGTGACCGAGGGGTCCGGCACGCCGGCGCCGGTCGCTCCGACGGAGTCACTGGTCGTGGGCGGCCCGTATCGCCACGTTCGCAATCCGATGTACCTCGCGGTCGTGGCGGTCATCGTCGGACAGGCCCTGATCCTGGGACGTCCGGTCCTGCTCGCCTACGCAGGCGCCGTCTGGACCGTGGTTGCGGCGTTCGTGCGCTGGTACGAGGAGCCGACGCTCGCCCGCACCTTTGGCTCCGACTACGAGGACTACCGCCGGGCGGTCCCCGCCTGGCGCCCACGCCTGCGCGCGTGGTGGCCGGACAGATAGCCGACGTTCGCCTTCGCGCCCCGCGAGCTGGCGGGGGCCCGGTCAAAGCTGCGAGGCGTTGGTCAGGTACGACACCTGGGCGAATGAGGCGGTGGTGTTCGCGACCACGAGGTCGGCCCTGGTGCTGCCACCGACGGTGCCGAACGCCAGGCTGCCCGGGGACGGCCCCGCAGCCCGGTCCACGCGGGCGGCGAAGCTGCCGGTTCCCGACCCGTGCCACCACGACAGCTGGGCGCCATCAGACGCCAGGAAGTCGACCCGTCCGTCGAGGTCGATGTCGCGCAGCTCCATGGCGAGCGCCCTCGACGGCAGCGACGTGAGGGCACCCCCCGAGCCGAAACCGGTGAAGGCGGTGCCGGTGGATCGCAGCAGCCGCACGTCCCGGAAGTTGATCGGATCGGGAACGAAGCGCACCACGGCGACGTCGTCGAGATGGTCGCTGTTGACGTCGGCCGCCGTCACGCCGGCGAAGAGCAAGCCCTCCTCCGTATAGCTGGCGATGGCCGATGTTCCGTCCCGGAAGGCCACGACCGACCCCAGGATGTTCGTCGCCCCGAGTCCGCTCTCGGTCACCAGCACCTCAGGATCGCCGTCCCCGTCGACGTCCCCCGACGCCAGACCGCCGATCGACGCCCGGCTGGGCAGGAGCACGACGTTGACCAGGGGTGCGAAGCCTCCGCGACCGTCGCCCGCGACGAAGTCGTAGAGCTGCCGGCTGCCCAGGCCGATGTCGGCATCGCCATCGTCGTCGAAGTCGCCGGCGACGACGCGGCTCCAGGCTTCGAGCTCCGGCACCGCAGCGACCACGAAGTCGTCGGCGAGCAGGCCTTCGGGCCGTCGCTTTGTCGCAGCACCGCCGAAGTACACCCTCACGTCGGCGGACGTCACGACCGCGACGTCTTCGACGCCGTCTCCGTCGAAGTCCGATGCCGCCAGGTCGACCACGTCCTCGCCGGGCAGGACCTGCTCCCGCCGCTCGAGGCATCCACCGCCGCACGGTGCCATCCGCACGAGTGCGTCTGCGCCCGGCAGCGACACCGCCACGATCACATCGTCGGAGCCGTCGCCGGTCACGTCCCCGAACTCGACGGCCACGCTGCGGGCACCCTCGACGGTGCTCGCCTGTGACGACACCGCGGGCGCGAAGTTGATGCACGACGCCAGCGCCAAGGACGCGAGCGCGACCCCCGCGACCCCGAGCCGCTTCCCCCCAACCACGCGCATGCCAAGACGTTCACCGACGGCCCGCGATACGTCAAGATCCGCATTGCTCGTGCACCCTCGCTTCCGATGTGGGGCCAGTCGAGGAGGACCCGATGAAGACGACGCCCGAGATCCGGATCGACCGGACCAAGACGCTGACTGATGAGCCGACGACCGGGCACAACCGTTGGCACCCGGACATCCCACCGGTGATCGGTTGCGATCCTGGCGACGAGGTGATCCTCGAGACCCGCGATGCGTTCGACGGGCAGATGGGTCCCGATGTCTCGCTGGACGTCGTCGCGTCCCCGAACCTCGATGTGGTGCACCCGCTCACCGGCCCCGTGTACATCGAGGGCGCGGAGCCAGGCGACCTGCTCGACGTGGAGATACTCGACGTCGAATCCGACGAGTACGGCTACACCGTCCAGGTCCCCGGGTTCGGGTTCCTTCGTGACGTGTTCCCCGAGCCGTTCAAGGTCAACTGGCACATTGCTGACGGCTGGGCCACGTCGGCCGACCTCCCCGGCGTCCGCATCCCCGGCGCACCGTTCATGGGCACGATCGGGCTTTCCCCGGGACACGAACTGCTCGCCGCCACCACCGCACGAGAACAGGCGTCGCTCGAACGGGGCGGCTTCGTGCTGCCGCCGTCGCCCGCGTCCGCAGTTCCGAGCGACCCGGACATCGCGGCGCACGGCCTGAGGACGATCCCACCCCGCGAGCAGGCCGGCAACGTCGACATCAAGCAGCTCAGCAAGGGCACGCACCTGCTCATCCCCGTCGATGTCCCGGGCGGGCTGTTCTCCGCGGGCGACGCCCACTTCGCCCAGGGCGACTGCGAGACGTGCGGCACTGCGATCGAGATGAACGCCACGCTGCATGTCCGGTTCAGCGTGCGAAAGGGCGAGGCGGCGGAGAAGGGGATCGGCGACCTCCGGTTCACCAGGCAGGACTACTACCTGCCGCCCGAGTTCGCCGCACCCCGCCGCTTCTACGCCACCACCGGCATCTCGGTCACCAGAGACGGCGTCGACCAGTCCGAGGACGTCTCGCTCGCCGCCCGCAATGCGCTCCTCAACATGATCGATCACCTGACCGAGCGTGGGTGGACACGCCAGCAGGCCTACACCATCTGCAGCGTTGCCGTGGACCTCAAGATCAGCCAGGTCGTCGACGTGCCGAACATGCTCGTGTCGGCCTTCCTGCCCGAGGACATCTTCACCTAGCTGGCGTGACCCGGGCTGGAGCGCCGAGAGCGGGTGAGGGGGATCGAACCCGCATTTGGGGGCCTTCGCCGCGACGACTCGGAAGCGTCGTTAGCCTCGGCAGCCGAGAGGGCGCCTGGCGAATACAGGCGGCGATCATCTACCAGCACGCGTCGGCGGAGGCGGGTGCCCGGATCGCGGCTTCTCTGGAGGCGGAGATCACCGGCGAGGGCTACGCGAGGCGCGATGCGTCACCGTTTCCTGCGACGTAAGGGGCTGACCTTCCTATGGTTGACCCATGTCGTTCTTCGAGCCGTTGCCGCCCCCACCGCCCGAGCGGGGGCGGTGGGGACCACCTGCGTGGGACCGCCCGTCGGAGGGCACGCTGGGGGTGGTCGTCCCGGTCAACGAGATCGTTCATCGCAGCGACCGGGTCGTCGCAGAACTCGACTACCTCCGCGTCTATCCGAACGGGTTCACGATCAATTTGTTCATCCTCACGAACCCGCATCTCGGAGATGAGGGACCCGCGTCTCGGATCCTCATGGCAGGCCGGGGGCATGTGGTTGACCGCTGGCCACGCATTGGCGTCCGTTTCGCGGACGGGCGGACTGCGGGCCGCGAAGCCGCCTTCTCCGGTCATCTCGACGTTGCGAAAGACGACCGGGGCATTCCGACCGAACCCATCCTCACGATGGCCGGTGGGGGCGGGGGTTCGAGCGGCTGGCAGTTCAGCGTTTGGGTGTTTCCCTTGCCGCCCGACGGACCGCTCGCCGTGTACGTAGCGTTACCCGCGGCAGATGCCGTCGAATCGAAGGTCGTACTCGACGGTGGCCTCGTGCGCTCGGCGGCCGGCCAAGCAAGGTTCATCTGGACTTGACGGACAGCGTGTTTCGGTCGACCTCGACCTGATCCGCGCGGCGGCCGGAAGCACTCGACATGCGGTGGGTCCCGCTGGGGCAGATGTCGGTCTGAGCTTCAACCTCGCTTAAGGTGCGGGTTGTAGACAGCAGGGGGTGGCGGCGGGATCACGCATGGGCGGCAATCTGCGCGTTCGGCTGTTGGTCGACGGACGGCAAGCGCGCCGCTGGCCTTGGCGGGGTCGGTGGGCCCCTACGACAAAGCAGGACAGCATACGTGTCGTCTCAGTGGGCGTCGCTTGTGTCGGCGACGCCGATTTGAGCAACAACGTGTTCCTCCGCTTCGAAGATCCCGACGTGGCTGGACCTCATCCGGTCTTCGTTGGCGACGCCGACTTCTGCGACCTTCTCGACGCGCTTCGCTGAGGCTCCAACCGGTTGGCTCAAGGAGAAAACAATGAACCGACATTGTGTCCGTAGCCTCGGGATGTTCGCGGTGTTCACGATGATCGGCGTCATGCCGACGTCGGTTGCGGCCGCGCAGGTCGAGGTCCCCGACCAGGTCCTAGCGTGGAACCTCCACGCGTACAACGAACTGATCGTCGGAAAGGGCCAGCCCCCGCCCGTCGCAGTGTTGCACCTCGCGATGGTGCACGGCGCGATCTACGACGCCGTGAACGCGATCGACGGCGGCTTCGAGCCGTACCTGGGAGCGCCGGAGGCCGAATCCTCCTACTCCAAGGACGCTGCGGCGGCCACGGCCGGCTACCAGGTGCTCCTGAACCTCATCCCGGACCGGGCCGAGCAGCTCGCGGGTCACTATGCCGCGTCGCTCGAGGCAATCCCAGACGGGCCGGCCGAGGACGGCGGGGTAACCGTGGGGAACGCCGCGGCGGCCGCGATGATCGCCGAGCGCACGGGCGACGGTCGGTTCGGCGACCCGTCGTTCAGCGAGGGCACGGGCGCGGGACAGTGGCGGGCCCTGGCTCCCGGCCTCGCCGGGAACAACTTCAAATGGGTCGGGGAGGTGGAGCCGTTCCTGGTGCCCGATGCGTCCCAGTTCGCCACCGACGGTCCGCTCGCGCTCGCAGGTTCCGCCTATGCCAGGGAGTTCGACCAGGTAAAGACGCTCGGTCGGATAACCGGCTCGACGCGGACCGCAGACCAGACAGACCAGGCCCGGTTCTGGGCGGATCACGCCGTGGCGATGTGGACCCGGATATTCCGGCAGCTGTCGGGGTCCCAGGAGCTGTCGACCGTCGACAACGCCCGATTCTTCGCGATGCTCTACCTCACTGGGGCAGACGCGGTGATCGCGTGCTTCCAGGACAAAGAGCGGCACGGGTTCTGGCGGCCCCAGACCGCGATCCAGGAGGCCGCCGACGACGGTAACCCCGCCACTGTGGCCGAGCCGGGTTGGACGCCGCTGCTCGGGAACCCGCCATACCCAGATCACCCCTCTGGACACAACTGCGTTAGCAACTCGTTCGTACGGACCCTGCAGGACTTTTTCGCGACGAATCGGATGTCGTTCAGCGCGACGCACGCGACTCTGGGGATCACTCGGAGTTTCACCCACTTCTCCCAGGCGATCAGTGAGATTCGCCTGGCGCGGGTCTACGGAGGGATTCACTTCATGACGGCGGACGCGCAGGGGGCCACTCTGGGGAGGGAGATCGCGAGCTGGCGGCAAGCGCACGACTTCCAGCCGGTGGCCTGACTCCGGCCCTTCCCCAGACGACGAATGCGCCCCCGACCTCCGGGGGCGGGGGCGCTCGGAGCGGGTGACGGGGATCGAACCCGCATTATCAGCTTGGGAACCGCACCACGGCGCTGCGGTGGGTGGTCTACCAGGGAGGGGATCGGCGCCGGGGGTCCCGCAACCCCAGCACCGGTCAGCACGTGCGGCCCGTTTCTGGCCCCGGCCCGCCGGGCCACAAGCCGCAAGACCCAGAAGTCGTGGCCGCGCTTCTGCTGGTGGTCCCAGCGAGTCGCCACGATGGCTTCGAGGCGCTTCACCTCGGCCTCGACGTCATCGGCTCGAGGTCGATGTGCATCCGCTCTTTTGAGACCTTCTTGTCGTCGGTCCGTTGGGGGAGCACGCGGACGTCCGAGTCCGGCAGTCGTGGCCGCCGATAGATGTGGCGGCTCTGTTCCGAGGGTGGCTCCTCCATCGCGTCGAGGGCTACGGGCCAGAACTTGATGCCACGATCGAGGTCGTCGACGTCGATGACGAAGTGACAGACGCGGCTGCGGTGCGCCGTCATGAAGCCTCGGAGTCGATGAGGTCCTGCACGATCTTGTAAGCGTCGGCCTTGTTTTCGGGGGCGGTGCGGCGCCTCGGCAGCGCGGCGTCGATGGCCACGGCGGTCAGCACGGCGACCGCAGGTTCCGCAGGAGCGCGGTAGCGGGTCTGGGCGAAGGTGACCGCGACCGTCGCGAGGATGATGGCCGGCAGCGCCAGCAGCGGGAAGACGGGGGCCTGCCGCCGTCGCCGCAGGATGACGGCCCCCGCCACGGCGAGGCCGGCGACGACGTACCACGAGGCGAGGCCAGCTAGCACAACCCCCCGCTCCTGGCCGTGCAGGTGGTCGTCGTAGTCGATCTCCTGGCCGACGCCGTACAGCTTGAGCAGGCGACCCATCCGGGCGGCCATGACCACCGGCAGGCGTGCCCGGTGGTCGCCGACGTACGTCGAGACCTCCCGCCGCACCGCCTCGTCGCGCTGCGATTGGTCCAGGCGGTCCCAGTCCGGCACCTGGGCGGCCGCCACCTCCAAGCTGGCCTGGGCGCAGCCGTAGTCCTTGTAGCCGATCAGGTCGCCGTAGTACGTCGAATCGCAGTTGGCCGCCGCCAATGTCCCGGCCAGGTTGGTGGAGATGTAGACGGGCTCCTCGAAGCGGACCAGGTTGAAGATGATCCACGGGGCCAGGACGGCGAGGGCGGCGCCGGCGCCGGCGGATGCACGAGCGATCCGCTGCGGCCACGGGACCTCCCCTCGTAGGGCGATGGTGGGCAGCAACAGCAGCGGGACCATGAGGATCAGCTCGGGGCGGGAGAGCGCGGCGAGCCCCCCGCAGGCGCCGAGGACCCCCGCCCGCGCCGCCGTGGGGGAGTCCCAGAAGCGGTACGCGGCCAGCAGGGTCAGGGCGACCGTGAAGATGGAGGCGGTCTCGGACAGCAACATCCCATCGTGCAGCCATATGTTGGGGTAGACGGCGGCCAGGGCTGCCGCGACCAGCCCGGCGCGGCGCCCGCCGACCCTGCGTCCCACCAGCCCGCAGAGCGCGACCGATCCGGCGCCGAGGACGCAGGACCAGAGCATGTGGGTGAGCGGCGAGGTGTCGCTGCCTGGGTCGACGAACGAGGCGACGGTCAGCCACAGGAGATAGAGCGGCGGGTGCGAGGCCGACTGCTCGGGGATGCCGGCCGTCCACGCCAGCGGGTTCACGAAGCCGTGGCCGCTGGCGACGAGGTTGGCACCCTGGCTGTAGACGTACGAGTCGCCGATGCTGAACCCCGCGCCGCGCCGGAACAGCAGCACGTACCCGACCCGGATGGCGAGGCCGGCCAAGCTGATGGCGGCCAGCGCCCATTGAAATCCCCCTGTGGTCGACGGCGCCCGCTCCCGCGGCATGGCGCGGCATCGTAGGTTCGGCCCGAACCCCTGTGCGGTGAGGTCGAGGGCACTGCTCCTATCCAGGTAGCAAGATCCCGCGATCGACCACCATCCACGAAGTGGACAACACATGGCCTGGCCGATCTCGATCTGGGGCGCTACAAGCCCGGCTGGTCGACGAGGCGATCGCGCCGCGAGATGTCGTGGAGGAAGGGCGAGCCCAAGTGCATGCTCGACTACCGCCTGGCCTCGCTGCGGCACCTCCGGAAGCGGCCGATCCACCTGGGGGCGGCGGCCTGTCGGAGATCTACTTCGACGACATCTACTACGGCATCAAGCCCACCGACGCGCAGGACGACGAGTGAGAGGAGCTCCTCGACTCGATCAGGAGCACCTACGAGAAGCTGGGCGTCCCGAGGCCGAGCGGAGCGCACCTATCATGGCCTGGGTGGATCCACCGAGAGCGCGTGAGCAAGAGCGGGTGACGGGGATCGAACCCGCATTATCAGCTTGGGAATCGGCTCGCGGGTGACCTGCGCGATCGCCGGCTGACCTGGTGGAGCGCTGAGCACGGCGCGTGGGCGGCGACGTGCGAGCGAGCGACCGCAGGTGACCGAAGCCGCCCGAGCGATCGGGCACGGAGCGGGCACGAAGTCAACCGGTGACGGTCCTCAAACGACACATCTCGTTCCACCGGCGGGCTGAACCGCGCACTCCTGGTCGTCCGGTGGGCGACCAGCAGCAACCGAGGCGACCGGCGGCCGGCTGTGCGATGGATGCGCGATGGACGCCCCTAGATGAGGCAGTCCGCAGGCGCCTCCGCAGGGATGAGCAGCGGCCCCTCCGCGGGCGCTTCGAAGAACGTGGCCACGAACACCGTCACATCGTCGGTGGGGTTAAAGGCGCTGTGGACGTGGCCGTGACCGGGGTCGACAAAGGCGGTTCCCGCCGGATATTCACGTTCCACGCAGTCCTCGGCGCCGACGTAGACCAGCTCACCCTCGACGACGTTGACGACCACGGGGCCGCGATGGGTGTGCCAGGGAAACTGTGCTCCCGGCTGCACGGTAAACCTCGCCACCACGGTGCGCGAAGGGTCTTTGACGTTGATGACCTTGGTGGCCTTGCCATCCAGCTTGATCTTGACCTGGAGGTCGACGTCGTCGGTGAACACGGCGCGCCCCGTCAAGAACTCGGTGGCGATGGGTGGTGGTGGCTCCTGCGCCCCCGACGGCAGGACGTTTCCGCCAATCAGGAGGACAGCGACCAACGCCGCCGCCACCGCAGCTACTCGCTTCCGGTTCATCACCGGCTCCTCTCTCGCCGGCCGGAGACGCGCTGTTCACGCTCTCCCCCGGCCGCCCGCTCATGAGGGTGGCGATCGTACTGCCGGGCAGGGAACTGTCAACCTGGTCCGCGAGGTCGACACGGGGAAGCTCGAGGGGCACATCGGCCTCGGGCTGCACAACCTGAGGCGGGCAAAAGCGGCCGGCCTGGTGGCGAGGGCGTCGACATCAAGACGACCAGGCGCTGCAGGGAGCGGGTGACGGGGATCGAACCCGCATTATCAGCTTGGGAAGCTGACGTTCTGCCATTGAACTACACCCGCGGGGTGAAAGAGCGAGGCTAGCTGACCAGCCTGCCGCGACGCCGATCGGGCTGCCGGCGCTCACCGGTGGGACGTCGATAGACCACTAGGGTCGGCGACCGATGATCCTGTCGGACCACACCATTCGTCAGGAGCTGGAGGCCGGCCGCGTCGTCATCGATCCCCTGGACGAGTCGAGCATCCAGCCGTCGTCGGTCGATCTCCGCCTCGACCGGCTGTTCCGGGTGTTCCTCAACCACACGATGCCCGTCATCGACGTCAAGGAGGATCTCGAGGATCTCACCCGTCTGGTCAAGATCGACGAGGGCGAGGCCTTCATTCTCCACCCCGGCGAGTTCGTGCTGGGTTCGACCTTCGAGAGGGTGTCGCTGCCCAACGACCTGGTCGGGCGCATCGAGGGCAAGTCGAGCCTGGGGCGGCTGGGTTTGCTCATTCACAGCACCGCGGGGTTCATCGACGCGGGCTTTTCCGGGCACATCACGCTGGAGCTGTCCAACGTGGCCAACCTCCCGATCACGCTGTATCCGGGTATGAAGATCGGGCAGGTGAGCTTCCTGCGCATGACGACCCCGGCGGACGTGCCGTACGGGTCGGCGCGGGTCGGGTCCAAGTACCAGGGCCAACGGGGGCCCACCCCGAGCCGGTACTGGGAGAACTTCAAGGACCGAGACGGCTGACGAGCCGTCCTAGTCGTCGCGGTCCTGCCGGCCGCCGGCGTCGGATAGGTCGATGACCATCGTCTGGGTGGCGATCGCCTGGACCTCGGATGGGACGCCGGGGTCGACCTGCGGGTCCTGGAGCCTGAGCGTGACGGTGGCCGAGGGTTCCTCGTCGACGCCGTCGCCGTCCCGGTACCAGGGGCGCACCAGCGCGACGAGATCGCGCAGCTGTGCCGGAGCGCCGGGCGACAGCGTGCCCAGGTCGCAGACGACCGCGGTCGGCAGCCCGCCGAGCCGCGCGCGCGGGCGGCGGGCTCCGGTGGCAGGCGTCCCTCGCCACCACCTCCCCGGCGGCCACCCCGGGCGTGGTGCACCCGTCGGGCAGCAGGTCACGGGAGCCGGCTGGCGACCCCGGCGCCGCGTGGCCCGACCGGCCCGCGGTATCGACCCTCAGTCCCCCGGGGACTCCAGCCGCCGGGCGTCCCGCTGCTCGAGCGCCTCGAGGACGTGCATGGAGATGTCCCCCACCCGGACCTCGTCCTCTTCCTTGCCGGCGGCCTTGGTGCCATCGTCGATCATGATGTAGCAGTACGGGCATGCCACGGCGATGCGGCTCGCCCCGGTCGCGATCAGCTCCTGGCTGCGCTCGTCGTTGACCTTCTTGCCGATCGTCTCCTCCATCCACATCCGGGCGCCGCCCGCGCCGCAGCACATGCCCCGGGTGCCGTTGCGACCGGCCTCCACGACCTCGACGCCGCCCAGGCTGCCGATGACCCGCCGCGGCGCCAGGTACACGTCGTTGTGGCGGCCGAGGTAGCACGAGTCGTGGTAGACGATCCGCTCCTCGAGCCGGGCGTCGGTCAGGTCCAGGCGCCCCTCGGCGATGAGCCACTCCAGCAGCTGGCTGTGGTGGATGACCTCGTAGTTGCCGCCGAGCTGCGGGTACTCGTTCGAGATCGTGTTGAAGCAGTGGGGGCACTGCGTGACGATCTTCCGGACGCCCATGCCGTTGAGCGTCTCGACGTTCTGCGTGGCGAGCATCTGGAAGATGTACTCGTTGCCGGATCGCCGGGCCGGGTCGCCGGTGCAGTATTCGGACGGCCCCAGGATGGCGAAGTCGAGCCCCGCCCGCTGCATGAGCTTGGCCATCGCCACGCTCACCTTCTGGTTCTTGTCGTCGAAGCTGCCGGCGCACCCCACCCAGTACAGGTACTCGTGGTCGAAGGCGCCGCCGGGCTCGATGATGGGGACGCCCTCGACCTTGGACGCCCAGGCGCCGCGGTCGGTCTGCGCCAGGCCCCAGGGGTTGCCGGAGTTCTCCATGCCCCGGTAGGCGGTGCCCAGCTCGGTGGGGAAGTTGGACTCCATCAGCGACAGGTAGCGACGCATGTCGAGGATCTTGTCGAGGATCTCGATGTTGACCGGGCAAATCTCGTCGCATGCCTTGCACGACGTGCACGCCCAGATCTCGTCCGGCGTGATGCGCTCGAAGAGCGAATCGGCGGACACCGTGATCTCGGGGGCGACGCCGATGGGCGGCGACACCGCGGGCGTGCCGGTGAGGGCCATGACCTCGCCGGTCTTCAGCACGATCTCGCGCGGATCGAGCGGCTTGCCGGTGGCGTGGGCCGGGCACACCGATGTGCAGCGGCCGCACATCGTGCAGGCGTCGGTGTCGAGCAGCTGCTTCCAGGTGAAGTCCTCGACGGTGGCGGCACCGAACGACTCGAGCTCGGTCTCCATGAGGTTGGGCATCGCCTTCATGGCGCCCTTCGGGCGTTCGCGGTCCCGCAGGTACATGTTGAGCGGCGACGTGAACATATGGCGCAGCATCGTGACCGGCAGGACGATCAGGAAGACCAGGAAGCTGACGACGTGCACCAGCCACCAACCCTGGTGCCAGCCGGCGAGGCTCCCGCCGTCGTCCACCAGGCCCGACAGCGGGTAGCCGATCACCGACCACTTCTCGAAGCCGGGCCGCCCGGCGAGGGCGATGCGGTACGTCTCGGCGCCGAAGCCCGTGACGCCGATGGCCAGCAGCGTCCCGAGGATGACGGCGTGCTCGGGCTTGGACTTGGTGCGGATCCGGTACGGCCGCAGGACGTAGCGCCGCACGATCGCCCACGCCACCCCGACCAGGAACACCACCCCGGCCACGTCGCCAACAAGCGCGTAGGCCCGGTAGACGTCACCGTGGAGGAACTTGGCGCCCTCCGGTGCCTGGTGGTTGATCTCCGACACGACCGTCACCGCGAACAGGACCAGGAAGCTGAAGTAGATGAGCGAGTGCATCACCCCCGCAACCGGGTCGCGCAGCAGCGTCCGCATGTAGACCCCGGCCCGGAAGTCCCGCAGGCGGCGCCCGACGTTGGCCCGGGTGGTGCTGCGGTCGTCGGGCCCGCCCCGCTCCCAGTTGTGGACCCGCCACGAGAAGACGACCGCCCCGTACACGATGAGGACGGGGATCACCGTGTAGAAGACGGCCTTCCAGGCCGCAGGGATGTTGAGGAAGACCTCGCGCTGCACCGTGGAGTCGTCGTGCCACTGCAGCGCGGTGGCAACTACACCGGACGCCACCACGATGATGGCGAAGGCGACGCCGATGCCGATCGCGACGTCGCGTGGGCGGATCCGTCGCGCCGGTGTGGGTGTGCTGGTGCGCTCGCCCGTCTCGTCGGCGATCGTCGCGGTGCTCACGCCGCGGAAACCTACCCAACCCGGCCGGAGGCGTCGGAATCCGTCACGGCGCCCGCGAGTCGGCGCCCGCAGCCCAGTTGCCGGCCCCGCAAACGGTCAGCCGAACGTCTGGCTGTCGAGATAGCGCACCTTGCTGGCCAGGGCGGCGAGCATCTTGCGGTTGAGGGCCGGCACCTCGTCGAGCAGGCCCGCGAATTCACGCGGTCCGAGGACGAGGACGGTGAGTGGGGTCTTGGCCGTGACGCTGGCCGTGCGGGGACCGTGGTCAAGCAGCGCCAGCTCGCCCACGCAGTCTCCGGGACCCAGTGTCGTGACCTTCTGCCCGCCCCGAGAGACCTCGGCTTGGCCCTCGACGATGATGAACGCCTCGCGGCCGATCTCGCCCTGGGTGACGAACTGCTTGCCCTCGTCGATGTTCATCTCGGTCGACGCTTTGGCGACCGCCCGCAACTCCTTGGTCGTCGCGCCCGAGAACAGCGGGACGGTTGCGAGGTGGTCCAGGTACTTCTCCCGTGCCATGGCGGCGGAGCTTAGGGACCCCCAGGCCGGGACGTGTGGACGGTCATGTGACCGAAACAATCGCCATCGGTCTGGCCTCCCTCGGCGCCGTCAGACCCACGTTGGAGACGTGTGATCTGGGTGCGCGTGGGGTACCCAACGTGCGGTCGTCGTTCCGGTACGTCCCCGCAAACGCGGGGCCCCAGCTGAGGGTGCCGGGACGGCGGAGGAATCACGAGGGAGGACACATGGTTTCGAGTACGGGTCTTCGAATCCCGCTCGCGAGTCTCATCGTGCTGCTCTGGCTGGTGATTGGCGTCATCGTCGCGTTCAACGAGGGATACGACCGCTTCGACACCTGGTCGCAGTTCGCGACCTTCCTGCTGGCTGTCGTGCTCTGGCCCATCCCTGCCACGGGCGGCGCAGTCGGCATCAGGTTCTGACGGGCGCTGACGATCGGGGGCGCGGGTCGTTCGGCCCGCGCCCCCGGCGCGTCATGGCGGCGGGGGTCACCGTTCCTGTCGACCGCGCGGGCAGCCGTCAGCCGCCAGCCTGGCGGGCGACCGCATCTGCGGCAGCGGCGATCTCCGCCGGCGAGCGCAGGTAACGCTCGATCGTGGGCTTCGACACGAGCGGCAGGAAGTCGCCGCCGAGCTCGTAGAGCAGCGGCTCGCCGGTCGGGATGTTCAGGTCCACGATGTCGGCGTCGCAGATGCCGTCGAGGTGCTTCACCAGCGCCCGCAGGCTGTTGCCGTGCGCGGACACGAGCACGACTCCACCGGAGGCAAGGTCCGGGACGATGCCGTCGTACCAGTACGGCAGCATCCGCTCGACGACGTCGGCGAGGCACTCGGTGTCGGGCACGACCTCCGGTGGCAGCCCCGCGTAGCGCGGGTCGTGACGGACGTTGCGCGGGTCGTCCCGGTCCATCGCCGGCGGGGGCACGTCGTACGACCGTCGCCAGAGCTTCACCTGGTCGGCTCCGAACCGCTCTGCGGTCTCGGCCTTGTTGAGCCCCTGCAGGTCACCGTAGTGGCGCTCGTTTAGCCGCCAGTGCCGCCGCACGGGAATCCACGATCGCCCCATCTCGCGCAGCGCGAGGTCGGCGGTCCGGATCGCCCGGACCAGGACCGACGTGTGCACCATGTCCGGCAGCAAGCCACGCTCGGCCATGAGTCGGCCACCGGCGATCGCCTGCGCCTCACCGGTGGCCGTCAGGTCGCAGTCGTACCAGCCGGTGAACAGGTTTTTCAGGTTCCACTCGCTCTCGCCGTGTCGGAGCAGCACGAGCGTGCGAACCATGACGGACGTCGGGTCAGCCGGGCCCGGGCTGCTCGGTGCTCGGCGTGGTCTCGCTCTCCCGGAAGCGCCCGATCACCAGGGTGACGGTCGATCCCTGGTCGACCTGTGTACCGGCTGTTGGGTTCTGACTCAGGACCAGGCCGTCCTGGTTGGGGTCATTGGTGTTCTGATCGCGAGTCTGCACGTCGAACCCCTGCAGCTGCGCTAAAGCGTTGTCCTCGGTGAGCCCCTCCACGTTGGGCACCGAGACCTGGGCCTGACCCGACGACACGACCAGCGTGATCGTCGCGTTGGCGGGCGCCTGTTGACCGGCGCCCGGCTCGGTGCCGATGACCTGCCCCTCGGGGATGTCGTTGGAAGCCTCCTGGCGCTCCTGGATGTTCGTGAAGCCGGCGCCGTTGAGGGTGTTCCGCGCGTCGTTCACGCTCTGTCCCCGGACGTCCGGTATCTGGATCGTTGTCGGGCCCGACGAGTAGAAGATCGTCACTGTGGAGCCGACCGCCGCCTGGGCATTGGCGGCCGGGTCGGTGCGGATCACGACGTTCTCCTCGACGTCGGCGTTCTCCTCGGCCTTCTGGCTGGGGACGAAGCCCGCATCGATGAGCATCGCACTGGCCTCGTCGACCGTCTTGCCGGTGACGTCGGGCACGGCGGCGGTCTCGGGTCCTGCGCTGAGCGTGATGGTGACCTCCGAACCCTCCTCGGCCTGCTCGTTGGCGGGCGGGTCCTGCTCGATCACTTCGTCGACCGGCCGCTCCGACGTCTTGGTCGCCCGGGCGACATCGAAGCCCTCGGCCTCGAGCGCCTGCTGCGCCTGGTCGGCGGGCTGGCCGACGACGTTCGGCACGGTGACGAGGGTCGGATCGTCGCCGTTGTCGCCGAAGTTGCGCACCAGCAGGAACAGGAGTCCGGCCAGGATGAGCAGCAACAGGATGAGCATCGGCAGGAACCAGCGGGAGCGCTTCGGCTCCTCCTCCTGCTGCGGGTAGTCGCCGTACGGGCCGTAGTCGCCGTACCCGTCGTCGGACCAGCCGGGCGCAGCGGCGGTGGGGTTGTAGCCGGTGGGCGCCATCACGTTCGTGGCGCCCGGATCGACCGGCGGGGCCAGCACCGGTTCGGCCAGGATCCGCGCCCCGTCGAGGTAACGCCGCAGGTCGGCCCGCAGGTCCTGTGCAGACGGGTAACGGTTCGCCGGGTTCTTGGCGAGGCACTTGAGCGTG
>JBKOUY010000191.1:0-5253 GCA_046723645.1 Actinomycetota bacterium | reverse complement strand
CCCATGGGCGACCCGCGCGCGGTCACGGGTCGGGGTTCCGCTGCGACCGGCAACGGCGCCACCCACGAGCCGTCGGTGCGGTCCGACGTGCGGGAGGCCCTGGCCGGGCTCGGCTACTCGGCCGACGAGATCCACGGCGCCACCGCCGAGCTACCCGACGCCGGTGACGCGTCGCAGCTCCTGCGCCAGGCGCTCCGGCACCTCGCCACGGCGCGCCAGGTGTGAAGGCAATGCGCGAGGAGCTGCTCGACCCCGAGTCCCGGCCCGAAGAGGCCGCGGCCGAGAACGGCCTGCGCCCGCGCCGGCTGGCGGAGTTCGTGGGCCAGGCCGAGCTCAAGGCCCACCTCGACATCGTGCTCGAGGCGGCGCGCCGGCGCGGCCAGGCACCCGACCACCTGCTGTTCTCTGGCCCCCCGGGCCTCGGCAAGACCACCCTGGCGACCATCATCGCCAACGAGCTCGACGCCCACCTCCAGGCGACGTCGGGCCCGGCGCTCGAGCGCGCCGGCGACCTGGCGGCCATCCTCACGCAGCTCGACCACGGCGACGTGCTGTTCGTGGACGAGATCCACCGCCTGCCCCGCCCGGTCGAGGAGGTGCTGTACCCGGCGATGGAGGACTTCCAGGTCGACATCGTCCTGGGCAAGGGCCCGGCGGCGCGGTCGATCCGGCTCGACGTGCCGCGCTTCACCCTGGTCGGGGCCACGACCCGCACCGGATCCATCACCGGCCCGCTGCGCGACCGCTTCGGGCTCGTGGCCCGGCTCGACTACTACACGGCCGCCGATCTCGAGGCCATCGTCCGTCGGACGGCCGGCATCCTGCACGTCCGCATCGACGACGCCGGCTGCACAGAGATCGCCCGCCGGGCCCGGGGCACCCCGCGCATCGCCAACCGCCTGCTCCGGCGGGTGCGCGACTTCTCCGAGGTCCGCGGCGACGGCTCGGTCGACCGGCGGACGGCGGAGGAGGGCCTCGCACTGTTCGGGGTCGACGGCCGGGGCCTCGACAAGGTCGACCGGGCCCTCCTGTCGGCCGTGTGCGAGCGCTTCGGCGGTGGCCCGGTGGGGCTGTCCACGCTCGCCATCAGCGTGGGGGAGCAAACCGAGACCGTGGAGGACGTCTACGAGCCGTTCCTCATCCAGCAGGGCCTGCTCATGCGCACCCCGCGGGGTCGGGTCGCGTTGCCCGCCGCCTGGGAGCACCTCGGCCTGGCGCCGCCGCCCGACGGGCCGCCGGGAACCGCGCCCACGCTGTTCGGGGGCTGACCGGCGGGACTCCACCGGTAGCGTTGCCACACCCCATGGACGTGGCCGACTTCGCCTACGAGCTGCCCGCTGCCTCGATCGCCCAGACACCGATCGAGCCTCGTGACCGTGCCCGCCTGCTGGTCGACCGCGGGCCCGGTGAGGCCCCCGACCATCGCTCGGTCGCCGACCTCCCAGCCCTCGTGCGCCCCGGCGACGTCGTGGTGGCCAACAGCACCCGGGTGCTGCCGGCCCGGCTGCGACTCACCAAGCCGACCGGGGGAGCGATTGAGGTGCTGCTGCTCGAACGGCTCCCTAGCGGCGAGTGGGAGGCGCTCGTCCGTCCGAGCCGCAGGGTGGCGCCGGGGTCCGAGCTGACGGCCGGACCCGACCTGACGGTGCGGGTCGGGGCATCCGGTCCGGGGGAGGGCACCCGCCTCGTCGAGCTACGGGCGGGCGGCGCGATCGGCGAGCTGGCGGCCCTGAACCGTCACGGCGTCGTGCCGCTGCCGCCCTACATCACCGATCCGCCGGAAGATCCCGAGCGCTACCAGACGGTCTTCGCCGACCGGCCCGGTTCGGTGGCGGCCCCCACGGCCGGCCTGCACCTCACGCCAGCCGTCCTCGAGGGCTGCCGGGTCGCCGGGGCGCGCATCGAGATGGTGGACCTCGTCGTCGGGATGGGCACGTTCCGCCCGATCTCGGCCACGAAGGTCGAGGAGCATCACATGCACGCCGAGCGCTACCAGGTGGGCGCCCGGACGATGGCGGCGTGCGATGCGGCACGGGCCGCGGGTGGACGGGTCGTGGCGATCGGGACGACCACCGTCCGGGCGCTGGAGTCGGCGGCGCTCTCGGGCCGGCTCGAGGGCCGGACCGAGCTGTTCATCCGGCGCCCCTGGCGTTGGCGTGCGGTCGACGTGCTACTCACCAACTTCCACCTTCCCCGCTCGTCGTTGCTGGTGCTGGTGGACGCGTTCATCGGTCCCCGTTGGCGCGCGCTCTACGACGCGGCCCTCGCGGCCGGCTACCGGTTCCTGTCCTTCGGCGATGCCATGCTGCTGGACCGCAGCCTGTAGGTCCCGTGGCTCTCGACTTCACCATCGATGCGCGCTGCGGTGCGGCCCGGACCGGCACGGTTACGACCGCCCGCGGCACGTTCCGGACGCCGTGCTTCATGCCCGTCGGGACCCGCGGGGCGGTCCGCACGCTGTCATCTGCCGACCTCGAGGGGCTGGGCGCCGAGGTCATCCTCGGCAACACGTACCACCTGATGCTGCGACCCGGGGCCGACGTGGTCGCCCGCTGGGGCGGGCTGCACGGCTTCGCGGACTGGCGCGGCCACGTGCTGACCGACTCGGGCGGCTACCAGGTGTTCTCCCTGCAACCCCGGGTCGACGACGAGGGGGCCACCTTCGCCTCCACCTACGACGGCAGCCCGCACCACCTCACCCCCGAGGGGGTGGTCGACGCGCAGGTGCTCCTCGGCAGCGACATCCAGATGGTGCTCGATGTCTGCCCGCCACTGCCGTCGGCGCCGGAGGTGATCCACGCGGCGGTGGATCGCACGGCGCTCTGGGCGGAGCGCGCCCGCAAGACGTTCCTCGCCCACGACCGTCCCGACCTCAGCCAGTTCGGCATCGTCCAGGGGGGCATCGACGCTGCGCTGCGTGCCGACGGCGCGGCGCGCACGGTCGCCGTGGGGTTCGAGGGCTACGCCGTGGGCGGCCTGTCGGTGGGGGAGCATCGCTCCGAGATGCTCCCGGCGCTGGCCGCCGCCCTCACGGGCCTGCCCGACGACCGTCCCCGCTACTTCATGGGCCTGGGCGATCCGCTCGGGATCGTGGACGTGGTGGGCCTCGGCGTCGACATGTTCGACTGCGTCCTGCCGACCCGTCTGGGGCGTCACGGGACGATGCTGACGTCGGCGGGGCGCCTCAACCTCCGCAATCGGCGCTTCGCAGCCGACACCGGACCGATCGACGACGCCTGTGCCTGCCCGGTGTGCGCCCGGTGGTCACGCGGCTACCTCCGCCACCTGCTGTCGGTCGACGAGCCCACCGCGCCCCGCCTGTTGACCATCCACAACATGCACTGGACCCTCGAGCTGGTCCGGAGGGTGCGCCGGGCGATCGCCGAGGGGTCGCTGGCCGCCCTGCGGGCCGAGCTGGCCGAGCACTGGCCGGACCGGGGAATCCTCGCGGGCCGCGATGGGGAGTCACCGGGGGGCACCGGCTAACCTCATCCGGCTGCCTATGCAAGCGTTGATCGTCCTCGCCGTCACCTTCGTGCTGCTGTGGGTGTTCTTCATCCTGCCCCAGCAGCGGCGGGTGCGAGCCCACCACCAGCTGGTCGCGGGGCTTCAGGAGGGCGACGAGGTGGTCCTCACCGCCGGGATCTACGGCCGCATCATCGAACTGGGCGGCGAGGACCTGTCGCTGGAGGTCGCGCCCGGGGTGGAGCTGCGGGTCGCCCGCCAGGCGGTCCTGCGCCGCGTCGAGACGGTCAACGCCGACGCCGGCGCGCCCGCCCCCGCCGCGGACGCCGTGACCGACGGTGATTCGGCGGGCGACGGTCCCGCGACCGAAGCCCCCCGAAGCGCCGGCAGCGACGTGGTAACGCCGACGGATCCCACCTGAACGCAATGCGACGCAAGATCTGGCTCCCACTGGCTTTCATCGTCGTGGTCGCGATCGGCGGCCTGGCGGCCACGCTGATGGCCGGGAACAGCCCCGAGCTCGGGCTCGACCTCCAGGGGGGCGTCTCGGTGGTGCTCGAGCCCACGTCGCAGGCGAGCAACGACGCCCTCGGCCAGTCGCTCGAGATCATCCGTGACCGGGTCGACGCGTTGGGCGTGGCCGAGCCCGACATCACCCGGCAGGGCAACGCCATCGTCGTCCAGCTGCCGGGCGTGAAGAACCGGGACCGCGCGCTCGAACTGGTCGGGGAGACCGCCGAGCTCCGGTTCCGCCCGGTGCTGCAGGATCTCAGCGGTTCCGAGGTGATCCAGCCCGACGAGAACGCCAGCACCACCACCACGACCCCCGAGGGGGGCGGCAGCACCACCACCACGACCGCCGGCGGGTCCACGACGACCACGGCGCCCGACGAGAACGCCGCGGGGATCCCCCTGGGCGAGAGCGCCGGCGCCGCGCAGGAGCCGACCACCACGACGACGGCGCCGCCGACGACCACGACCACGGCCCCGGGGTCGGAGACCGGCTCCAAGCCGGTGCAGCTGACCTCCCGCGAGGACGACAAGCCCGACGCCACGGTGACGCTCCAGGGCAAGGACGGCGAGGGCGTCTACCAGCTCGGGCCGGCGCTGGCGACCGGCCAGATCGTGTCGTCGGCACGCGCCGAGATCCCGCAGGGCCAGTGGATCGTCGGCCTGTCCATGAAGGGCGGCGCCAACGGCATCGACAAGTTCAACGAGATCGCCGGCCAGTGCAACCCGCCCAGCGCGGCCTGCCCCACGGGCCGCCTCGCCATCGTCCTCGACTCGGTCGTCCAGTCGGCGCCCACGATCAACGAGCCAAGCTACAGCAAGGACGACATCAGCATCAGCGGCAGCTTCGGCGAGGGCGAGGCGAAGGACCTCGCACTGGTGCTGCGCTACGGGTCGCTGCCGGTGGAGCTCGAGCGCCAGAGCGTGCAGACGGTCTCGGCGTCGCTGGGTGAGGACTCGCTGCGGGCCGGCATCCTCGCCGGGATCGTGGGCCTCATCCTGGTCGCGGTGTACATGCTGCTGTACTACCGGGCGCTCGGGGTGGTGCTGATCGTCGGCGTCGCCATCTCAGGGGCACTCCTCTACACCATCGTGTCGTGGATGGGTGAGACCCGGGGTCTCGCCCTCACGCTGGCGGGCGTGACCGGCATCATCGTGTCGATCGGCGTGACGGTCGACTCCTACGTGGTGTTCTTCGAGCGGCTCAAGGACGAGGTCAAGGCCGGGCGGACCCTGCGCACGTCGACCGAGCGGGCGTTCAAGCGGGCGTTCCGCACC
>JBKOUY010000144.1:0-14218 GCA_046723645.1 Actinomycetota bacterium | reverse complement strand
ACGGCTCGTTCTCCTACATCCCGGCGGCGGACTTCGCCGGTAGCGACTCGTTCAGTTACCGGGCCAGCGACGGCAGCCTGAACTCCAACCCAGTCACCGTTACCATCACCGTCACCGGCACCAACGACACCCCAGCCGGCGTCGCTGATGCCTATACCACGGCGGAAGACACGGTGCTGACCGTGCCCGCCCCCGGCGTGCTCGGCAACGACAGCGACCCGGACGGCGATCCCCTGACTGCGGTGCTGGTGACGGGTCCGAGCCACGCCACCCTGAGCCTGAACGTCGACGGCTCGTTCTCCTACACCCCGGCGGCGGACTTCGCCGGTAGCGACTCGTTCAGTTACCGGGCCAGCGACGGCAGCCTGAACTCCAACCCGGTCACCGTTACCATCACCGTCACCGCCGTCAACGACGCCCCCACGGTGACGGTGGCCGCCGGCGGGACGTGCGGCAAGGACGACCACTCGGGCACGATCACACTCACGGTAGGCGATGTGGAGAACGCCGCGACGACACTGATGGTCACTGCCTCATCTTCCAACCCGGGGCTGGTGCCGACCGGCAATGTCGTCTTCGCGGGCAGCGGTGAGACCCGCAAACTGACGGTGAGCGCCGTGGACGGGCGCACCGGGACCGCGATCGTGACCGTCACTGTCAGCGATGGGCAGGACAGCGGTCAGGTCGAAGTTACGGTGCGGCAAGGCGGCAGCGGCAAGGACACGATCACTGGCGGGTCGGGCGCCGACCTGATCTTTGCCCAGAGCAACAACGACACGCTCATTGGCGGGGACGGAAATGACCTGCTGTGCGGCGACAGCGGCAGCGACACGTTATCCGGAGGCGGTGGCGACGACAGCCTGGGCGGCGGCTCCGGTGGCGACCGGCTCACCGGCGGGTCGGGTGCCGACCGCTTCAGCGGCGGCAGCGGCGTCGACGCCGCAACCGACTTCACCGCCGCCGAAGGCGACACCACCGACGGCACGATCCCGTAGACGCGAACGCGGCGCGTCATCGAGTTTCATCACCGCCTCGGCCAAAGCGGACGTCACAGCACACCTCTAGATCGTGGTGCAGCGACCGGGCCAAATGCGCCGATCTGGGCGCAGTGACGGCGACCGAAACGACGATGTTCGGTCGCGGCGTTCTGTGCGGATCGTCGTAGCGCGTCTCGCAGATCTGTGTCCCTTCCTCTGGCCAGCGGCGCGGGCGTGTGTCTAGCCTGATGCCGAGGGCGGTTCTGGGTATGTAGGTGTGGGTCGCCCAAATGTCGGGGTGGGCGATAGGGCGGGGTAGATGAGCGTGCACTCTGGGTGCAGTCACGGCGCCAGTTCGTGCGATATGGGCCTGGTGCTGCCGCCCCCGCTGCGGTGGGGGGTCAACGAGGAGCCAGCCGACGCTGCGGCACCGCGGGCGGCCCGGGGACCTGTCCGTTCGGGGAAGCGGTCGCCCGATCCACGGCGTTGCTACTCGACTGCTAATGCCGTCGGCGCAAGCTCATTCACATGGCCGGGCAGGCACTCGCCCTGCCGCGCCGGGTTGGGGAGGTGGTAGCCATCATGTTCACCGCCGCTACCGGTGGTCGTGCCGCGAAGGTCGTCGACCGTGGTCTCCGTCGCTCCTGTTATCCCCGTAGATTCGTCCGCCCTCGTCCGATTCGCCGACCGTTTGCAGCGTCCAGGGTGGTCGCCGTCGGGGTGGCCGCCTGTATGGCCGTTGTTGTGCTTCCAGGATGCGCGTCGCAGTGGACTGCTGCCCCGGACGAGCAGGCGGGTCAGCCGACTGCTGGATCGGCGGCCGTCCATGAACACGGGAGCCGGGTGCCGGCTGTCAAGGCAGTCGATGCAAGCGACTTGCGCGCCCAGGTGGAGCAGCTACTCGGCCAGCACGCGATCCTGACCGTCCGGCTCACCAGGGCACGACTGCGTGGTGACGGTGACCTCGCTCAGTCGGCAGACGAAGCGCTAAGTAAGAACACCGCGGACCTAGGCGAGTTGATCGGAACTGTGTATGGCGCGGAGGCAGCGGAGAAGTTCGAACAGATGTGGTTCGGCCACGTCACCTACCTGTTCAACTACGCACGAGGTGTGGCCGATAAGGATGAGGCCGTAAAGTCCCAGGCACGTCGCCAGTTGGATGACTACACGACGGACCTCAGCGAGTTTCTCGAGACGGCCACCAAGAAGGCCGCTCCGGCCTCTGTCGTCGCCGCCGGGTTGCGGATGCATGTGGATCAGCTGATGCAACAGGTCGACGCCTATGGCCGCGGGGATTATGAACGCGCCTTCGCGCTCGAGCGCGAGAGTTACGCGCACATGTTCCCGCTTAGCAAGACCCTGGCCGCCGCTATCCTGACCGGAGGAGGTGCGGCGTTGCCGGTCGACTTCGACAGCCCGGCCCGCCAGTTGCAGTCTCGCCTTGGCATGCTCCTCGGTGAACACGCCGAGCTTGCTGTCGACGCGATGCGCTCAGGGATCTCGAATTCCGCCGACTTTCCTGCGGCCGGCGCGGCGCTTGACGGAAATACGCGTGAGATCACGGCCATGATCGAGAGCGTGTTTGGTGCCACCAGTGCGGGTTCCTTTCAGGCGCTCTGGGCGGACCACATCGACGCGTTCGTGACCTATACCCAGGCACTCGTAGCGGATGATGCGGCTCTCGAAAAGACCGCGACCGAGCGACTGAAGGAGTTCAACGTGCACTTCGCGGCGTTCCTGTCCACTTCGACACAAGGGCGTTTGGGCACACCCGCCCTGGCGGACGCCTTTGTCATGCACGAGGACCTTCTGCTTCGTCAGATCAACGCGTACGCAGAGCGCGACTACAGCACCGCGCACCAACTGTCTTTCGACGCCTACGAGCACATGTTCGCGCTGGCGGCGCAGGCCGCCACGGCAATTGGGGACACCGTCACTGCGCAGAGCCCGACGGGTGGCCCGCAGACCGGCGGGGGCGGAATGGCGCCGGCACGAGGGGCACCTTGAGGTGATGACACAGCATCGTCTGACAGGTGCGACGGCCTTCGGCTCGCTCCTAGCGATGTTGCTTCTCAGCACCTGCGGGAACGCCGACGATACCGATACCTCGGCAGCGTCGATCCCGGAGACGAGCCTCGCAACTCACTCCGGCCTCTCCCCCTACCGCTCGACGCGCACGCACAGGGAGACTGCTGCCCCGGTTCGTCTCCGCATCCCCTCTATCGACGTGGACACCGGGCTCGAGGCGCTGGGGCGGGCATCCGACCAGAGCATCGAAGTACCCCGGCAGCCAAGTTCGGCGGGCTGGTGGGCCGGCGGCCCCCGGCCGGGACAAGTCGGACCTGCGGTCATCCTGGGCCACGTCGACTCCAGGACGGGACCAGCGGTGTTCTTCCGGCTCGGTGAGCTTGAGGCCTTGGACGAGATTCTGGTCGAACGCGCAGACGGGACCACGGCCCGGTTCCTGGTGACAACGCTGGAGCGATATCACAAGTCCGAGTTCCCGAGCGAGCTCGTCTACTACCCGACTGCTGAACCGGAACTCCGATTGGTGACCTGCGGAGGACCGTTCGATTCTTCCACCGGACATTACCGTGACAACCTGGTGGTCTTTGCTGCTCAAACGTGATGACCGCGGCAGCGCGGCGACAGTCGTTGTGTTCGCCATGCTCGCCTTGCTTTTGTTCGTCCCTTTGGTGTCGCACCGAGCTCTCGCGGGTCCTGAAGACCCGCGGGTGATCGCGGTGCACACCGCGTCGGCGCCCCGCGTCTCGATGGTCCTCGCGGTAGCTGCGGCGCAGCCTGACCCAGAACTGGCACCCGAGGCATTGTCTGTGACGGTTGACGGAAGGCCCGTTACTACCACGGTCACACCCATGATGTCGCGCAGCCTGTCCGTCGCTCTCGTGATCGATACTGCGTCCGACATGACGGCAGAAGCGTTGGAGGCGGTGCAGAGCGGGGCGACCGAGTTTCTGCTGCGGCTGCCCGAGGGTGTCCGCACCATGGTGGTCGCGTCAGGGGGTGACCCGCACGTGGTCGCGCCCTTGAGCCCCGAGCCTGCCGACGCGCTGAGCGCGGTCAGTGCACTGCGTTCGGGGGGCACCCGGTCGACGACGGCGGGGACGTTGCTGGCAGCCCAGAAGCTCGCCATGGCTCCGCCCGGACCGCGCGCAATCATCGTCTACAGCCATGGCGCCGACGAACATGGACCCTCGGTCGAGCAGCTCACCCAGGCGGTAGCGCGAGCCGAGGCGGTTATCAACGTTGTACAGACCCGTGGGGACGACCTATGGGCGCAGGTCGTGGGCCGCACGGGCGGTGCGGTGCTCCGGACCGCTCCGGCCCAGGTCGTCCAGTCGTACGGACGCCTAGCGACGGCGTTGGGCGAGCAGTACCTCGTGTCGTTCCAGGCTCCGGGGGAACTGCCGGCCGTGGCCGAGGTCACGGTCAAGACCGGAGATGCGCAGTCCAGAACCGTCGTAGGACTGCCGGTGGCAGGCACATCTGCGGATGCGGCAGAGCCGCCGAGCGAACGATGGCCAGCTGGCAGAGCACTGGGGCCAGTCACTTTCGTGCTGTCCGGGTTTGTGCTGATTGCGCTGGCGGCGCTGGCTCTCGACCTTCGCGCCCGTCGACGGGCATCTGTGGATAGCGGCGCCCCGTCGGCCGGCGCGGCCAGACCACGCGCTAGTACCACCTTTCAGGCACCGGCACTCCCGACGCCGGGGAGAACGGATCTGCGCCACCCTCCCCCACCGGATGTCACCCCGCCAAGCGCTCCGCCCACCGCGCCAGCTACCTCACCCCTGCCACGTCGGTCCCTGCCCAGGTCCTTCGCTGTTGCTGCGCAGGGACTGAGGTCGGCTCTGCACGCCCCTGGCTCGCAGCCCGAACAGCAGGCGCGGCGGCACCCGCCGCACGACCAGCAGCAGTCGCAACGTCCGCCAGACGACACCCAGCCGCGGACCCCCGCGCCCGATAGTGCCCTTCGACGAGCGGCGGTCAAGACGAGCGCCGAGCCACCACCAGCGTCATTGCCATCGGGTATCGAGTCGGGGATGGCGGCGGCAGCCGCCGCGGCCGACGAGCACTCGGCTGAGGAGGGCCACAACGCCACGATTGTGTTGACCGGCTCGACCGACGCCGAGGTCAAGTTCGCCAAGAACGCCCCCGGCCCTGCAGTCGTCTACATCACAGGTAACGCGGCGTCCCGCTACTTCGGCGTCCGAATCCTGGGAACCGAGAACCATCTGGTTAACACCCTCGACCTCTACGAGGGAGTCCGGTCGCTGGACTGGGACGGCGGTGAATCGACCGGCTTCGAGGTCCGTGCCACCGGTCCCTGGAGAATCGAGGTGCTACGACTTTCAGTCGTTCCAACCTTCAACACCTCTGTCAAAGGCGACGGGGATATGGTGGTGCGTTATACGGGCAACGGTTCGCTCGCCGAGATCACCGGGAACAGTGACGGCCGCTACTTTGACGTGCGGACGTTCGGTGCCCATGGAACCGAACGCCTCGTCAGCACATCCCAGCCATACGCCGACTCACGCCAAATAAGCGGACGACCTCAGTTCTTCGAGGTCCACGCCGTTGGTCCTTGGACAATCACCGTCAAGTGACGCACGAACTCTTGCCGAAATTCGCTTTGAGTCAAGCCTTGATTCGGAGCAACCGTTCGATCATCTAGCGGTCGACCGGCTGGTCTGCGTCGATAGTGTCAGCTCGCCGATCGCGGCTGGACCGTGGTGGCGAACGACGGGAGGAGCGATGGAGCGGCGGAGCCTGCCGCGATGACCGGGCAGACCATGCGGGCGGCGGTGTGCCGCGAGCACGGGCCGCCCGAGGCGGTCGCGGTCGAGTCGGTGCCGCGTCCCGAGCCCGGTCCCGGGGAGGTGCTCGTGCGTGTCGGCGCCGCGGCGGTCAACTTCCCCGACGTCCTCATCGTCGCGGACGGGTACCAGGTTTCGATGCCGACGCCGTTCGTGCCCGGCAGCGAGGTCGCGGGCGAGGTCGTCGCCCTCGGTCCGGGTGTCGACGGCGCCGCGCCGGGAGACCTCGTGTTCGGCGCCACGATGGTGGGCGCCTTCGCGGAATACGTGGCGATGCCGGCGGAGGGTCTCATGCCGATCCCCCCGGGGGTCGACGTCACCGCCGCCGCCGGGTTCTGGGTCACGTACGCGACGGCGTACCACGCGCTCCGCTCGGTCGCGGAGGTGCGCCCCGGCGACTGGGTGGTCGTGCTCGGAGCCGCTGGCGGCGTCGGCGTCGCCGCCATCGATCTGGCGCAGGTCCTCGGCGGCCGGGTGATCGCTGCCGCGTCGAGCCCGTCCAAGCTGGCGCTGTGCCAGGAGCGCGGCGCCGAGCACGCGGTCAACTACGTCGAGGAGGACATCCGGGACGCCGTCCGCGCCATCCTCCCGGACGGCGTCGACGTCGTCATCGATCCGGTCGGCGGCCCCGCGGCCGAGCGCGCCCTGCGCTCGCTCCGCTGGGGCGGGCGCTTCGTCACCGTCGGCTTCGCGTCGGGCGAGATCCCACGGATCCCGCTCAACCTCGTCCTCCTCAAGGGAGCGATCGTCAAGGGCTTCGAGATCCGGACGTTCGGCCTCCATGCGCCCGACCTCGCCGGACGCGACCGCGCCGAGCTGATCGAGCTGCTGGCGTCCGGGCGCGTCGCCCCCCACGTCGACGCCGTGTATCGGCTGGGCGACGTGGCCAGCGCCCTGCGCAGGGTGGCGGGCCGGCAGTCCACCGGCAAAGTGCTCGTCGACCCGACGCGGTGACCGGGACGGCCTGTCGGGCACGGAGGCGACCGTGGAGCTCGGGTTCGCATCGATGAACACGCCGGAGGACCCGGCCCCTGACGTCCTCGCCACGTGGCTCGAGGAGCGAGGCTTCGAGTCGTTCTGGGTCGGCGAGCACCCGCACATCCCCACGTCGCGGGCGACGGCGTACCCCGCGGGCGGCGAGTTGCCGGCCCAGTACCTGCGGATGATGGACCCCTTCGTGAGCCTGACGGCCGCCGCCAGCGCCACCGAGCGGCTCCTGGTCGGCACCGGGGTGGCCCTCCCGCTGGAGCACGACCTCTTCGCCCTGGCCAAGGCCGTGGCCACGCTCGACAGGCTGTCGGGCGGGCGGGTCCAGCTCGGTGTCGGCGCGGGTTGGAACCGGGAGGAGCTCGCCAACCATCGCCCCGACATCCCCTGGTCGCAGCGCTACCGGGCCCTCGCAGAGTGCGTCGGTGCACTCCGCGTGCTGTGGGCCGACGACGAGTCCGAGTTCCACGGCCGCTTCTACGACTTCGACCCCGTGTGGTCGCATCCGAAGCCGCGGCAGCGGCCGCACCCGCCGATCCTGTGCGGGACGGGCCACAAGCTCGGCACGGCCCACGCCGTCGCCTGGGCCGACGCGTGGATGCCCCTCGACATCGCACTCGGCGACGTGGCCGCAAAGGTCGGGCGCTTCCGCGAGATCGCGGCGGCGGCCGGCCGGCGCGACATGCCCATCACGATCGTCGCGTTCGGCGACTCGTCCCCCGACGTCCTGCGCCGCTACCGCGACCTGGGCGTGCGCCGCACGGTCGTCGGGGTCGCCCCGCGGGCCGGGCTCGATCCCAGCCGCAGCCTGGCGGTCATCGACCGCCACGCGGCGCTCATCGACGAGCTGCGCTGAGCCCGACGCCGGTCCGCGCGTTAGCGGCGGGGGTCCGCGTTCTGGATCGCAGTTATCATGTCGTCGCCCACCGGAAGCGGCGCGCACCCGTGGTCGTGCTCGCACACGAAGTCGAACTGCGGTTCCGCAGCGCCGTGGCAGCCCGCGCAGCTCGTGCCGTTGAAGCGATTGACGACCTCAGTGCCACCGCGGCTCACGATGGTGGTGCCGGCGGCCGTGACGTCGAGGGTGAAGAACTCCCAGTCGTTGGAGTCCGGGTCGAACCCGGCGGCCCGCTTGACCATGGCCTCCTGAGGGATGAGCTGGATCACCGTGCCGACCGGGTAGGTGCCGCCCTCCGGATCGTTGGCCACCGCGAGCGTTGCCTCGAGCTCGCCCGCAACGTTGTCGACGAAGAACCCGCGCACACGCGTCATCTCGGCCAGCGGCTCGAAGTCGGAGGCGTCGACCACCACATCCTGGACCGCGGTCGTGTCGGTCGTGTCGGTCGTATCGGAGGCGGCCTGCCCGTCGTCCGCCGCCGAGCAGCCGACGGCGACTGCGATGACGATCGGGATCGCCACGAGGACGGCATGCGTGAACCCCCCGAGCCCCCGGCGCGCGCTGTGCATGACGGCACACTAGGAAACGGTCGTGCGACGCGCCGGGCACGCCGGCGATGGCAGCGCGACCCGCGGCCGGGCATAGGTTCACCGCATGACAACCGTTGCACTCGTCGTCAAGCTGACCGCCAAGCCGGAGACCCAGGACGAGCTCGCCGAGTTCCTCACCGGGGCCGTCGACCTGGCGAACGCCGAGGGCGGCACCCCCGTGTGGTTCGCCCTGCGCACGGACCCGGCGACGTTCTGGATCGTCGACGCTTTTCCCGGCGAGGCCGAGCGCCAGGCGCACCTGGACGGCCCGATCGCCGCGGCGCTGCTGGCCAACGCCGATCGCCTGCTCGCCTCGCCGCCGGAGATCAACGCCGCCGAGGTCCTGGCGGCGAAGACCCCCTGACCGCCCGCCTCAGTCCCGCTCCCGGTGCTGGCGGTGGTCCCCGAGCATGTCGGCGGGGTACGAGCCGGACCAGTCCGGGTGATGGGTCCAGTCGGGCTGCTTGGTGCGACGGCGGACGTCGACGCTGACCTCGCCGTCGGCGAGGTCGATGATCTCGCTGATGAACAGGGGCTCGACCGCCCCGCCCGCCGCCCCGGCGACAGCGTGCGCGGCGGGCTCGTCGGGCCAGCGGTGCAGGATCCGGCCGACCACGGCCTGCTGCTGGCTCGCCAGGTTGCAGCGCGCGCCGTCGGCGATCGTCCGCAGCGCCGACGTGATCGCGTCGAGGTCGGCCTCCTCGCCGTCGCCGCTGCACAGGCGCTCCAGCGCCTCGGCCAGCGCCAGGCCGTCGCGCTTGCACGGCGTGCACTGGCCGCAGGACTCGACCGCCAGGAACCGCGCCGCGCCCGCGGCGACCGCCGTCATGTCGGTGCCCTCGCAGACCACGATGAGGCCGGCGGTGCCAAGGCCGCTGCCGACGCGGGCCATGTCCTCGTAGGTCATGGGGGTATCGAGCAGCTCCGGCGGGAGGGGCCCCGCCGAGACCCCGCAGAGCACCGCCCTGACCACCTTGCTCCGTGACAGGCCGCCGGCGACCTCGTCGATGGCGGCGCGCACGGTGGTGCCGAGGGCGATCTCCCCGACCGCCGGGCGGGCCACGTCTCCCGTCACCGTGGCGACGATGGTCCCCGGCGACTGCGGCGTGCCGTAGGTGCGAAACCAGTCGGCACCCTTCTGGATGATCGCGGGCACGTTCGCCAGGGTCTCGACGTTGTCGACCAGCGCCGGGGGCGCGCCCGTCTCGTGACCGGGGCTTGCCATCTCGACGTGCGCGGCCAGGCCGCTGCCGCTGTCGACGTCGTCGTCGTGCTCGACCAGCTCGACGACGCCCCGCCGGTACGGAGGGGCGATGCGGGGGAAGGGCGGCCGCCCGTCGACGACCTCGAGCATGGCCGTCTCCTCGCCGAAGAGGTACTCGTCGGGGCCCGTGGCCACGGACACGTCGACGCCGCCCAGCAGGCCGGCGCCACGCATCTCGGCGATGGCCGCCTCGACGCGGGCTCGCTCGACCGTGCCCGAGGCCTTGAGCGCCACGACGACGTCGCCACCCGCGACGGCGTGGGCGCCGATGAGGGCACCCTCGATCACCGCGTACGGATTGGCCCGGAGGATGGAGCGGTCCTTGAACGTCCCTGGCTCGCCCTCGGCGGCGTTTACGACCACGGTCGTCGGGAGGTCGGGCGACACGTTGCCCGCCACCGTGCGCCATTTCGTGCCGGTCGGAAACCCGGCGCCTCCCCGCCCGCGCAGGCCCGATGCCTCGACCTCGGCCATGACCGCGTTGGGCTCGACGCTCCGGGCGGACTCGAGGCCTTGGCCGCCACCTGCGTCCAGGTAGTCGCGCAGCGAGTCGAAGGGCCGTCGCGGAAGCACACGTTCGACGAGTGTCACCGCCCCTTCATACCCCCCAGGCGCGGCGGCGACGCACCGCGGCCCAGCGCGCGTCCGCCCGCCGCGATGCTGTGCGTTCCGCCTCCTGCGCGCGGCTAGTGTCACGGACCGTCGAACGAGCGGGCGTGCTGGGGTACGGGGCGGTGCCCGCGACTCGGTTACTCGGAGTTGTGGTTGCCCATGGGCACGTTGCCGCGGTCACGGAAGAGCAGGCGCGTGACGTCGCTGGCGGCTGCCGCACTGGGCACGGCCGTGGTGGCGGCGGTCGTGGCGCGGCGTCGTTCCGGTGCGCAGTCCGTTCCGCACGCCGTTGCGCCGCCGCCGATATCGCCGACGCGCCCGGAGGCTGGGTTCGCCCCGGAACCAGCCCGTCCCGCTCCGCCCGAGGGCGACCCCCTGGCGGAGCAACAGCCGCCGGAGCCGCCGGAGGCCGTGCGGGCGGCTCCCGACCCGCCCGGGAACCTGCCCCCGGCCCCGGCCCCGGCCCCAGCCCCGGAGCCGGACACGGTCACGCCGCGCGTCGCCCGCGGCGGCCGGGCCAAGGCTGTGGCAGTGGGCGTGGCCGTGGTCGTTGCCCTGGCAGCCGGCCTCGGCGTGATCGCCGCCGGCACCGGCGATGATCGCCCCGACGCGGACGTCGAGGCGGGCGTCACGACGTCCACCGAGCCGACCACGACGACCGCGATCGCCGACCTCTCACCACAGGAGGCCTTTGCACAGGCGGCCGACCGCCTCGTGGCCGGCGGCTCGTTCGGCTACGTGGGGACGACGAGTGCGATCGACGTCAGTCACGTCCGTCCCGGCCTGTGGCTGGCGGTCGACCTGACGGTCGAGGGCGAGGTGGCGACGGCCGGCGAGAGCGTGCACGAGATCGCCGTGGACGGCCGCGGACGCGCCGCCGAGACCGTCAGTGAGGGGCCGGTCGTGTGGGGACGCCTCGCCACGTCGCGGGACGAGCTGCCGGAGGCCACGTACCTCCCGATCAGCGACGAGAGTGGGCGGCAGCCTGACGGCAAGGGCGTGGCCCTCCTGCCGGCGTGGCTCGACGCGACGGTGGATCGCCAGGGTGCGGGGACCGATGGGCGCGGCAACCGCGTGCTCCGTGCCATCCTGCCGGCGAGCGCGCTGGGCCAGATCGTCGACGGACGCCCTGCGGGGGACGCCTACGTGGTGCTGACGCTCAACGCCGCCGGCGACCCGGTGCGGGTGGAGGTCACGTCGGTGCCGTCCGCGCCACCGCTACGGCTCGCCCTCGACCTCGTCCGCATCGGCGAACCCGTCGAGATCGACCTGCCAGACGACGTACCACCCTGATCGTGACGTGCAGGTTTGCGGGCCCGCCAGCGGGAAGGGTTCAGGCATGGCGTACGCCTTCGAGGCCGGCGAGTCGGTCCCCGATGCTGTCCACCGCATCGTCCAGGAGCAGGTCGAGAGCGCGGTCTCCACCCTGGAGCAGGCCGATGGCCACGACCTCGAGGCCGCCGTCCACGACAGCCGGAAGAGCGCCAAGAAGCTCCGGGGACTGGTCCGGCTCGTCCGGCCCGCCCTCGGCGGGGCGCGCCGGCCCGCGAACGACGCCTTCCGGGACGCCGGGCGCGAGTTGTCGTCGCTCCGGGACGCCCACGCCGCCCTCGCCACGTTCGACGCACTCGTCGCAGCCTCGCCCGAGCGCCTGCCTGACGGTGGCCTGGGCGCCGTGCGCACCGGTCTCACCGCGATCGCCGAGGAAGCCACCCAGGCCGGGGATCGACACATCCGGTCAGAGCGCGCCGCCTACCTGTTACGGCAGGGTGGCCGCCAGCTCCGCGCCACGGCCCTTGGATCGTCTGGGTGGGCCGCGATGGGGCCGGGCCTCGAGAGAACATATCGGGCCGGGCGCCGCGCCCTGGCCGATGCCCGGGGCCACTCGGAGCCAGCCGCCGTCCACGAGTGGCGCAAGCGCGCCAAGGACGCGTGGTACCACGTACGCCTGCTGCGGCGCGCCGCGCCGTCGATCCTGGAACCGCTCGAGGCGCGACTCCACGACGTCTCCGATGCCCTGGGCGACGCCCACGACCTCGCCGTGATCTGCGATCGGCTCCAGGCGACGTCGGAGCGGTACGGGGGGCAGGCCCAGGTCCGGGCCGCCTGCCGCCTGGCGGACGACCGTCGCGTCATGCTCGAGAAGCGGGCACTGCGGCTCGGAGACCGGCTGTACGCCGAGAAGCCCAAGGCGTACGCCGCCCGGATGGGTGCGTACTGGCGGGTCTGGCACGACACGGGCGACGAGATGCCGGCCGCCGGCCTCGCCGACCTCTTCCCGCCCACGGACGGCCTCGACGCCCTCGACCTCGAACAGCTGCGCGACCGCGCCGGCGAGGCGGCGCTGCCCGCCCGCCTGTATCCGGCGAGGGACGATCTGATCGGCGACCTCCGAGCGATCGGGGCTCGCTGACCTGACTCGCCGTCAGGCCGGGGCCGGCTCCGCAGGCGTCATACCGACCGCCTGCCGGATCACGGCCACCCAGCCATCCGGCTCGACGCCGAGGCTAGCGAAGCGATCCGACGCCTCCCCGAGCAGCGGCGCGGCAGCCGGGTCGTCGAGGACCTCGAGCGCCATCGCCCAGCCCAGGCGGGCCAGGGCCTGCGCGATGCGATCGTCGGTGGCGTCGACCTGTGCACAGAGCTCCGGGAACCGCGCGTCGACGGCGGCGCGAAGCCCGCACCGGGCGGCCGCGGCGCCGGCGGCCAGCCCGGCCCACGACCGGTCGAGGTACGTCGAGCGGTCGTCGTCCTCGACCGCTTCGGCGGCGGCGAGCGCCTCGTCGACCCGCCCGGCGGCGGCCAGCGCCAGCGCAGTGACCGCCCCGGGATACCCCACGCTGCCGCGCTCCCCGATGGCGCGCTCCAGCTCGCGGAGCAGGCCGAGCGCCTCGTCGGGGCGGCCGCGCTGCAGCGCCAGCAGCGCCCGCGACACGAGGTGCTCGCTGGTGCCGGCCGTGGCGAGGTCGTCGGAGGAGAGCACCTCGTCGGGCAGGATGGCCACCGCCGCCATGGCCCGATCGCAGTCGCCCACCTGGACTGCGGCGCTCAACAGCCCGGTCGCCGAGAACTCCGTGAACCGCGGCGAATGGCTGGGGCGCAGCGACGCGCGGGCCTGTTCCAGCACCTCGAACCCCTCGACCACCCGCCCGGCGGTCACGAGAGCCCGGCCGAGCGGCAGCCGCGCCTGCACCCGCCCGTAGTCGTCGTCGATGGCATCGAAGGTTGCCAGCGCCTCCCGCGCCCGCTCGACGGCCGATTCGGCGCGCCCGGTCCACAGCCGAATGCTGGCCGTGAGCACCTTGCCCATGCCCACCGCCCAGCGGTCGCCGGCGGCCTCGGCGCCGCCGAAGACCTGCTCGGCCATCGCCTCCGCCTCGTCCGGGTACCCGGAGTGGAAGCGGGTGAACGCCAGGAGGCCGAGCGCCCACCCCAGACCACCCCGGTCACCGAGGTCGGCGAACAGGGCGGCCGACTCGTGGAGGAGTGACTCTGCGTCGTCGAGCCGTCCCGTGATGAAGTGGGCCCACGAGATGTTCTGCAGCGCCCAGGCCAGCCCGCGCCGGTCGCCCAGCGCCGCGTAGAGCTCCCGGGCCGGCTCGAGCGAGGCGATCGCCGTGTCGGGGTCGTTGCACAGGAGGGCCGCGAAGCCGCGCACGCGCAGCGCGGTCGCCTTGCCCTCGTCGTCGCCCGCGGCCTCGGCCCGGGCCAGCGCCTCCCCCAGGAGTGCCTCGGCCTCGTCCGGCGCGCCACCGCGCAGGGCCGCCTCGGCGACGGCGACGATCGCGCGAACGGAGGCCTGCTCGTCCCCGCCGGCATCCGCCAGGTCACGGGCGACGTCGGCGTCGGCCCGCGCCGGTCCCACCTCCCGCAGCTCGGCGTAGGCCGCCGACCGGGAGAGCAGGAGGGCGATGCGGTCGTGGGCGTCACTTTCGGCGGCATCGGCTACGCCGCAGTCGAGCGTGGCCAGCGCCTCGGAGTAGAGCCGCGCCGCCCGGCGGGGCGTGTCGGCCTGCGTGGCGCGGTCGCCGGCCGACCGCAGCCAACGCACCGCC
>JBKOUY010000059.1:0-10198 GCA_046723645.1 Actinomycetota bacterium | reverse complement strand
GTAGGACGTCGTAACGCTCGGGCCGCTCGAACAGGTCGGCGAGCCCAGCGGGGAGTGCTGGCCGGGTGCCCGTGGCCCGTTCGACCGCATCGGGGAACTTGGCCGGGTGCGCCGTTGCCAGGCACACCATCGGCAGGTCGGGATGGCGCCGGCACACCTCGGCGGCGCCGATGCCCACGGCGGTGTGGGGATCGGCCAGGTAGCCGGTGCGGCGGTGGAGCCCGGCGATGACCGCCAGCGTGGCGTCGTCGTCGACGCTCGCGGCGGCGAACACGGGGTCCCGGGGCCCCTCCACCGAGCCGAGCGCCCGGAACCGGCCCATCAGCTCGGCGGTGGCGGCGGCATCGCGTCCGAGCAGCTCGAACAGCAGCCGCTCGTGGTTGGACGACACCTGAATGTCCATGCTCGGGCTCAGCGTGGGCACGACCTCGTCGGCGACGAGCGACCCGGTCCGCGCCCACCGGGTGAGGATGTCGTTGCGGTTGGACCCGATGATGAGGCCCTCGATGGGGGCGCCGGCGCGGCGGGCGATCCAGCCGGCGAGGATGTTCCCGAAGTTCCCGGTGGGCACGGCCACCTCGCAGGGGCCGCAGGCCGCCGCGGCGGTGACGTAGTAGACGATCTGCGCCGCCACGCGGGCCCAGTTGATCGAGTTCATGGCCGACAGCCCGACCCTGTCCCGCAGCCCGGGATCGGCGAAGAGCGCCTTCACGACGTCCTGGCAGTCGTCGAACGTGCCCTCGACCGCCACGTTGTGCACGTTGGGCGCGTCTACCGTCGTCATCTGGCGCCGCTGCACGTCGGATACCCGCCCGGCCGGGTGCAGCACGATCACGTCGAGTGCGGGGCGCCCGACGCAGCCTGCGATGGCCGCGGAGCCGGTGTCGCCCGAGGTGGCCACCACGATCGTGCGGCGCTCGCCGCGCCGCCGGAGCTCACGGTCGAACAGGCGGCCGACGAGCTGAAGGGCCACGTCCTTGAACGCCAGCGTGGGCCCGTGGAACAGCTCGACGACCCAGAGACCGGGCTCGAGCTCGACCAGCGGGCACACGTCGGGGTGATCGAAGGTCGCGTACGCCTCGGCCATCAGCTCGTCGAGCTCCGGCCGGGGCAGGGTCGACCCCTCCACGTACGGCCAGAGCACGTCGCTGGCGGCGTCGACGTAGGGCCGGGCCTCCCGCCAGCGGTCGGGCAGGGCTGGCCACGACTCCGGCACGTAGAGCCCCCCGTCTGCGGCCAGCCCGGCCAGCAGCACGTCGGCGAAGTCGAGGACCGGCGCCCGGCCCCGGGTCGAGACGTACTTCACCAGGGCGACCGCCTACTCGCCGATGACGCGGAGGACCGACGTGATGCGGTCGACGGCGTCGAGGTGGTGGAGGTCGCGCACCGTGGCCTGCATGGCTGCCTCCCGGGCGGTGTGGGTGATGAACACCAGGCGGGCCTCGTCGCCCAGCCCCTCCTGCTCCATCGAGCGGATCGACACGCCGTGTGCCCCGAACACGCCGGCGACCGCAGCGAGGACGCCCGGGCGGTCGAAGACGTCGATGTTCAGGTAGTAGGCGGTCTCGACCTCGTCGATGGGGCGGATCCGGGCCTTGCCCAGGACGCCGATGCTGGCGTGGCTGCCCCGGGCGCGGTTGACGGCGGCGTCGATCAGGTCGCCGAGCACGGCGCTGGCGGTCGGAAACCCGCCCGCCCCGCGGCCGTAGAACATGAGGTCGCCCACGGCCGCGCCCTCCACGAACACGGCGTTGAAGCTGTCGCGCACCGAGGCCAGCGGGTGCTCGGCCGGCACCATCGCCGGGTGCACCCGCACGCCTACCTCGCCGCCTTGCGACCCCTCCCGCTGCTCGGCGATGGCCAGGAGCTTGATGACGTAGCCCATCTTGGCGGCGTAGTCGATGTCGGCCCGGGTGATGTGGGCGATGCCCTCGTTGGTGACGTCGCCGGCCACCACCCGGACCCCGAAGGCGATCGAGGCGATGATCGCCGCCTTGGCGGCGGCGTCGTAGCCCTCGACGTCGGCCGTCGGGTCCCGCTCGGCGTAGCCGAGGCTCTGGGCCTCGCTGAGTGCGTCGGCGTAGGAGGCGCCGGCCTCGGTCATGCGGGTGAGGATGTAGTTGGTCGTCCCGTTGACGATGCCCATCACCCGGTCGATCCGCTCCCCCGCTAGCGACTCGCGGAGTGGCCGGATCACCGGGATGCCGCCGGCGACCGCAGCCTCGAACAGCAGGTCGACGCCGGCGTGGTCGGCCGCCGCGAACAGCTCGGCGCCGACGTTGGCCAGCAGCTCCTTGTTGGCGGTGACCACCGGCTTGCCGGCCTTGATGGCGTCGAGGGTCAGCTCGCGGGCGGGCTCGATCCCGCCGATGACCTCCACCACGACGTCGATGTCGGGATCGGTCACCACGCCGGCGGCGTCGTGCGTCAGCACCCGCTCCGGCAGCGCCACCGAGCGCTCCTTGGTGATGCTGCGCACGGCGACGCGCGCCACCTCGAGCGAGAGGCCGGTGCGAGCGGCGATGTCGTCGGACCGGGTGCGGATCAGCTCGACGAGCGCAGCCCCCACGTTGCCGCAGCCGAGGAGGCCGACGCGGACGGGTTCGGGGTTCATCGAAGGGTCATCGTAGGAGTGACTGCGCTGGCCGCTCGACTTCAGACGTCCTGTCGCAGCAGGTCGTCGTCGGTCTCCCGGCGCACGACCAGACGGGCGTCGCCGCCCGCCGCGAAGACCACCGCGGGCCGCGTGACCTTGTTGTAGTTCGATCCCATCGACTGGCCGTAGGCGCCCGTGACCGGCGTCGCCAGCAAGTCGCCGACCCGGACGCCATCCGGCAGCTGCGCGTCGCGCACCAACATGTCCCCCGACTCGCAGTGCTTGCCCACGATCGTCGCCGTCCACGGGCGGGGGGCGTCGACGGCCCGGGGCAGGAACGCCTCGTAGCCACTGCCATAGAGCACCGGGCGGGGGTTGTCGCTCATGCCGCCGTCCACTGCGACGTACGTCCGCACGCCCGGGATCTCCTTCATGGTGCCGACCGTGTACAGGGTGACGGCGGCGCGGGCGGCGATGGCCCGGCCCGGCTCGGCCGTCACCCGGCTGCGGATGCCCGCCTCCCGGCAGGCCTCGACCACCGTGCGCCCCCACTCGGCGATCGAGGGCGCGGTCTCGCCCGCGACGTAGGGCACGCCGAGCCCGCCGCCGATCGACAGCTCGGGCAGGTCGAGGTCGCGCACCCACGGGGCGATGACGTCGATCGCCTGGTGGAAGAAGTCGGCCACGAACACCTGGCTGCCGATGTGGGCATGGACGCCCACGAGCTCGACGGCGGGCGATCCCGCGGCCCGCTCGACCGCCGCGGCCAGGTCGCCGGACGCCACGCAGAAACCGAACTTGGAGTCGAGCTGCCCGGTGCGCACGAACTCGTGGGTGTGGGCCTCGACCCCCGGCGTCGCCCGGACCAGCACGCGCGCGACCCGCCCGTCGGCGGCGTGCAGCCGGTCGAGCCGGTCGAGCTCGTCGAAGCTGTCGACGACGGTGCGGCCGACGCCGACCTCGCGCGCCCGCCGGAGCTCGGCGTCGCTCTTGTTGTTGCCGTGCATGACGAGCCGGTCGGGCGGAACCCCGGCGGCCAGCGCCACGTGCAGCTCTCCGCCGGTCGCCACGTCGAGGTGCATGCCCTCCTCGTGGACCAGCCGGGCCATCGCCAGGCAGAGGAACGCCTTAGTGGCGTAGGAGATGCCGTCGCCGAAGGCCGCCACCGCCTCTCGACACCGGGCGCGGAGGTGCTCCTCGTCGTAGACGAACAGGGGTGTGCCGAACTCGGCGGCCAGATCCGCGACGGCGCACCCGGCTATGGCGAGCGACCCGTCGGGCAGGACCGCGGCCGAGTCGGGCAGCAGGCGTCGCGGGACCGGATCGGTGGCCTCCTCGAAACCTGCCGCGGTTTCGGTGGCCAGGGAAACCAGATCCGCGGCAGGAATCTCGGGCCGCAGGCTCACATCGATTCCGGGGCGCTGACGCCCAGGAGGTCGAGCGCGATCACGAGGCCGATGCGGGTGGATTCGACCAGCCACAGTCGGGCCTGCGTGGTCCCGGTTGGCACGTCCTCACCCAGCACGCGGCAGTCGTGGTAGAAGCCGTGGAAACGATCGGCCAGCTCGCGCACCCAGGCCGTCACCCTGTGTGGCGCCCGCTCCACGCAGGCAAGCTCGACGACGTCGGGCAGCGTGGACAGCGTGCGCAAGAGGTCGAGCTCGCGCTCGTGCGTCAGTGGCGCCAGCTCGAGCGTCGATGTGAGAGGCGCCCGGGTCACGCCGAGCTCGTCGGCCTTCTTGCCGATCGAGTGGATCCGGGCGTTGGCGTACTGGACGTAGTAGACGGGCGACTCTTTCGATTCGGAGCGCACCTTGTCGAGGTCGATGGTGGGCGACTGGTCGATGGAGCTGACCAGCGACAGCAGCCGCATCACGTCGGCGCCGATCTCGTCGACGAGGTCGTCGAGGTCGACGGCGTTGCCGAGCCGCTTGCCGATACGCCCACCGGCGAGCCTGATCATCTGCCCGATGCGCACCTCGAGGCGGCCCTTCTCCACGCCGAGGGCCTCGACGCCGGCGGTCAGGCTCGACACCTGGCCCTGGTGGTCGGCGCCCCACACGTCGATGACCCGGTCGAAGCCGCGCACCATGAACTTGTTGCGGTGGTAGGCCAGGTCGCCCGCCAGGTACGTGTAGTCGCCGCCCTGGTCGAGCGACTTGCGGAGCACGCGCTTGCGCCTGCGGTCGCCGAAATCGGCGGTGTTCAGCCAGAGCGCGCCGTCCTCCTCCCACACGAGGCCGCGGTCTTGCAGCTCGGCGATCGTCTCGACCACCGCAGCGCTCTCCTGGATCGACGCCTGGCTGAACCACTCGTCGAAGGCGATGTTCACCGACGCCATCTGGATTTGGATGAACTTCAGGATGTGGTCGGCGGCCCAGCGCCCGGCCCGGTCGACGTCGTCGGGCCCGTCGTAGGCGCTGGCCAGCCCCTTGACGTACCCGCTGGGGTAACCCCCCTCGGGCACCGGCTTCCCGGCGCGCCGCGCCAGCACGCTCTCGCCCAGGCGGCGGATCTGGCCGCCGGTGTCGTTGACGTAGTACTCGCGGCTGACGTCGTAGCCACAGCGCTCGAGGAGCCGCGCCACCGAGTCGCCGTAGGAGGCGAACCATCCGTTGCCGACGTGGATCGGGCCCGTCGGGTTGGCCGACACGAACTCGACCTGCACGCGCTCCCCGACGCCGAAGTGGTGGCGGGCGTAGTTGGCTTCGCCCGCCTCGACCACGTCGCCAAGGACGTCGTGCAGCCAGGTAGGGGCCAGGTGGAAGTTGACGAACCCCGGGCCGGCGATCTCGACGCGCTCGACGTGCGTCGGAGGGTCGGCATCGAGGACCTCGGCGATCCGGCCCGCCAGCTCGCGGGGGTTGCGGCCCGCCGCCTTGGCGGTGGCGAGCGCCACGTTGGACGACCAGTCCCCGTGCTCCCGCCGCGCCGGGCGCTCGAGCGTGATGCTGTCAGGCGGCTCGAGGCCGACCTTGTCGAGGGCGCTGCGCAGGGACGCTTCGAGGACGTCGCGGATCATGGTCCACCGGGTCGTCTGGAGGGACGGGGTGGATCGATCGTAGCGACACGACCCGCCGGGCCGGCATGCGTTCCCGGCGGGTCGTGCCTGCAGACGCCCGTGACTTCGGGCTGGTCAGTCGATGCCGTTGAAGCTGATGCCGGCCAGGATCACCGTGGGCATCCAGACCAGCGTGGCGGTCGCCGCAGCAGCGACGACACCGGCGAGGATCTTCGCGGGACGGTTCATGGCGTGCCTCCTGTGTCGGTGGTGGTCACCGCGCATTCGAGGCGCCCCCGCCGGCTGGATTGCCGCCCACCAGGTGTCGCCGGTTCGGCCGCTCCGGAGGCGGGCGCTACCCTGTCCCTTCCTGCCCTCGTAGCTCAGGGGATAGAGCATCGGCCTCCGGAGCCGTGTGCGTGGGTTCGAATCCCGCCGAGGGCGCCGCTGGATGTAGGCGTTGACCTGGGAGTTTGTCCTGGTCAGCGGGCTGCGGTGTTGACTGCTGTTGACCCGTTTTCGCCCGAGATTCGCCGGCATTTGTGGGACCACGGTGGGACCACGTCTGGCGATTTCCGCCGAATGAATCGGGACACGTGTTTGGAGGCCCCTCCAGCTACGGGAGCCCGCGGCCGCGTGGGGGGCAACCGGCGAGACCGTCCGCCGGTTGCTGTTCAGTCCAGGTGGGCTCTGGAGCATTGCACCCGGTCATGTACGTGCGCGTCGCAGCCCTCGTGCAGCACGCATGACGTCGCGGCAATTGTCAGCGACAGCGGCAGCGCCTCGGTCCCGCACCTCGCGGACGATGGCCACGTCGGGCGCCATGCGCAGGAACCCGCCACGAGCCGCCGCAGATCGACCGGCTCGCGGTCGGAGCGGGCCGCGCGGGTCTGCATGTGGGCGACGTTGGGTAGCAGGAGGTCGGCCCCGAAGACCTCCTCGACCACGACCACACGCAGCGCTGGGCCGAGCTCGGCCGCGGTGCACGACCTAAGCGTCGTCTTGCCGGCGCCGGGATGGCCGGCGAACACGATCGAGGGCCGGGCCGGACCACACGCAGCGCTGGGCCGAGCTCGGCCGCGGTGCACGACCTAAGCGTCGTCTTGCCGGCGCCGGGATGGCCGGCGAACACGATCGAGGGCCGGGCCTGCACACAGGCCCGGTTCGCGTCGCTCGATGACCTGGTCGAGTGGGACATGCCAGATGCTGGCCACGTCGCCGTAGACGATGTGGACGCGGGCGCCGTTGTCGAGCTGGGCGTCCTGGAGGCCGCCGGCCGGATCCAGCTTGCGGTGGGCACTGGACGCGTCGTCGAGCAGCTTGGTCGGGGTCCGCAGCACGTGGCCGTCGTCGTGGAAGACATCGTCGTGGTTTCCCGATGGCCCCCCGAGCCGTTCTTCGCGACGACGGTCCTGCTCCGCTCGTGTGAGGGCGACCTTCAAGCTGGCGGACGTCGTAGCCCGGGTGGCGCAGTGAGGCCGGACCGGTGCACGGGCTGGGCCCTTACTGTCCACTGGTCGCCGTATCCTCCTTGCCCGTGCATTCCATGGCCTTCACAGATGGATTGATCGGATGTGCCGCTCCTGTTCCGGTCGTCCGACGGCGCCGGCGAGGGCCGGGCGGCCCGTCGTAGTCGGACCTGGCCGATGGCCATGGCGGCAAGCCCAGCGCTCGACCACCGCCAGGCTGGCCTTGAAGGGGCGCCGTCGGTGGACCACCTGTAGGCGGGCGAAGGCGCCGGCCGCCCTGGCGGGCGTGTGCTCACGTCGAGCGTCCGTCGCCGTGGGCCGGCCTTTCAAGAGGACGAGACTGCACGTCGTGCCAGCAGAGCGGACTGACCGTGGCCCGGTTGACCCAGTCGACATCGGCCGAGTCGTGGTGCCGGTTGACGGCTCGCCGTTCGCCGAGCGGGCCCTGCCGGTCGCCGTCTGGGCCGCCCACGCACTCGGGGCGGAGATCCACGTCATCGAGGTCGTGTCGGGGGCGCGGGACACCGCGTCCGCCATCCGCTACCTCGACGGGCTGACTCGCCGCCACGCGGTGTCGAGCCGGGACATGGCCCGGGGCGACGATGTCGGTGACACGATCGTCGCCGCCACCCGGGGCGAGCCGCCCGGCCTGGCGTGTCTCGCGACCCACGGACGCGATCGCCGCGCGACGGTGCTCGGTTCGACCGCGAGCGCGGTGCTCGACCGCGCCACCGACCCGGTGATGCTCGTCGGACCCCAGGCCCGACCACCGCGCGCCGGCGACGCGCCGGTCGTCGTAGCCGTCGACGGCGCCGCCACTGACCACACCCTGGTCGCCATCGCCCAGGGCTGGGCGACACGCCTGGGCAACCGGCTCGTCATCGCCACCGTGGCCGAACCGGTGCCCCCATCGTTTCGTGAGGGCCAGCCCCTCCATCGGGCCCGCGGGCCGGCCGACCCCGAGGGCTACGTCGCCGACCTTGCGGCGCGCGCCGCCGACGCCAGATGCACCATTGACACCCGGGTGGCTTACGACCCCATCAGCGTGCGCGACGGCCTGGTCAGGCTCGTCGACCGCACCGCGGCATTGCTCGTGGTCGGGTCGCACCGCCGGACGCGACCTTGGCGCGCACTGTTCGGCAGCCATACCCCCCGCATCGTCCATGACATCGAGGTGCCGGCCCTGGTCGTCCCGCTCGACGCCGGAACGTGATCGGTGGGGCGGCGGGCCCCCTCGCCCGTGCGGTGCGTCCTGGACGAGGTATTGGCGCTAGTCCAGCGGCACGAGTTCGAGGACGATCTCCTCTTGTTCAACACTTCCATCGAGCGGTCGGAGCCGAGGAATTGCGCCGATTGCGGTCGGCCCACCCCGGACCGATCGTGCAGTGCCCGGTCGACTTCCTGGGACCGCTTGTATTCTCTGCACCGAGGCGGGCTCGCGACGTACTGCGGATGATGGCCGGCTGGGGGATCAGCCGCTTCTCGGTGGCCTGGGCCCCAGGACACCACCCTCTCGTTGGTCCAAGCGCTACAGGATTGGGGCCACGACATCAACCTCTACGCCGTGGCCCGACCGCGAGTCGTTCCTCCACGCGGTGCTGTTGCTCCCCCGGGTCTCTCACCGCCGACTTCAACTCCCCGACTGGAACCATTTTGGGCGGGGCTCGGGTGAACGACGGCGGTACCACGGCTACCGGACACCCCAGTCGACTTCGGCGGCATGAAGACGGCCGAGCCATGCGCGACAGCTCGCGATTCGCTGGCTCTCAGTGGCCCGCCCGGCCGAGCCTGGGAGGCTCGGTTGCGCTAGCCACCACCGAACCGGTCAGTCAGCGACGAGCGGTTCCAGCGCGCCATCGACACGGGTCTCTGCCTCGTCGTCCCCGATTCCCCATGAAACCGCGAGCTCCGAGATCAAGCTGTGGCGGGCGCGCGCATACATCGCCTTCTCGGCAGCGGCCAGCGAGGCCCTGCGTTGGCGGAGGGCGAGGTTCCGGACCACCTCGGCACACGCATAGACGTCGCCAGACCTCAGCTTCTCCTGGTGGTTCTTGAATCGCCGCGACCAGTTCTCCGGCACGTGCACGTCGCTCATTCCGAGCAGCTCGATGACGTCGGATGCGTCCTCTCGTGAGATCGCCGCTCGGACACCCAGGGCCTCGGCCCGGTCCTCGGGGAGCGACACCTTCATCCAGCCCCTGGTCCCCCAGCCGGGTTGGAGAACCGACAACACCAGGTACGTCTCCGTTGCGCCGTTGATCACTTGTGACTCGCGGCCGACGATCTCCGCGACCCCGTGAGATGGATAGATGACCTTCGCACCGATTTCGAAGACCACCGTGAACCTCCGATGCTCGGTGGAAGTGTCGCCCAGTGTGCCGGTTCGGAGCAGGTGTCCACCCGGCGGGGTTGTCGTGTGGGCCGACCAAGGGCCGCGTTGGGCGCGGTCAGCCCGGGTGCCGCTATCGCCGAACTTCTCGCGCAACGGGAAGATGACCGAGCCGATCGCGGACGGGTCGCCGCCGGCCGCGGCAATGCCGCCGCGAGCTCGACGAAGAACCATGTCCAACACGCACAGGTGATCGGCGCTGGTGCTGGCCCGGCGTTGCCGGGCCACAACAGCGCGGCCAGCGTCTCACCGGTGGCATCGGCGAAGCACAACAGCGTGCGGAACCCGAAGCCGCCCTTGTAGGTCGCCGCGGTGCCGGCCTTGTTCTCCGAGTGGCTCTCCACCAGCGTCGCGTCGATGTCGAGGATCACCGGGGAGCCGACGTTGGTCACGCTCGAGCGGCGCCGCTACGCGACCATGGCCAAGATCGTCAGGCTTCCGCCTGGCGGCCGCTTCCCGTCCGGGAAACGGCGGGGGTAGTGGGGACGAACCCGCAGGGCACCGTCGCCCAAAGGACGCACGATCCCGAGCGCCCCGATACGGTCAAGGGCGCGCCCCTCATCGTCATTGACCCGCTCGAAGACATCACCCGCAAGGTAGACCCGGTTCGGGATCGTCAGCTGCCCCTACGACTCGAAAGGCCGAATGCGCCTGGCCGAGGAGTAGGCCGCGGGCGGCGAAGTTGTCGGCGTCGACGAATCCGTAAGGCCCATGCGTTTGACGAGACCGAGCTTGTTGTTGGT
>JBKOUY010000094.1:0-26036 GCA_046723645.1 Actinomycetota bacterium | reverse complement strand
GCGCGGAGCTGCGGCATTCAGATGACGCACACCGCGACATGCAAGCGCTTACAGCCCCGCCTCGGGTCGCCCAGCGCCGCGCGTCTGGGGGCGCCGCTTGAGCTCCGGCGCGAGGGGGCCGAGACAACCGCCGGCGCGCCGGCCTTCAGTGCGGGCCAGTCGGCGACCCTGGCAGTGGTGGGATTGGCGGCCGCGGTGTCGCTCGCGGGCGTGCTGGCCGTCCATACGTCGTCGCGCATCGGCGCCCCGCCGTTCGCAGGACGGTGGCGCCTGCTGCCACCCTGGCCTGGTGGTGTAGCAACGGCCGCCGCCGTCGCAGCAGCCGTGGTCGCCGTCGCCACCCGGACCACGTACGTCGCCCGCATCCGCTGGCGCTGGTTGCTCGCCGGCTCGCTGCTCTGCGCGCTGGTGTGGTCGGTGTCTCTGGCTCTGGTGGACGGGCCGGCCGGGCTGCTCGGAAGCCTGGGAGGGCGTTACGACTACCTCGCCGCGATCGGCGACGCCGGCTCTCCGGGCGCATTTCTGGACGGATTCCTGGCCGGCCATGCCACTTGGCCGCTGCATGTCCAGGGGCACCCACCTGGCATGGTCCTACTGCTCCTCGGCCTCGATGCCATCGGCCTGGCCCGCGTCGGCGTGGTCGCCGCCCTGGTGCTCGTGGGCGGGTCGGCGACGGTGCCGGCCGTGCTCGTCGCGACCCGGGACCTGGCCGGCGAGGTCGCGGCACGCCGGCTCGCCCCTGCGCTCGTGCTGCCACCGGCCGCCATCTGGTGGTCGTCGGCCGACGCCCTCTTCGCCGGGGTGGCCGCCTGGGCGGTGGCGCTGGCCGTGCTGGCCACGGCCCGCCGAGGCCCGGCGTCGTGGACGCTGGGGACGGTCGCAGGGGTCCTCGGAGCCGCCTCGCTGATGCTGTCCTACGGCCTGCTACTGCTGGCCGGCGTGCCTCTGGCCATCGGTGTGTGGCGTCGCCGGTTGGCGCCGCTGGCCGCCAGCGCCGCGGTGATCGTCCTGGCCTACCTGGCGGTGCGGTCCGCCGGCTTCGACTGGTGGGGCGGGCTGGAGGCGACCCGGGCCGCCTACGAGCGCGGGGTGGCCAGGGATCGTCCCTACCTCGTGTTTCTCGTGGCCAACCTGGTGGTGTTCGCGGCGGCCGTCGGTCCGGCGGCCGTGGCCGGGCTGGTGCGACTCGTCCGGGTGGGACGCAGCACACCGCCGCTTGTCTTGGCCGGGGCGGCGATGGCCTGCGTGATTTTGGCCGACCTGTCGGGGTTCTCCAAGGGCGAGGTCGAGCGCATTTGGCTGCCGTTCGTTCCGTGGATGGCGGTCGCCGCCGCGGCCCTTCCCAAGCCCAAGCCGTGGCTGATCGCCTCTGGGTGCACCGCCGTCGCCCTGGCCGTCGTCCTGGACGCCCGGTGGTGAACGTCCAGGCCAAACGGGCGCTGCTCGAGCTTCTCGCCGACGAGCTCCGGAGTGAGCTGGGCCGGGCGGCCGGTCTCGATCCCCGGGTCCGGCGCGAGCTGGTCGGCCTGGTCTACGACCTGGTCGAGCTGGCCACCGGTCTCGACGCCCGACCGTCGCTGGGTGCGGCCACCCCGTTCGACGTCGTCTACGGGGAGGCGCAACAGTGAAGGTGCTCGTGACGGGCGGCGCTGGGTTCGTCGGGTCCCACATCGTCGACCTGCTCATGGCCGGGGGGGCCGACGTGGTCGTGTTCGACAACCTGTCCCCCGCCGCCCACACCGGCGCGCCCGCCTACCTCAACCCCGGAGCCGACTACCGCTGGATCGACCTCGCCGATGCCCGGGCGGTGGCCGCGGCACTCCCTCGTCGGCTCGACGCCGTCTGCCACCAGGCGGCCCGGGTGGGCCTGGGCCGGGGCCTGGCCGACGTCGGCGCCTACGTCGGCGACAACGACCTCGGCAGCGCCTCGCTGCTCGACGTGCTCGCCCGCCGTGGCTTTCGGGGCCGCTTCGTGCTCGCCAGCAGCATGGTGGTGTACGGCGAGGGCCGCTACCGCTGCTCCCATCACGGCGTCGTCGCTCCCGGCGTGCGCCACCCCGATGCGTTGGCGGCGGGGCGGTTCGAGCCGCCGTGCCCGCGGTGCGGAGCGACGCTGGCGCCCGAGGCGGTGCCCGAGGACGCTCCCCTCGATCCCCGCAGCGTGTATGCCGCCACCAAGGTGCATCAGGAGCACCTCGTCCGCCTGCTGGGTCAGGAGACCGGGTCCCCCGTCGCGATGCTCCGCTATCACAACGTGTACGGCCCCCGGATGCCCCGCGACACCCCCTACGCCGGGGTGGCCAGCATCTTCCGCTCGGCCCTCGCGGCTGGCCGCGCCCCCACGGTGTTCGAGGACGGGAGGCAGCAACGGGATTTCGTTCACGTGCGCGATGTGGCCCGGGCCAACCTGGTGGCGTTGACCGCCCCGGGAGCGGTGATTGGGCCGTTCAACGTGGCCAGCGGCGAGGTCCGAACCGTCCTCGATCTCGCCGAGGGCCTGGCCGCAGTGCAACCCTGCCGGCCGTCGCCGCGGGTGACCGGGCAGTGGCGAGCGGGCGACGTCCGTCACGTGTTCGCTTCGCCGGTCCGGGCGGCCTCGGCGCTGGGCTTTCGGGCGCAAGTGCGCTTCGGTGCCGGGATGGCCGAGCTGGCCGGGCTGGACGACACGGAGTTGCGACCCAGCCGCCCCGACAGGGCTGCGGCACGCCGGAGCTCGGTGTAATGCGGGGCGACCTCTCCGAGACGGTACGTCGTATGGGCGTTCCGCTCCCTGCCGTCCAGGCCCGGCCCCACGGGGTGAACGTGGTGCTGCCGGTGCTCGACGAGATCGACGCCGTTGCGTGGGTCCTCGAACGGATGCCACCCGGCTATCGGCCCATCGTGGTCGACAACGGCTCGACCGACGGATCCGGCGCCCGAGCCCGGGAGCTGGGCGCCGAGGTCGTGGTCGAGGCGCAACGGGGCTTCGGCGCCGCATGTCAGGCCGGTCTGCGCGCCGCAACGGCAGACGTCGTGTGCTTCATGGATTGCGACGGCTCCCTCGACCCCGCCGACCTGCCGGCCGTCGTCGCCCCGGTTCTGGCCGGGATGCTCGATCTGTGTCTCGGCGCCCGCCGGGCCGCACCCGGCGCGTGGCCCGGACATGCCCGTGCCGCCAACCACTTCCTCGCCGGCGTGCTTCGCCACCGCTACGGGCTCCGCCTACGCGACCTCGGCCCCATGCGAGCCGCCCGGCGCGAGGCTCTGACCGGCCTGGGCCTGCGGGACCGGCGGTTCGGCTGGCCCCTGGAGATGGTCGTCCGTGCCGCCGAGGATGGTTGGCGGATCGGGGAGGTGCCCGTGGGCTACGCCCCCCGGATCGGTCGCTCCAAGGTCACCGGCACGGTCCGGGGCACGGTCCGGGCCGTACGCGACATGGCCGAGGTGCTGCGGTGAGCCACGTCCTGGTGATGGCCAAGGCTCCCGCGCCGGGACGGGTCAAGACCCGGCTCTGCCCCCCCTGCTCCCCGGATGAGGCGGCGCTGGTCGCCGAGGCGGCCCTGGTCACGACCCTGGCCGCGGTCGCAGCCAGCCGAGCAAGCCGGCGGATCGTCGCCCTCGCCGGCCCACCGGGGCCCTGGCTGCCGCCGGGTTTCGAGGTTCTACACCAGCGCGGGGACGGGTTCGCCGAACGGCTGGCCAACGCCTGGGCCGACGCTGGCACCGGGGGGATCCAGATCGGCATGGACACGCCGCAGGTCAGTCCGGCCGATCTGGACGCCGCCCTGGAGACGCTGGCCGCACCGGGAACCGACGCCGTTCTTGGCCTCGCAGAGGACGGCGGTTGGTGGGTGATCGGGCTGCGGTACCCACCGACTGCGGCCCACGAGCTGTTCAGAGGCGTTCCGATGAGCACCCCGGTCACCGGGGCCGCCCAGCTGGCCCGGCTACGGCGCCTCGGGCTGCGGGTCACCGTGGTCGGCCGGCACCGGGACATCGACACCTGGGCCGACGCCACTGCCGTCGCAGCCACCATGCCGGCCACGCCATTCGCCGAGGCGATCCGGACGGTGGCGGCGAGTCTGCCACGCCGACCGATCCCCCAAGCCGAGCGCCCACCGGTGGACGCAGTCGTATGCACATGACCTGTCGAACCAGCACCCGCCGCACGGTCGGCTGTCCCGCAGCGCTCGAGCCGCACCGCTGGCTGGCGCCCGCCACTGCCACCGACCGGGACGTGCTCGCGACCGTCGCCGGGCCGGTGCTCGACGTGGGCTGCGGCCCGGCCCGCCATGTCCGGGCCCTGCTCGATCGGGGCGTACCCGCCCTCGGGATCGACGTGTCGCCGGCGGCCGTGCGCCTCGCCCGCCGGCGGGGGGCCACCGTGATCCGGCGGTCGGTCTTCGACCGTGTGCCCGCCGCCGGACGCTGGATGACAGTCCTGCTGCTCGACGGCAGCATCGGCATCGGCGGCAACCCGGCTTCGCTGCTCCGCCGGACGGGGACGCTGCTGGCCGACGGGGGCACCGTGCTGGTCGAGGTGGCACCGCCCGACGTCCCCACCCGGTTGGTCACCGTGCGCCTCGACGGTGACGGCCCGGCGTTCGCGTGGGCCCGGGTCGGAATCGACGGTCTGGCCGCCTTGGCCGAAGCGGCCGGCCTCGCCGTGGGGCGGACCGCTGCCTTCGGCGGCCGTCGATGGTTCGGATGGTTGGCCCGATGACACCGCCCAATCCCGTGGCCGAAGTCGCCCGCCGGTTCACCAGCCCGCTCCACGAGCCCAGCACCGCGAGCTGGCTCGGCCTCGCCCTCGGACTGTCGTTCGCGGTGTGCTTCGCGACCGGGGTGCTGTCGCACCTGATCCAGCAGCCACCGAACTGGTTCGAGTGGCCGTCTCGCCCGGCCGGCCTCTACCGAGTCACCCAGGGCCTCCACGTCGCCACCGGCATCGCCACCATCCCGCTACTGCTGGTCAAGCTCTGGGTCGTCTACCCCAAGCTCTGGGCCTGGCCGCCCGTGCGGGGCATCGCCCACGCCCTGGAGCGGCTGTCGCTGCTGCCGCTGGTGGCCGGAAGCCTGTTCCTCCTGTTCTCCGGCGTCGCGAACGTGGCCCGCTGGTACCCCTGGGAGTTTTTCTTCCCCGCCGCCCACTATTGGGCCTCGTGGATCACCGTCGGTGGCCTGGTCGTCCACATCGGCGCCAAGGCGGGCGTGGTCCGGGCCAACCTGACCGGCCCGGGATCCGAGAGCGAGGTGCTGCGACCGGTCGGCACCCCGACCCTCCCGGGATCTGAGAGCGAAGCGCTGCCGCCGCCCGGCACCCTGACCCGTCGCCAGCTCCTGGGCGCCACCGCTGGCGCGTCGCTGGTGTTGACCCTGGCAACCGTCGGACAGACGTTCACCCCGCTGGGGTCGTTGGCGCGGCTGGCACAGCGCCGCCCCGGGGTCGGCCCCCAGGGCCTACCCGTCAACAAGACGGCGCGCGGCGCTGGTGTGCTGGACCTCGCCGTCGACCCGGCCTACCGACTGGTCATCGACGGACGCGTGAGTTGGCCGCTCGCCCTCTCCCTCGACGACCTGGGGGCACTGCCGCAGCACACCGTGGACCTGCCCATCACCTGCGTAGAGGGATGGAGCGCCACCGCCACCTGGACCGGGATCCGGGTTCGCGACGTGCTTGCTCAGGCGGGCGCAGCCGGTTCCGGTCGAACTGTCGACGTCGAATCGCTTCAGCCCCAGGGTCGCTACCGGCGCAGCCAGCTCAACCCCGACCACACCGCCGACCCCGACACGATCCTCGCCCTGCGACTGAACGGGGAGCCGCTCCACATCGACCACGGGTACCCCGTGCGGCTGGTCGGCCCCAACCGACCCGGCGTCCTGCAGACCAAGTGGGTCTCCAGGTTGGAGGTGCATTGACGTGGCAGAACCGGATGAACCCGCGCCCGAGGAACCGGGACCATCGGGTTCGATCTGCTGGGTCGGCATCGCCGCCGGCTGGGCGCTGATCGGCTACGGCATCGTCGGTCTGCTCCGCAACGCGACCGACACCCACCCGCGCAACTTCCTCGCCTTCTTCGTCGGCAGCGCCCTGGCCCACGACCTGGTTCTTGTGCCGCTCGTCATGGCAATCGGCTTGCTCGGCCTACGACGAGTGCCGCCCGCGGTCCGGCCAGTCTTGGCCGCCGCCCTTGTCGTGGCGGGCCCGGTCGTGCTCTACGCCTACCCGTTCATCCGCGGCTACGGCCGCGACCCCCACAACCCCTCGCTCCTGCCCAACCAGTACGGCTGGGCGCTGGTCACGGCAATCGCCCTCGTCGCGGCCACCGCTGCCCTCTGGGGGCTTTGGACCGCCCGCCACAAGCGCTCCGACCCAACGCGGTGAGCGCGTCCAGAAGCGCACAACCCACGTTGGCAGAGGCCTTTGGTCGTCGCCGGCGCCTCTATGCCCGGGGTATGCGCACGGTGAACCGGCAGCCGCCCGGCTCGTTGCGCACGGCAATGTTGCCATCGAACACGTCGACCAGTCCCCGGGCGATCGCGAGCCCGAGCCCGCCACCGCCGGTGGTGCCAGGTGTGCGCGCGTCGTCGCCTCGGTAGGCGAGGTCGAAAACCCGGTCGAGGTCGTGGGCAGGGATACCGCCACAGCCGTCTAGGACGGACACCTCGGCATAGTCGTCGGCGCTACCCACTGCTACCTCCACCATCCCGCCGGGCGGCGTGTGCCGGATGGCGTTGTCGAGCAGGTTCCGCACTACCCGGGTCAGCTCGGGCGCCGACCCCGCCACCTCCGGGGGGCGACCGGCGAGCAGGCCGTCCACCCGAACCCCCTTGGCCTCCGCCATGACGGCCGCAGACGCCACCACGTCCGATACCAGCTCGCCCAGCGGCACCCGCTCCACGCTCACTGCGAGCGCCCCGGCCTCGATGCGGGACAGCTCGAAGAGGTCGTCGACGAGCCGGGCCAGGCGGTCGGCCTCGGTCATGAGCTGGAGGTGGTAGCGCCGCACCTCATCCGGGTCGTCGACCACGCCATCGTCGAGTGCCTCGACCATTGCCCGGATGCCGGCGATGGGCGTGCGGAGGTCGTGGCTGACCCAGGCCACCAGCTCGCGCCGGCTGGACTCCAGCGCCCGTTCCCGCTCGGCCGCCTCGAGGAGCTGCCGGCGGGCGCGGTCCAGCTCGGTGGCCAAGGCCAGGGCGCCCAACACCCCAGCGGTGCCGGCACCCGCGACGACGACCACCAGGGCCGAGAGGTCGTGGCTCGACACGAACATCGCCTCGGCGGCGGCCAACGATCCAAAGGCAACCGCGACCACCGGGATGAGCGCGACCACCAGCGGGCTGCGGAGGCGGCGCAACGCCAACCGCCCCCCGGCGTAGGCGACGATCGACACGCCAAAGCTGATGGCCACGAGCTGGGTGGCGTCGCCCGCAGGCAACCCCAGTGAGGCCGCCACGCCGATCGCCACCACCAAGCCCGCCGTCACGACCAGCGTGGCGGCCGGCGCCCGGACGACGCCCGTAGCCACGCTCACGCCGCCACACCCTCCCAGCGGTAGCCCACACCCCACACGGTGACGATGCGCACCGGGTTGGCCGGGTCCGGCTCGATCTTCTCCCGCAGGCGGCGAACGTGGACGGTGACCGTGGAGGCGTCGCCGTAGCGATAGCCCCAGACGCCCTCGAGCAGCTCCTCGCGCCGGAACGCGCGGCGGGGGTGACGCACCAGGAATGCCAGCAGCTCGAACTCCCTCGCCGTCAGCGAGACCACATCGCCGCCCATCCGGGCCTGGCGGGCGGCGATGTCCACCTCCAGGTCGCCGTCGACGTGCACCCGCGGCGCGTTGGTCACGGTCGCCGCCAGCGGTCCCCTCGCCCGCCGCAACACGGCCCGCACCCGGGCCACCAACTCCTTGGTCGAGAACGGCTTGGACACGTAGTCGTCCGCCCCCAGGTCGAGCCCGACAATGCGGTCGGCCTCTTGGCTGCGAGCCGTAAGGATGACGATGGGGACCGGCGCCAGCGCCCGCAGGCGGCGACACACCTCCAGCCCGTCGACGCCCGGCAGCATGAGATCGAGGACCAGCAGATCGGGCGGAGCGGCCAAGGCCCGCTGGAGCGCCACCCGCCCGTCGGCCACGGTCTCGACGGCGTAGCCGTCGCGCTCGAGGTAGCGCGCCACCACCTCCGACACCGTGGCGTCGTCGTCGACCACCAGGATCCGCGGCGGCGCCTCCATCACCACGTCGAGGGTAGGGCGGCAGCCGGCCGCAAACTCTTACGAGCCGCGGAACATCGCGCTGGCTGTTCCCGCCGAGGGCGTCACTGGTCGACGGCCAGGTCGTACGGCGACATCGCAGACCTCGAACTCAGGAGCGGTCGTCGATGACGTCGAGGTCGTGAAAGTAGGCGGACCCGCGACGACCGACGCAAGGCGGGCCGCGACGGCTTCTGTCTCCGGCAGTCCCGAGTTCTCCATGGCCGACTCGTAGGAGTCGAAGAACACGATGGCGCGATGCGCGTCGCTCGGCCGACCGCGGACCTGGATCGCATCCGCACGTTCTACGCGGACGTCGTCGGACTCCCCCTGCTCTGGTCCTTCGCCGATCACGACGGCTTCGACGGGGCGATCTTCGGCCTTCCCGACGAGCGGGCACAGCTCGAGCTCGTACGCACCCCGCACGACGACACGCCGGCGCCGACCAACGAAGACGTCCTCGTGCTGTATCACAGCGCCGGGGCAGCCGTCACCGAGCTCATCGATCGTCTTCGGCGGGCCGGAAGCGTCGAGGTGGCCGACGACGACCCGATGTTGAACCCCTATTGGCCACGACAGGGCGCCCGCTGCTTTGTCGATCCCGACGGCTACCGGCTGATCGTTGTCCCGTCGTGATCCGGTTCGGCTGGTGCGCAAACACCGATGACCCAGCGGGCGCCCGTCGGACGGAGCTCCGGGGTCGGAGGAAGCCGCGAGCGAGGGCTGGGGAAACCTCGTGCGCGGTCGCGGTGTGGCTCCTACCCCTGCGAGTTGAGCGGCTCGCGGTAGATGAGGGCGGTTCCGTCAAGCAAGACAGGCGCGGGCGACCGAGGCCCGGACGCCTACCTCGACGAGCTGGTGTTGGTCCGCGATGCCGTGCAAGCGGTCGAGGGCGTTTTCGGCTGAGTCCCAATCGCCACCACCCGACCAGAACATTGACCGCCAGGCCTGACAGCATCGAGGACGACGACAGCGAGAGAGCAGAACCTCGACCCGAGCCCGTGGGAGTGGTTCGCTCGGGGCTACCCGTCGGCACGTAGATCGTCGGGCCATCACTCGAGGAGGCGCGCCCGTCTGAGCCCCTCACGACCGGCGAGGCAACGCTGCAGACCAGCGGCAGGCCAACCCGAGAGTCGGCCAGCGAGGATTTAAGAGTCCCGTAAGTCCGACCGGGGAGATGCTGGGTCGGTCGGCTGCCAGACCGAAGCGGCCCGGAGACATACCGGTCGTTGGGCTGGCCTCAACCCGGGGAGGACAGATGCGCAACGCTCTGATCGCAACGATGACTGGCTGCGCGCTCCTGCTCGCAGCGACAGGAGCCGCCGCGGCCGACGGCGCCGGTGGGGCGACGGGAGCCGCGTTCTACGTGGACGGTCAGCTCTATCGCACCGTCAACACGCCGACCGATCTGTCAAGGACCGGCGGCCCCGATTCCTCATTCGACACGATCTACCAGTTCTTCGGCGTGCAGGCGTTCAACGTTGCGACCGCTGCACCCGGCGATACCGGCTACAACGGCGGCCGCTGGCGCGTCCGCGGCCTGCAGTTCACCGACTACACCGCCGCGGTGGCGACGTTCGACGCCAACCGCAGCGGCGACTTCGACAGCGACGATGAAGTTGCGGCGGCACTGGACGCCGGCGCGGCCACCGACATCGGCGTGGTCAAGAGCTTCGTCTGCCCCGTGATCAAACTCCCTCGTTCCTGACACAACGTCGACCGACGCCTGCGGGCAGCCACGAGTTGCGGCATCCCGATCGACGTCAACCCACCGACGTTCGGATCGGAGTCGTCACCCGAACAACCCGCGTCCGACGGCTCTCGGCGAGCTGTCGAGCCGCGAGCCGATGGACACTTTGCCGGTGCCTCAGTGGGGCGGAGGCTCCGTCCCTGATAGAGCTGGCCCTGAGGCGGAGGGGCGTTGGCCGGGAGGCGGCGCCATGGCCGCGGCCCGTTCGCTGGCCGGCCCGACCGACGACCGAATGTTCAGGCGGTGCTGACCCGGTACAGGATGGCCGAGCCAGCGAGGGAGGCGGCTATCGAAGCCGCGAGCATCGCGAGCCGTGCGGCGTTCTGGAGGTCCCGTGTGGTGAAGGCGAGTCCCGTGATGAAGAGCGGGACCGTGAACGCCGAAGGGCAACGGCTGCCATGGCCTGATCTAGCGGGGGCATGAGCCGGGGACACTACGCGAGCGGTATGGCGCGCTGGCTCCAAAGTCGGGACCTTTGGGCGGGTCGGCGATCATCGGCGCTTTCGGTCGCTCTGCGCTCCGACGTGGATGGCGAGCTTGTCAAGCGCCATCACCCAACCCGTGGCACCAGGCGAGTCGGCGGGAACGCCGGCGTGGGTCAGCACCATCTTGGTGCGGCCACCGACATCCTCGAGCTCGACGCGGACCTCGGTCATCATCGGATGGTCCCCGGGCAGGCCCATGTCCGCGGGCGACGACACGTTCCCGTTCTCGTCGGACATGGACTCGGTGTAGACGAGCAGTTCGTTGTCGACGACCTCGAGGTACTCACCGGTGAACCACACCAGCCTTGGGCCGTCCGGGGTGGCCATCTCCATGCACACCAGACGGGTCCCGCCGACCCGCACGTCCATCTTCGCGACCGGGATCGTGGCGCCGTGGGGGCCGTACCAGGCTCTGAAGTGCTCCGGGTCGGTCCACATCTGCCAGATGAGCTCCACCGGCGCATCGAAGTCGCGTTCGATCACCACCGCGTCCTGGGAACCGTTGTCGTCAGGCATCGTGTTGGCCAGCCTTTCGTTGCTGTCGAAGTTGTGTGAGGTAGTCGTCCATCCGGTCGAAGCGCGCCTCCCAGACGGGCCGGTACTGCTCCGCCCAGGTCGAGACCTCCTCGAGGGGTGCGGCGTCGAGGGCACACGGTCGGTACTGGGCTCGTCGACCCCGAACAACCAACCCCGCCCGCTCCAGCACCTTGATGTGCTTCGAGATCGCCGGAAGGGTCATCTCGAACGGCCCGGCAAGCTCGTTGACGGTCGCAGCGCCATCTGCAAGACGGGCCAGGATCGCTCGCCGGGTCGAGTTGGCCAGCGCCGCGAAGGTCTCGTCGAGCCGATCCTCGTCGATCGCCATCGTCATGACCCGCTGCCTACTTTCCCAAACGGATAATTAACTTGTGAGTTAAGTACAGCCGGGCGACCTGTGTCAATCGTGGGCTGTACCCCCCAGTGATCCGACGCGACGGTTGCGCCCGATACCCTATTTGAGCTACTCCTAAATTTAGGAAGTCTTTGATCGGAAGGACGAGCCGTGACCCACGAGATGCTGGATCCGGTGACGCTGTTCCAGCGCGCAACCGCCCAGGCCGCAAAGCTGATGGCCCAGGTGGCGTCGGATCAGCTGGCTGATCCGACGCCGTGCACCGAATGGTGCGTCCAAGAGCTGATCGACCACATGGTGGCCAGCACCGACTACTTGCGCGCGGCGCTTGATGGGGGCGACCAGGTAGCACGGTCGGGCGCCACGGCGGCTGACTACCGGGTGGGCGTGGCGGCCTGCCTCGCCGGATTGGCGGCGCCCGGCGCCCTGCAACGCACGTGCCGCTCGCCATTGGGGTTCGAATGGCCGCTCGACCAGGCAACTGCGGGCACGTTCATGGACAACCTCGTCCACACGTGGGACCTGGCCACCGCGACCGGCCAGGACCGGCGGCTCGATCCCGGACTGGTCGAGGCGTGCATCGCCTTGTTCCTGCCGGGAATGCCGGAGCGGGGCCGCCAGGCCGGCATCGTCGGCCCGGCCGTCCCCGTCGGCCCCGATGCCAGCCCCCAGGACCGGCTGCTGGCGGCGATGGGTCGCCATCCGTGACCAAGCCGACGGCGGACGAGTCCGCGGAGGAGGCCCTGCGGGCCATCGGGCACCCCGGCCGGCGGGCGATGCTGCGGCTGGCCTGGGACGCCGAGCGGACCTCCTCGGAGCTGGCGGAGGTCGCCGGGCTCTCACGCTCCGCGGCCAGCCAACATCTCAGGATCCTCCGCGACACTGGCCTAGTCCAGGTCCGCGTCGACGCCAACCGCCGCCTCTACCGGGTCGACGTCGACCGGATCGGCCAGCTCCGGGCGTTCCTCGACGCCTTCTGGGGCGACCGCCTCGATGCCCTCAAGACCACGGCCGAGCGTCTCGGCCGCGGCCAGAGCCGCCAGCGAGGCACCGCATGAGGCTCGTTCGCAGATCCATCCAGATCGGCGCACCGCCATCGCTGGTCTACGAGCTGCTAACGGATCCGGCGCTGTTCATCCGGTGGATGGCCGAATCCGCAGACATCGATGCCCGGCCCGGCGGGCGGATCCGCTGGACGCATCCGAACGGCGACAGCTGCTCGGGCCACTTCGTCGAGCTCGTCGCCCACCGCCGGATCGTCTTCACCTACGGCTGGGAACGACCCGACGTCGAGATCCCGCCCGGGTCGACCACCGTCGAGATCGACCTCGTCCCCCTCGCCGGCGGCACAGAAGTCCGCCTGGTCCACCGGGGCCTGGCCGGCCCCATGGCCGACGCCCACGGCGAAGGCTGGGCCCACTACCTGGGCCGCCTCGCGAGCCGGGCCGAGGGCCGCGACCCGGGCCCGGATCCTTGGGCCGACCGGCGTGTCCCGACCGCTCCCGCGCGGGAGCTGCCGTGACCAATTGTCCGGGTGAAGTCGAGTTCTGGTCCCTGGCCGATCCGCTGCTGGAAAGGCCGGGCGTAAGCCGCTCGACCATGATGGGCCTCCCCTGCCTGCGGGTGGACGGGGCGTTCTTCGCAGCCTGCGACCGTCGCACGGGGCACCTTCTGGTCAAGCTCCCGCAGGAGCGCGTCGAGGACCTCGTCGCCGCCGGCCGCGCCGAGCCGTTCGCTCCCACCGGCCGCCGGTTCCGCCAGTGGGCGGCCATCCCCCACGCCCAGGCCCGCGACTGGCCGGCGTTGCTCGACGCCGCCCTCGCCTTCATGGAGGGCGCGCAGTGACCGCATCCGCGCCTCCCTTTGCCTTCCCGTCTGACACGCTCGACTTCCTCGACGAGCTCGGGAGCCACAACACCAGGGCTTGGTTCGAGGCCAACCGCGCCCGCTACCAAGCCGCCTACGTCGAGGCGGCCAAGGCGTTCATCGAAGCCGTCACGCCCATCCTCGAGGCGATCATCCCTGGGATCCACGCCGAGCCCGCGTGCTCGGGTCCATCTTCCGGATCAACCGCGACACCCGCTTCAGCCCCGACAAGCGCCCGTACAAGGACCACCTGGACCTGTGGTTCTGGGAAGGGGACCGGAAGGCGGCCCTCGGGACTGTTCGCGCGCGTCTCGCCCGAGCTGGTCGGGGTCGGCGCCGGCAGCCACGGCTTGGACAAGAGCGCGCTGGCCTCGAACCTGCGGCCTACCGCTTAGGAGACAGCCGACCGATCGTCCAGAAGGCGCACTCACGTCCGCTGGGTTGGTCTGTTCTCAGCGACATCGTCCGTCTGGTGGCGCTACGTCCCTATGGTGTGGCGAAGTATTGCACCTGCTCTTGCACCGAGACCTCGACTTCGTGCAGCTGCGTTCTGACGAATGCCGCCCGTCGTGAGGCGCTGTCGCCCGTGGCAGCGGCGTGCAACGAGAAGTCACCTGCATTGCGCCCGGTTGGTGCTGCTCGATGGTCCGTGACGCGCTGCGGCGAGATGGGGCAGCCAGTCACCGGTCTGCCGCGCCGGCGCCACCGCTTATCTGTTGGATGCGGGCGATGAGGCACCTTTCCGACCGCCGCAAAGGGCGGCCATCGTCAACGTCATGCCACCCCACATGGCGGCCAGCCCGGCCAGGGATGCCAGGCGAAACCGCCAAAGGAGGTCGGCGCCGACATCGTCCGGGATGGGGTCCGGGGAGGGAAGGACCGCGTAGCTGACGGCGAGCATCGTGAGGGTCACCGCCACGGCTGCGAGCCAGCGCCAGGGGAGTTCGACGTGTCGCTCGGCGAGACGAAGTGCGACCTCGTGCGCGAGCACCAGGGCCACGACCGCCACGCCGATGAGCACCAGGTACGAGACCGTGCGCTCGTTGATGGTCTCGGGGTTGCCGACGCCGGGCGGGTTGGGCGGGTACTTGAACCATGGGATCAGCCCGTGGACGAGGAACAGGAGCCCACCGGCGGCGACCGCCACGTGCCCGTCGGTCGGGAGCGCCACGCGATTCCTGACCTTCACGAACACGATCGTCAGGACCAGGCCGAGCACGAGCCCGGTGACGAGGACGGCGGTGACGCCGCCGAACACCTGCACCCCGCGCGAGAACGTCTCCTCGTGGACCTCGCCCTGCGAAAGCCGGGCCTCGACCTCGAGTGACTGCCTAATCGACGGCTCCCCCAACCACCACAGGATCAGCGCACCCGCGATCCCCCCGACGAGCCCAGCGACGAGACCCCGCCTCAGGAACGTTGAGAACGTCTCGGCCCCGTCAGTGGCACGGGACACCGAGGAAGTGGCGGCCATCGTGGAAGAACTCGTGGATGTTGTGCCAAACGCCCGCGAACAGGGCGCCGTTCTCCTGGAGCACGACGTAGAGCAGGAAGAGCCCGACGCCGAGCATGAGCCATGCAATCAGCGGCACGTCGATCGGTTGGACCTCGGGTCTCGCGTCATCCACCGGACCGCTCCCCCCTGTCACCTCGTCTGCACCTCATCGTAGATGGCGATGTGCTGCAGTGCGGTCGTGTCCCAGCCGAACCTCGCCGCCACTTGGCGCCCCTTGTGGCGCAGCATCGCCCGCAGGTCGCCGTCGTGCGCCACGGCGTCCAGCGCGTCGGCGAGCCCCTCGTGCTCGCCCGGGGCCACTGCGAGCGCGTCCTCACCGAAACGCACGTATTCGGCGAACACCGGCAGGCCGGTGAGCACCACCGGGAGGCCCGCAGCCATCGCCTCCAGCACGACGAGACCGAAGCCCTCGTTCACGGACGGGAACGCAAAGGCGTCGGCGGCGTGGTACCACGCGGCCATCTCGTCGTCTGGAACCGTGCCGAGGAGTGCGACATCCCGGCCGAACTCCAGATCGAGGTCGGCCATGGAGGCGATGACGCGGCTGCGGTAGGGAGTGTGGTCCTGAAACGAATGGCCGCCGATGATGGCGAGCACCGGTGGACGAGCCCAGCGCCGGCGCAGCAGCGCCAGGGCGCGGAACATCTGATCGGTGCCCTTGCGGGGCTCGATGCCCCCGACGGTCAGGATCAGGAACCGGTCCTCCGCCCCGACGCGAGTGCGCAGGGCGGCGGCAATCCCCGGTGCTGGGGCCACGCCGAAGCGGTTGACGTCGACCCCGTTCGTCACCACGTCGGCTTTGAGGCCGTACTCGTCGGCGAGCCGCCGCTGCCAGGTCCGGCTGACGACCAGCACGCGGTCGGGATCGAGGATCGATCGCCGCTGGCACTCGACCAGGGCCGGCGTGGTGAAGTCGTCGATGTGGTGCACGGTGCGTAGGACGCGGACTGGCACGCCTGCATCGCGGACGCGGAGGGCGGCCCGGGCCGCGATGCAATCCTGCACGTGCAGCACGGGAGGCAACGTCGGGGCGCGCTCCGCCCGCCTCGCCAGCCCCGCCTCGAGGGCATCGATCGCAGCGAACACCCGCGCCTCGAGCGCGGCAGGCGGCTCGGGAGGTGCAACGAAGGAACAAGGCGCGTCGACCGGGCGGTAGAAGCCGGCCTTCTTGTCGCCGAGGGCGATGATCTCGACCGGGAACGAGCGATTCGCCAGGGCCTCGGCCAGCGCAAGCAGATGGACGACCCCGCCACGTGGCTTGGTCGAGTAGGTGACCAGCGCGACGTGCGTCACGACAGGTCGGTCCCCGCGACCTGTGGCCGGCGCGCCGCGATCCCGGCGGCAGCCAGCGCGGCCCGGGCGGCCGTGGGCGCCACGAGACAGCCGGCCTCAGCGAACGCTCGGCGTTGACCGGCCAGGCCCTGCGGATCCTTGTCAGTGCCGAGGACGTACACCACCACTCGGGGGCCTGCCGGCCTCGCCACGGCCGCGCACGCCGGAGCGAGCACGGAGGCCGGATCGTCGTGACCACCATGCCCCAACACCACGTCGAGCAGCACCACCGCCACGTCATCGTCGTCGCCCGCCTCGGCCAGCAGCCCGAGCCGGGCCTCGGCGTCGATCATCGGGTGGGGCCTGCCCTTCGTGTACTCCTCGTCACCGAGGTCGATGCAGACATGGGCTCCTGCGGGCGCGGGTACGCGGAGCCGGTCATCGAGCGGCGCGTTCGACCACACGTCACCGAGCCAGCGAGTCATCAGCGTCTGAGCCTCGTAGCACAGCGTTCCGCCCGAGAAGAGCCCTCGCACGGTGCGCCGCTCCGGGTCGAGGTCGACCAGACTCAGTGCCACATGTGATCGCCATTCCGACCAGTCCGAAGGCGGGGACCCACTGCGTTGCCTGACTGCGTGGGCTACGGCCGCCTCGAGGGTGGCTGCCACCGCGGCGGCGCCGGGAATGGAGGTGCCCGGGGCCAAGCCGATCAGGGCTGCGATGACCGGTGTCCCGCCTCCGGCCGTCACGACCGCGCGTGCAACGTCGGGCGACGGCGGCTTGGACACCAACACGATCACCTCGGTGCCCGGGTCACGGGCCAGCGCTTGCATAGCCAGGCGCGCGCTCCGGCCAGCCACCTGCCCCGACAGGTCACGGCCGCCCACGCCGATGACGTGCGACACCCCCTCGCCCCAACGGTCGAGCAGCGTCATGACCTCCTGCGCGCCCGTACCCGCCGCGGCGACCACGCCGACGCGCCCCGCCGCGACCGCATTGGCGAAGCCCAGACCGCACCCCCCGATGCTGGCGGTGCCGGCGCCGGGCCCCATCGCGAGGAGCCCAACACCGGCGGCGCGCTCCTTGAGCGCGATCTCCTCCTCCACGCTTACGTTGTCGCTGAACAGCAGGACGTGCAGTCCGGCGGAAAGGGCCTTGTGCGCTTCGAGCGCGGCGTACTCGCCCGCGACCGAGATGACGGCGATGTTCGCATCGCTCAGCCTGTCGAGGGCAACCTGCAAGGACCGAGGCTCTCGCTCGCCGGGCTCTGATGCGGTCGTCGTCGGGGACGCAGACAGCGCCCGCTCGGCTTGGTCGAGCGCGTGCGCCGCCCGCTCTTCGTCGGTCGCCCGTGCCGCCAGTACGAGATCGTCGGGTGTCGCGGTCAGGACCTCTCCGGTGAGCCCCTGTTCCTGCAGCGCCTCGAGGTTGGCCGGCGTGCCCATCAAAGCGGTGGCGAAGTCGACGCCGTCCGCCTGCCGCATCCTGCGCGTGATCGCCAGGAGCTCGACCGAGTCGACGTAACGGTCGCGAACGACGCGCGCACCCGCGAACATGCGGCCCGCCTCAGCGGCCGACCCGGCGACCGGACGCCGGGGTGACCAGGGTTCCCGCCGGCCGCCCGTCCGTTGCCGCCAGGGTGGCGGCCAGAAGGTCGGGAGTGGTGATCGCCACCGCCTCGCCGCCCTCCCGAATGAAGCGGATGGAGGCGGCCATCTTCGGGGCCATGCTGCCGGCCGCGAACTGACCCGCGGCGAGGTAGCGCGCGGCCTCGTCGACGCCCAACTCGTGGAGGTCATGTTGCCGCGGCGTGCCGTGACCGAGCTGGACGGCGGGCACGCTGGTCACCAGCGCGAGTGCATCGACACCCAGCGCCGAGGCCAGCCGTTGAGCGGCGAGATCCTTGTCGATGACCGCGTCGACACCCACGTAGCCATCGACGCTCATCGCCACCGGCACGCCGCCGCCGCCACAGGCGATGACAACGATTCCGGCATCGACCATCCGGCTGATGGTGTCGGCCTCCAGGATGCCGAGGGGCTCCGGCGACGGCACCACGCGCCTGAACCCCCGACCCGCGTCATCCGACATCGCCCAGCCCCGCTCCGCCGCCAAGCGACGGCCTTCGGCCGCCGAGTAGAACGGCCCGATCGGCTTGGAGGGAGCGGCGAATGCCGGGTCGTCGCCATGGACGACCACGTGCGTGACCACGCTCACCACCTCGTGGCCCGGGCCCAAGCGCTCGTGGAGGGCGAGCGCGACGAGGCTCCCGAGGTAGCCCTGGGTCATGGCCGAGAGCGAGAACAGCGGCTGCGCCGGCACGAGGGCCGCCCCGGCCTCCTGCTGTACGCCGAGGGCTCCGACCTGGGGGCCGTTGCCGTGCACCACGACGACCTGCCACGCCGTGTCGATAAGCTCGCCGATCGACGCAGCCATGGCGCGCGCGTTGGCGCATTGCTCCGCGTAGGTGCCCGTCTGGTCGGCGCCGCACAAGGCGTTGCCTCCCAAGGCGATGAGGGCACGACCACCCACGCCGTCACCTCGCTGGCTGGCTTGGCGAAACGTTGAGGATAGTAGACATGACCTCCAGCATGGTCAATCGATGGCATCCATGAGCGACGATGTGCTCTCGCGGGCCCGCCAGTCGTGGCGGACGGCCGAGGCACGTCTGTACCCGTTGGCCATGACCAACGTCGAGGGCTACCAGCGCGCCCTGGTGCTGGTCGCCGCGACCTGCGAGCAGCTGCGGGCCGTGACGACCACCGCCGCCGAGCTCGTGGCCTGCGAGGCACAGGCGGTTGAGTACGTGGCCGCCGCGTGCGACGCGACGGGAACCAGTGCCCAGGGACTCGAACCGGACGACATCTTCGGGTCCGCGGCCGCCGCACGCGATCGCGAGCTGGCAGGAGAGGACCGGCGGTTGGCGCGGCTGGCCGCCATCGAGCGGGCCCGATCGGCCGGTGTGGACTGGACCGACCTGCATGCCGACTCCCTCGGCCCCCGAGTGCCCGAACTGCGCATGCACGTCGGCACGGGCCGGGCCATCCTGAGCGAGATCGGTGCCGATGAGGCCACGGGAGCCCCCGTGCTGATCGTCACCACGGGGCAGGTCGATCTGACGACCGGCGAGCTGCGGAGCGACCCGGGCGCCGAGGTCCGAACGGCCCGAACGGCCGAGGAATGGGAACGCGTCGCCGCGACACTCCAGGCTGAAGCCTCCTGATCCGTCTTCTATGGTGGGCGTGGTCGTCGTAGTATCCGACACGTCCCCGACGGGAGCGGAGGCAGCGTTGGAGCGAGACACCGCCGAACTCGTCCTCCGGTTGCAGGCCCACGGGTTGCGGACCGAGGTGCAGACCGAGGGCCGGGCGGGAGGTGCCGGCCCGTCAGACGTCGGCATGGTCTGGGTCGACGACTACGCGGTCACGCTCGACACCGACCCGGCCCGGACCGCCTCGTCGCCCTTCGAGCTGCGAGCCGACGGCGGCACGCTCGCCATCTACGAGGCGGGCCGCCCGGTCGCGCACGCCCGGTCGCAGCCCCGTCCGCGCTATTACGACCTCACCACCGCCGACGGGATCCCCTACTGGAAGATCGCCCTGCTGCATCTGGACTCCCTGGCGAGCACCGTGCTCCAGACCTGCGCCTATTGGGGGAACGGCGACCAGTGCGCGTTCTGCGGGATAGGTGTCTCCCTCGATGCCGGTCGCACCACGGCCAAGAAGACACCGGCACAGCTGGCCGAGGTTGCGGTCGCGGCGCGTGATCTGGACGGAGCCGTCGACGTGACCCTCACGACCGGTAGCACCCGTGCCCCCGATCGGGGCGCGCTGTATGTCGCGCAGTGCGCGGCGGCGGTGAAGAACGCGAGTGGTCTCCCCGTCGAGACCCAGTTCGAGCCCCCCGACGATCTCGACGTCATCGACCGGGTAGCCGACCTCGGCGTCGACACCGTGGGCATGCACGTCGAATCGTTCGATCCCGCGGTGCTCGCGCGCGTGGCGCCCGCGAAGGCCCGGACGGGCATCGATGGCTACTTCCGTGCCTGGGAGCGCGCCGTGGCGCGCTTCGGCGCGGGGCAGGTCACCACCTACGTGATCCTCGGCATGGGCGAAGATCCGGAGCTGACGGTGGACGGGTGCAGGCGGGCGGCGGACATCGGTGTCTACCCGTTCGTCGTACCGCTGCGGCCGGTGGCCGGCAGCCTCATGGCGGAATGGTCGCCGCCCCGTCACGACTTCGTCGAACGCATCGTGCGTCGGGTGACGCCCTACCTCACGCAGCGCGGCCTCGGCGCGGAGACCGCCAAGGCGGGCTGCTCGCGCTGCCAGGCATGCTCGCCCATGGCCGCCGTCGAGGACCGCCTCCAGATCGGGCCCAAGCCCGTCGCGGCGCATGGCTGACGTCCTGCACCGCACGTCTGTCGAGTGCCGTGTGGCCGACGAGCCCTGGACGTTGGCCGAGCACCACCGCATCCGCGAGGAGGTTTTCGTCAGGGAGCAGCGCCTGTTCGTGGGCTCGGACCGCGATGGTCGCGACGACGATGCGACCACGATCAGGGTACTGGGGCTCCGCGACAGCGTCGCCGGGGGCGCGGTGCGCCTCTACCCCCTCGACGACGCAGGCCATTGGCAGGGTGATCGGCTGGCCGTCCTCTCGGGCTCCCGGGGCCAGGGGCTCGGTGCCCCGCTCGTGTGGTTCGCGGTGGCCACGGCGGCGAGCGGCGGCGGGTGCCTCATGACCGCGCACATCCAGCCGCGCAATGTGCCCTTCTTCGAGCGCCTCGGCTGGTCGATATCCGGGGACCAGGAGATCTACGTCGGGGTACCCCACGTCCCCATGGCGATCGATCTGACCGCTCGTAGGGTGGCTCGTAGCGTCACTAGAGCCCCGTAACACTGTCGGCGTTCAGGTCGACGACCACGGCCGCGTCACCCCCGTCGACCAACGCAACCACGCCCGATGCGTCGACGGTGGCAAGCGTCGCGTAGGAGAGCCCACGCTGCTCCACGGCGTGGCGACAGCGGTCCTGGTTCTGCGGCGCCAGCGTCACGAGGAACGCGAAGCAGGGGAAGCACAGCGCCCAGGCGTCGAAGGCGAGCCCCGGGGGTAGCGGGACTGCCTCGACCGGGATCGATGCGCCACAGCGGGTGGGTTCCAGCAACATCGCCATCGACCCGAAGAGCCCAGCCATGCTCACGTCCTTGGCCGCCTCGACGACTCCGTCGGCCGCCAGGTCGGCGAGCAGCCGCACGTCGCCGGCGAGCCTGCTCCCGCGCTCGTCGAACGACGGGAAGAACGGGAAGTCGCGCCGCATCTCGCCGTCGAGGCACACGACGAGCGCCAAAGCTTGCCCGGGGGCGACGCGCGTCGCCGACAGCGGGCGCCCCGGGCAGCGTCCCAGGGCGAACGCCGACAGCGCGACGCGATCGGCGCTCTTGGTCAGGTGGCCACCCACGACGGGCACGTCGTAGAGCGCGGAGGCGAAGCGCATCCCGTCCAGGACGGCGCGGCAGGTCTCGGGTGGGCCCACGACCGTGTCGACGATGGCGAGGGGGACCGCGCCCATGGCGGCCACGTCGTTTACGTTCGTGAGCACTGCGGCCACTCCGGCCCCGTGGGGATCGCGCTCGACGAACGCCGGCAGGATCGCCTCCCCGCACGCGATCACCTCCTCGCTACCCACCGGCACCGCCGCCCCGTCGTCACCGGGCCCATGCAGCCAGTCGCTCCCACCGAAGACGTCCCGCACGACTGCGATGTCGGCCTTCGCCCGCCAGCCCGGCGACGACCGCAGCGCCTCGGCGAGTTCTGTAAGTACATGCACCATAGTGAACGATCCTCTAGTATCGGATCAGTGCCTGCGGCGGCATTCCTACGCCTGCCCGACCGGTCCCGCAAGCCTCGCCGCGATGGCTTGTCCTGTGTGATCGACGCGGGCCTGCCCCTTCAGGACGTGCGCGCCATCCTGGATTCGGCCGCGCCCTACATCGACGTGTGGAAATTCGGCTGGGGCAGCGCCTATCTCGACAGCGCGCTCGACGCGAAGCTCGGCCTCCTGCAGCGACACGACGTCATCGCCTGCCCCGGAGGGACGCTGCTCGAGGTCGCGGCCCTCCAGGGGCGCTCCCAGGAGTGCCTCGAGTGGGCGGCCGCGTGCGGGTTCACGGAGGTCGAGGTGAGCGACGGCCTCGGGCTCCTCGGTGAGGACGCCAAGGCCGCCCTCATCCGCCGGGCGGCGGAGACGTTCACCGTGGTCTCCGAGGTGGGGATGAAGGACCCGACCTCCGTGCTCACGCCGGCCACTTGGGTCGAGCTCGTGCGCGCCGATCTCGACGCCGGCGCCAGCGCTGTCCTCACGGAGGGGCGGGAGAGCGGCATGGTCGGCCTCTACGCCGCCGACGGCTCGGTCCGTGGCGACGTCGTCGACGCACTCCTCGACGGGATCGGCGCCCGCTACCTCATCTTCGAGGCGCCCCACCGGCACCAGCAGGCATGGTTGATCCGCCGCGTCGGCCCCGACGTCAACCTGGCGAACGTGGCGCCGCGCGAGGTGGCGGCGCTGGAGGCGCTCAGGCTCGGGCTCCGGGCCGACACGACCATTGCCCTTCACGCCCTCGCCTCGGGGACGCCGGCAGGCGGGGCCTCGAGGAGATGACGGCCAACCGGCGGCCACACGCCTACCGGGAGGTCTCCGTGGCGCGGGTCGAGGTGCCGCTGAACCCCGAGAGCCTGACCGAGCACTTCCTGGGACGGGAGTGCTATCGGCGCACCCGCTACGTGGTGGTGCGCAACGGCGAGGCCACCGCGCTCGTGCGGGTCGAGCCGGTCGACCCGGAACCGCTCTTCTCGCCGGCCGCGTCTGTGGAGGTGCTGGCGCTACCGGCCGAGACCACCTACCTGCGACTCCCCGACATCGACACGGGCGTGCCCTCGCAATTGGCGAGGGTGGCCAGCCGGCACCCCGGGGCGCGCGCCGTCGTGGTTGAGGGCCGCTATTCGCATGTCAGCTTCCTGCTCGACCCGGACCCAGTGCGCGTCCGCGTGTGCGAGGTCGTGCCGCCGCATCCGCCCAAGCTTTTGGACCAGGCGCAGCGAGTCCTGGACGTCGCCGAGGACCTGCCGCCGATGATCCTCGTGCCCGAGCTGGTCGAGCTGGAACCCCTGGTGGCGGATGCCGCGGTGGTGCTGTTGCCGTGTCGCGGGGCGGACATCCGGCTCGGGGACCGTGAGGCCCACTACCTCGACGAACGTCCTGCCGAACGCGACTGGATGCTGCTCGGCTGCGCCCGGTCCCGCCAGCTCCACCGCTGGTTCTACGGGCACGGTGCCCCCGGTCCTGACACCTGTCCGAGGACCCTCGCGCCGGCCTCCGGGCCCCTGCTCACCAAGTGTTGCCTGCTCGAGAACCGCACCGAGATCGATGGGGACGTCGCCGTGGTTCCCTGGGGTGCGAGCCTCGAGGAGGTCAGGCAGGCCCTCGCCGCACTGGCCCGTCGATGCGACCCAGCATGGGCGCCCGCCTGACCGACAGCGTCGCCTATGCGCACCTGTGGGCGACCGACGAGACGCGTGCCCTGTTCGACGAGCGGGCGCGCTGGCAACGGTGGCTGGACATCCTCGTCGCGTTGGCGGCCGCGCAGGCCGAGCTCGCCGTCGTCCCACGGTCGTCCGCCGAGACGATCGCCGGGCTGGCGCGGGTCGACAACCTCGACCTCGACTTCGTGGCCGAGGAAACCCGCCGCACGGCGCACTCCACGCTGGGTCTGATCCGGGCCCTGCAGAGGGTCCTGCCGGACGACGTCGCCGAGCACGTGTACTACGGCGCCACGGTGCAGGATCTCACCGACACCTGGTTCGCACTGACGATGCGTGACGTAGGTGACCTGGTCGACCGGGACGTGCGTCGGCTGGTCGCTGCTGTCACCGGCCTTGCCGCCCGACACGAGCGCACCGCGATGCCCGGTCGGACCCACGCCCAGCCCGGCGCACCGATCTCCTTCGCCTACAAGCTCGCCACCTGGGCCGACGAGCTCGGGCGCCATCTCGAGCGCCTGCACGAGGGCCGGCGCCGCTGGTCGACGGTGCAGCTCGGCGGCGCCGTCGGCACGCTCGGCTTCTACGGCCAGGTCGGGCCCGCACTCCGGGCCCGGTTCGCGGAGCGGCTTGGCCTGGCGGACCCGGGCATCGCGTGGTTCACCAGCCGCGACCGGATCGCCGAGTTCGCGGCGGTGATGACGGGAATCACCGGCACGCTGGCGCGCATCGGCAACGAGGTGATGGAACTGCAGCGGCCCGAGATCGGCGAGCTGCGGGAGGCCGTCGCCGTCGACGTCGTGGGCAGCATCATGATGCCGCACAAGCGAAACCCCGAGTCCAGCGAGCACCTCGACACGCTGGCCCGTCTCACCCGGTCCCACGCCTGGGTGCTGATGGAGGGCCAGGTCCAGCTCCACGAGCGCGACGGCCGTGGGTGGAAGGCCGAATGGGTGGCGCTCCCCGAGGTCTGTCTCCTCTGCGCGGCCTCGCTCCGCCTCGCCATCGCCTGCGTGGAGGGGCTCGAGGTAGACGGGGGCCGGATGAACGCCAACGTCGGCGCAGCCCAGGGCTTGCTGGCATCAGAGCGGATCCTCGGCACGCTCTCTCTCCGACTGGGAAAGCACCGGGCCCAGGCCGCGCTCCAGGAGGTGCTCGGCACGGCACGGCGCGATCGCCTGTCGGCGGCTGAGGCGCTCGAGGCGGCGGGGCTGATGAGCCGGGCCGAGGCGGAGTCGGCGGTGGCGGATCCCATCGCCCCGGGCGACACCGCCGCGGTGCGGTCGGTCCTTGGCCGCCTCCAGGGGGACCGGTGCTGACGCCACCGGCGCGCTTCCCGCTGGCCGTGCTGCCCACGCCACTCGTTCCTGCGCCGCGGTTGAGCGCGGCGCTGGAACGCGAGGTCTGGATCAAGCGCGACGACCTGACCGGCTTCGCGTTCGGTGGCAACAAGGTGCGGGCTTTGGAGGTGCTCGTGGCGCAGGCGCTCGATCAGCGCTGCGACCACGTCGTGGGCTGTGGCGGGCCGGCTTCCAACCTGTGCTCCGCGCTCGCGGCCGCGGCGACGGCGGCCGGGGTCGGCTGCACCCTCGTCCTGCACGGCGGCGAACCGGCGGTGGCGCATCCCAACCTCGCGATGATGCGGGCGTTCGGGGCCCGGATCCTCTTCACCGGTGACCCCGATCGTGCCTCCACACCCGAACACGCGGCTGCGGCCGCCGACCGGCTCCGCAGCCGTGGGCGTAATCCGTACGTCGTGCCGCGCGGCGCCGCCTCCGGGCCGGGCGCGACGGCCTACGCGCTCGCCGCGGAGGAGCTCGCATCCCAGCTGACGTTCCGGCCGGCGCACGTGGTCGCGGCGGTCGGTTCCGGCGGCACGCTTGCCGGGCTGCTCGCCGGGTGGGCGACCTTCCGCGTCCCCGGCACGCTCGTCGGCGTGGCCGTGAGCCGCCCGCTGGCCGAGACCCGCCGCGAGATCATCCGCCTGTCCTGCGAGGCGGCCAGCGCGCTCGGCGTCGGGGCACCGGACATCGATCGGCTGCGCTTGCTCGATGGCCTGGGCGCCGGCTTCGGCCGGGCCGACCGGACGACGTGGGACGCGGCCCGCCTCGCCCTCCGCACCGAGGGCATCATGGCGGACACGACGTACGTCGCCCGCGCCGTCGCCGCCCTCGAGTCGCTCGACGGCCCGCTCGTGCTGTGGCACACGGGCGGCTGGCTGGGCTGCGTGGGCGACGCCATGGGGGCCGGGCACGGATGACCGGCACGCGCGGCTCCCCCATCCCGGCGCCGGCCCCGGAGCTCATCGACGCCGGGTTCGACTACGAGTCACGGGGTTCGGCCACGCTGCACGACGGGCTCAACCAGGCCGACCTCGCCCACGTGCTCGACCTCCTCGATCGGGGGATCATCCCCCGTCCCGCCGCCGTCGCCCTGCTCCGGGCGATCCTCGACGCGTCCATGGACTCCATCGGCTACGA
>JBKOUY010000027.1:0-4757 GCA_046723645.1 Actinomycetota bacterium | reverse complement strand
AACGAGCACTTGAGCAGCTCGCCACCGTCTCCGAACTTGGCCACGTCGGTCGCTCCCCCGTTTGGCGTGCTAGCTCGCCCGAGTGATCGGGCCGGTCATGTCGGCTGCCTGCCGCGACGAGATGACGTCGTCGATGATGCCGTACTCGCGGGCCTCCTCGGCGCTCATCACGTAGTCGCGGTCCGTGTCCTTGTGGATCCTCTCCTCCGTCTGCCCAGTGTGACGCGCCAGGATCTGGTCGAGGAGCTCCCGCATGCGCAGGACCTCCTTGGCGGCCAGTTCGACGTCGGTGGCCTGGCCTCCGGCCTGCCCCCAGGGCTGGTGCAGCAGCACCCGGGCGTGCGGGAGGGCCAGGCGCTTGCCCGGGGCCCCGGCGGCCAGCAGCACCGCCGCTGCCGACGCGGCCTGCCCGAAGCAGATCGTGCTGATGTCGGGCTTGATGAACCGCATCGTGTCGTAGATGGCGAACAGCGCGGTGATGTCTCCACCTGGGCTGTTGATGTAGATGTTGATGTCCTTGTCCGGATTGTCGGACTCGAGGTGGATCAGCTGGGCGCAGACGAGGTTGGCAATGGCGTCGTCGATGGGCGTGCCCAGGAAGATGATGTTCTCCTTGAGCAGCCGGCTGTAGAGGTCGTAGGCCCGTTCACCCCGGTTGGTCTGCTCGACCACCGTGGGAACGAGGTAGTTGCGGATCACTCGGCGTCGCTTTCCGTCTTCTTCTCGTTCGTGTCGTTGTCGTCGTCGTCGGATTCGTCTGGGGACTCTTCGGCTGCTGGCCGGATCTCGAGATCGGCCCGGTCGATGGGCTGACCGTCCTCGTCGACGATCTCGACCCGCTCGAGGAGCCAGTCGAGCGCCTTGCGCTTGCGCACATCGGAGCGTACCGCCGCCAGTTGGCCGCCGCGTTCGAACTCGCGGCGCACCCGGTCGACCTTCTCGCCGACCCGCTCGGCGACGCTCGTGAGCTCCTCCTCGAGGTCGTCGTCGGTGCAGTCGATCTCCTCGGCGTCGGCCACCGCCCGGAGGGCTAGATCGACCTTGACCGCGGTCTGGGCCGCCTCCCTGAGCTCGGCCGTGAACTGCTCGTTGGTGGTGCCCGACGCCGCCAGCCACTGCTCCGGGTCGAGGCCCTGGGCCTGCAGCCGGAGGGCGAGGTCCTGGGCCCGGTGCTGCATCTCGTGGTTGACCAGGGGCTCGGGTGCCTCGTCCTCGACCAGCTTGGCCAGCGCGTCACCGGTCGCCTGGCGGAGCTGGGCCTGGGCCTGGGCCTGGCGCACGACCAGGGCGCGGTCCCGGATCGACCGCCGGAGCTCGTCGATGGTCTCGAACTCGGAGTTCTCGGCCGCCCAGGCGTCGTCGGCCTCAGGCAGGACCCGCTCCCGCACCTGCTTCACGAGCACCCGGAACCGCAGGTTGCGATCCTCCTCGGGGTCGGGATGCTCGGCGTCGAACTCGAGGATGTCGCCGGCCTTCGCGCCCCGCAGCTGTTCGTCGACCTCGGGCGTGATCACGCCGCTGCCGACGGTGTAGCTGTAGTCGTCGGCGCTGAGCCCGGCCTGGGGCTCGCCGTCGAGCGCGCCGCTGATGTCGATGACCACGGCGTCGTCGTCGTGGGCGGCACGATCGACGTCGGCGACGGTGGACTGCACCTGCCGCATCCGGTCGATCTGGGCATCGACCTCCTCGTCGGAGACACTCGGGCGCTTGACCTCGACCCGGAGGCCGCCGTAGCCGGGCACCTGGACCTCGGGCCGCACCGCCACCACGGCGTCGAAGGCCACCGGGCCATCCTCCTGGCCCGACGTGATGTCGATGTCGGGCGAGTCGATCGCGTCGACGTCGTGCTCGACGAGCGCTTGGGCGTAGTACTCGGGCAGTGCGTCGCTGAGTGCCTGCTCGCGCCCGACCTGGGAACCGAGGCGGCGCTCGAGGACCTTGCGGGGTGCCTTGCCGGGCCGGAACCCGGGGATGCGAACCTCACGGGCGATCTTGCGGTACGCGTCGGAGATCGCCTTGTCGAACTCGTCCTCGTCGACCTCGACGGAGAGCTTGACCTTGTTTCCCTCGACGGGCGAGACGGTGGCCTTCACAGGGGCGTGAGTGTAACGGCGGGGTGTCACGGCCAGAACCACCGCCGGTGAGGCACCGGCCACAGCCGATGTGGGGACGGTCGCGGGGCCCCGGGCCGACCCGACCGCCGTACCGGCGTCCCCGGGCGCCGCCGTGATCCCCGCGCCTCCGAACACCGGGGAACGGCGACCCCCGGGGTGCCGACCGCGCTCGGATGTCCGGGGCTGGGCGGCGGGTGCCGACGGGTACGCTGTCGGCCGGTCGACGGGGAGTGGCGCAGTGGAAGCGCACCTGCTTTGGGTGCAGGAGGTCGGGGGTTCAAATCCCCCCTCCCCGACGGTGCGGGCGGTGGATCGGCGGTTGGAGCACCCGATCGTCCGTCACTACCGTCCCCAGCACTGCGGGTGTAGCTCAATGGCAGAGTTCCAGCCTTCCAAGCTGGCTATGCGGGTTCGATTCCCGTCACCCGCTCCAAGTGATCCCGGCCCCGGTGGCCGGGAATCCCCGGCTGCCCCGGGCGGTTGCTCGGGTCATGGCTGATCTGACGCATGAGACGCGAGGACGTGTCCGGGTGGAGCGGGGCGCCAAGCGCGTGCGCACCTACCTCGGGGGCCACCTCGTCGCAGACACGATCCGTCCGTTGCTCGTCTGGGAGGTGCCGTACTACCCGACCTACTACCTGCCGGCGGCCGACGTGGTCGCCGAACTGGTCCCCACCGGCGACAGCAGCCACTCGCCGAGCCGGGGCGACGCCGAGCACCTGACGGTACGGGTGGCCGGTGCCGAGGCCCAGGACGCCGCTGTGCGCTATCCCGATTCGGCCCTCGAGGAGATCCGGGACCACGTCCACTTCGATTGGGATGCCATGGACGCGTGGTTCGAGGAGGACGAGGAGGTCTACACGCATGTGCGGTCGCCGTACGCCCGGATCGACATCCTCCCGACGTCGCGCCACGTCCGCGTGACGCTCGGCGACACGGTCCTGGCCGAGTCGACGGGTGCGCACGCGCTGTTCGAGACCGGGCTCCCGCCACGCTGGTACGTGCCGCGGGTCGACGTGCGGATGGACCTGCTGGTTCCGTCCGACACCGTCACGCACTGCCCGTACAAGGGCCGGGCCGAGCACCTCACGGCGAAGATCGGCGATGCGGAGGTCGAGGACGTCGCCTGGAGCTACCCGGTTCCGCTTCCCGAGAGCACGAGGATCGCGGGCCTGGTCGCCTTCTACGACGACCGGGTCGCCGTCACGGTCGACGGCGAGCGCCAGGGCAGGTGACTCACACCAGCTCGTCCTGACAGGATCGCGGACGTGCCAGACGCCCTCGACCGACAGATCCGGGAGGCCGTCGCGAGCGGCAGGGCGTACACCCTGGTGCTCCTGTGGGCAGGGCCGGTCCGCGACCACCGGGCGGCGGAGGCGGAGCGACTGCAGCAGGAGCACCTGCGCCACCTGTTCACGCTGCGCAACGAGGGGAAGCTGCTGCTGAACGGTCCGGTGACCGACGGCGGCGACCTGGTCGGCATCGCCATCTACGCGGGTCAGGACCACGACGCGGTCCGCGCGCTCGCCGAGGCGGATCCGGCGGTCATGGCGGGGCGCCTGCGGGCGGAGGTTCGGCCGCTGTTCGGCATCCCGGGCGACGCGATCTGAGCGCCGGCGAATCCCCAGGTCCGCGCTCGGGACCGGCGTGGGTCGTCAGCCGGGTCGCGGTTCGAACACGACCACCGGGATGATCCGGTCGGTCTTCCGCTGGTACTCGTCGTACGACGGCCAGACCTCGGTGGCGCGGGCCCACCAGGTCGCCTTCTCCTCGCCGTCGACTTCGCGGGCGCGCATCGTCTGGACCTCGGGACCGTCCTGCAGGGTCACGTCGGGATCCGCCATCAGGTTCAGGTACCAGCCGGGATGGTGATCGTCGCCGCCCTTCGAGGCCACGGCGGCGTAGGTCCCCTCGTGCTCGACGCGCATGACCGCGGCCTTGCGGACCTTGCCGGTGCGGCGTCCCCGCATCGTGATGACCACACACCGCGAGCCCTGGAGCGTCACCCCCTGGGTGCCGCCGGACGACTCGTAGACGTCGACTTGCTTCGCGACCCAGTCCCACGCACTGGGTTCGTATTCCCCCTCGATCGGCATGGCGGGCAGTCTATGGGGCGGCCTTCGGCCCCTTGAGTGATCGGATCCTCGGCGCCGCCGCCGGCGCGGTCACACGACCGAGTGGTGGAGCCGGGTCCGGTGCTCGCCGACCTGCGTGGCGGGCAGGGCCGTGGAGGCCCGCGGGGTAACGTGACGACCGGCTGACGCGATCTCTATGTCGATGGCTCGATCCCCTCGGTGGGCCGTTCAGGGAGGCGGGAATGGCAAGCTCCAGCGCTGACGCGGGCCCCCCGGCCGCGCCGGATGCCGGTGGGCGGCGGGATTTCATGCGGCGTGCGGCCGTCGTCGGCACCGGAGCGTTCGTGGTGCCCATGATCATCACGGTCGACCCCGCGGACGCGCAGGCACTCACCAGCCCACCTCCCGAACCCCCTGGCAAGCCCGAGTCGCCCGCGGTCAGCCAGCGTGCCTCCGGGGCCCAGCCTCAAGCCCAGACAGCCGGCCGTCGCGTGACCACGCGTACCGAGCTGCCCCGCACCGGCGCCAACATCGACCGCCTGGCGGTGGCCGGCCTGGCCGCGACGGC
>JBKOUY010000203.1:0-12999 GCA_046723645.1 Actinomycetota bacterium | reverse complement strand
CGGATCGAGTGGTCGGCGGCCCAGGGGTGCGACACTGGTCGCCGTGACCGAGCTGGACGCGCCCGTCGCGGGCCGTGCCCCCGAAGCGCCGACCGACGAGGAGATGCGCGCGCTGTACCGCGCGCTGCTGCTTCCCCGGGTCATCGAGGACAAGATGCTGGCCCTGCTGCGCCGCGGCCAGCTCAGCAAGTGGTTCTCGGGCATCGGCCAGGAGGCCATCTCCGTCGGCCTCGTGGCGGCGTTGCGCGAGGACGACTGGATCCTCCCCGCCCACCGCAACCTCGGCGTCTTCACCGGCCGGGGCTTCGACCTCGACGTCCTCTTCCGGCAGCTCCTGGGCCGGGCGGGACCGCTGACCGGCGGGCGCGACCGGACGTTCCATTTCGGCCAGCTCGACCACCACGTCGTCGGGATGATCAGCCACCTGGGTGCGATGGTCCCGGTGGCCACGGGGCTGGCCCTCGCCGCCCGGCTGCGGGGTGACGACCGGGTGGCGGCGGTCCTGACCGGCGACGGCGCCAGCAGCGAGGGCGACGTCCACGAGGCGATGAACCTCGCCGCCGTGTGGAAGCTCCCAGTGGTGTTCGTCATCGAGAACAACCAGTGGGGGCTGTCGACGCCGGTCAGCGACCAGTACGCCTGCGTCGATCTGGTCGACCGGGCCGCCGGCTACGGCATGCCGGGCGAGCTCGTGGACGGCAACGACGTGCTGGCGGTCCGCGACGCCTGCGGGCGGGCGGCCGCCCGGGCGCGGGCCGGCAGGGGGCCGACGCTCCTCGAGTGCAAGACGTTCCGCATGCGGGGCCACGAGGAGGCGTCCGGGAACGACTACGTCCCGGCCGCGGACATCGCCGCCTGGGTGGCGCGCGACCCGATCGACCGGTTCGAGGCGCGGCTCGACGAGCGGGGCCTGCTGCCTGCGGAGGAGCGGGTCACGCTGCGCAAGGAGCTGCGGTTCGAGGTCGACGCGCTCGTGGCCAGCGCCCTCGCGGCACCGGAGCCGGCGACGACCGAGGGCGACGAGTTGGGCCGCGTGTACGCCGCTCCCGCCCCGCTCCGCCGGGCCGACCCCGAGGCGGCCCGCGGCGGCCCCGACGCCGCCGAGGCCAGCGACCTGCGGTACGTCGATGCCGTGCGGGACGCCCTGCGTGTGGCCTTGGCCGCGGACGACCGGGTGGTGTTGTTGGGCCAGGACATCGCCGGGTACGGCGGCGTGTTCAAGGCGACCGACGGCCTGGCCGGCGAGTTCGGTGCCGAGCGGGTCCGCAACACGCCGATCATCGAGTCGGGGGCCATCGGCGCGGCGCTGGGTTTGGCGCTCGCCGGGTTCCGGCCGGTCGTGGAGATGCAGTTCGGCGACTTCGTGACCTGCGGCTTCAATCAGCTGGTCAACAACGTGGCCACCACCCGCTACCGCTGGAACGCGGCCGTGCCCCTGGTGGTCCGCCTGCCGGTCGGCGGGGGCCTCGGCGCCGGTCCCTTCCATTCCCAGAACGTCGAGGCGTGGTTCTGCCACGTCCCCGGCCTCAAGGTGGTGGCGCCCGCCACGGCCGGCGACGCCAAGGGCCTGCTGCTGGCGGCGCTGGACGACGGCAACCCCGTGCTCGTCCTCGAGCACAAGCGCCTGTACCGCAGCGTGCGGGGCCCGGTGCCCGACGGCCACCACGTGGTGCCCATCGGTGCGGGCCGCATCGCCCGGCCCGGGGCCGATGCCACCGTCGTGACCTACGGCGCCGGCGTCGACTGGGCGGTCTCCGCCGCGGGCGCCCTGGCCGCCGAGGGTGCCGGGGAGGTCGAGGTGATCGACCTGCGCTCGCTCCGCCCCTGGGACCGCGACCTGGTGCTGGAGTCCGTGCGGCGGACGTCGCGGGTGCTCGTCCTGCACGAGGCGGCGCTGACCGGGGGGCTGGGGGCTGAGATCGCGGCCACGATTGCCGACGACGCGTTCATGGACCTGGACGCCCCGGTCCGCCGGGTCGGTGGGCTCGACACGCCCATCCCGTTCGCCCCCACGCTGGAGGCCGTCTGGGCGGCCGACCGGCGGCTGCTGCCGGCCCTGCGGGAGCTCCTCGCCTTCTGACCGCCACCGAGGCCCGAACATGCGGTGGTCAGGGACCCTATGGGGCGCCGCAAGTTCGGCTCTGCGTCAGCCGTCGTCGGTCGCGATCGCCCCGCACAGGACGTCGAGGCCCTTGGCCAGCTCGTCGTCGGCGATCGTGAGCGGGGGGGCGAGCCGGAGGACGTTCTCGTTGGGCCCGCAGGACAGGACGATCACGCCGGCGTCGAGGCAGCGCGCAGCCACCCGTTCGGTCACGGCCTTGTCGGCCAGCTCGACGCCGATCATGAGGCCGATGCCGCGGATGTCCCGGACGCTCGGGTGGGAGCCGGCCTCCCGGCGCAGCCGCTCCACGGCAGCAGCGCCGAGCTCCCTGGCCCGCCGGTAGCAGTCCTCGCGCTCGAGCACGTCGAGGGTGGCGAGGGCTGCGGCGCAGGCCACCGGGTTACCGCCGAACGTCGACCCGTGCGTGCCGGTCGGCCAGCGGTCCAGCAGGCTGCGGTCGGCGACGATGCCGCCCAGCGGCAACCCCGAGGCGATGCCCTTGGCGAACAGCAACACGTCCGGCGCCACGCCGTAGGTCTCGGCCGCGAAGGGACGACCCGTGCGCCCGACGCCGCACTGCACCTCGTCGAACACGAGCACGATGCCGTACCGGTCGCAGCGCTCGCGCAGGCCCTCGAGCCACGCCCGCGGCGGGGCCACGTACCCGCCCTCGCCCAGCACCGGCTCCACGATCATCGCCCCGACGTTGCCGGGCGGCGCCTGGAGGTCGACGATGCGGTCGAGCTCGTCGAGCGCCGCCCCGACGGCGGTTTCTGCGCTCCCGTGCTCGTGGGGCACGCAGTAGGGCGCGTGGTAGACGCCAGGGAGCAGCGGCTCGTAGCCCTCCCGGTAGCGGCCCTTGGCGGTGGTCAGCGTCGTGGCCGCCAGCGTGCGGCCGTGGAACGCCCGCCGGAAGGCGATGACGTCCGGCCGGCCCGTGGTCTTCCGCGCCAGCTTCAGTGCGCCGTCGACCGCCTCGGCCCCCGAGTTGCAGAAGAACACCTGGGGCGCGTCGAAGAACGGGCACACGGCACCCAGGCGCTCGGCGAGCTCGACGTTGCGGCGGTGGTGGACCACCACCGACGTGTGGAGCAGCGTCCGGGCCTGGTCGACGACGGCGTCCACCACCGACGGGTGGCAGTGGCCCGTGGCGTTGACGGCGATGCCGGCGCCGAGGTCCAGGAAGCGGCGGCCCTCGACATCGACGATCCACGAGCCCTCGCCGCGCTCGGCGACGACGTCGTAGTAGCGCGGCAGCACGCCGGCCAGCGCGTCGTGGTCGCGGGCGAGCCAGGCGGCCGTGGGCGATCGGTCGTCCACCGCGCTGGTCGCCGGCGCCGCGGTGTCGGTGGGCGCGGTCACGGCTGCTCCTCCAGCGGGTGGGTGTCGATCTGGGCCTTCTGCAGCCGGCCCGAGTAGTCGACGTAGACGGTCTTGAGCTGGCTGAACTGCTCGATGCCCCGGCTTCCCGCCTCCCGGAAGCCGTTGCCGGTGTGCTTCGTGCCGCCGAACGGCAACGGGATCTCGGCGCCGATCGTGGGGGCGTTGACGTACACGATGCCGGTGTCGATGCGGTCCACGGCCCGGAGCGCAGCATTGATGTCGCGCGTGTAGATCGCCGCCGACAGCCCGTACTCCACGCCGTTCACGACCCCGAGCGCATCGTCGAGGTCGGCGACCTCGAGCACGGCGAGCACCGGCCCGAACACCTCCTCGCGCGCGACGCGGTGCTCGGGACGCACACCGGTCAGGACGGTGGGGGCGAAGAACGCCCCGCCGCAGCCGGCGACCTCCAGGGGTTGCCCGCCGCATGCGACCGTGGCGCCCTCGTCGACGGCGGCCGACACCATGCCGGCGATGCGCTCGGCCGACGAGGGGTTGATGACCGGGCCCACGTCGATCGCCGGGTCCTGCGGGTCGCCCAGGCGGAGCTCGCCGGCCCGCTTGACGACGCGGTCGATGAGCTCGCCCGCGACGTCGGGATGGGTGATCAGCCGCGACGTGGACGTGCAGCGCTGGCCCGACGTCCCGAACGCCCCGAAGATCGCGCCGTCGACGGCCAGGTCGAGGTCGGCGTCGGGCCGCACGACCATGGCGTTCTTGCCCCCCAGCTCGAGCGACACGAGGCGGGGACCGGTCTCCATGGCCGCCGCCGCAACCTTGCGGCCCGTCGGCACCGACCCCGTGAAGCTGATCGCCTGCACGCCGGGGTGGACCGCCAGCGCCGCCGCCGGCTCCGCGAACCCGTGGACGACCTGCAGCAGGTCGGCCGGCACACCGGCCCCGACGCAGGCGGCGACGAAGGCCTCGCAGCACGCCGGCGCATGCTCGGACGGCTTGATCACGACGCCGTTGCCGGCCAGCACGGCCGGGAAGATCTTCCACGACGGGATGGCGACCGGGAAGTTCCACGGCGTGATCATCCCCACGACCCCGACCGGCTGGCGGGTGGTCCAGCACAGCTTGTCCCCCAGCTCCGAGGGAACGGTCTCGCCCCAGGCGGAGCGGCCCTGGCCCGCCACGAAGAGGGCCATGTCGACCGCCTCCTGCACGTCGCCGCCGGCCTCGACGAGCACCTTGCCGGCCTCGCGGCTGACCAGCGCGGTCATCGCCTCCTTGTCCCTGGCGATCACGGCCGCGGCGGCGGCCACGATCTCCCCCCGCGCCGGGGCGGGGACCCGCGACCACTCACGCTGAGCGGCGGCGGCCCGGGCGACCGCGGCGTCGACGTCGGCCGGACCGTGGGCGGGGTACTCGCCGACCACGTCGTCCGGATGGGCAGGGTTCACCGATCGGAACGTGTCCATGGTCCTCCTGGGGGTGGTGCTGAGGGGCGCCGATCTCCTGTCACATACGTTTCAGGACTGCCAGCGACCGTATCATCCGTGCCAATGAGCGAAGTGGCCGATCACATCGAGGAGCGCCGCGCGCAGCTCTCGCCCGCGGAGCGAAGGGTGGCCGAGGTGGTGCTGCGCGACCCCGAGTGCGTGGCCTTCGGCACGGTGGCCCGCGTCGCCGAGCGGGCCGGCACGTCCGGTGCGTCGGTGGTGCGGCTGTCGACCCGGCTGGGCTACCCCGGATACTCGGGCCTGCAGGCCGCGGTCCAGCGGGCGATCGGCCAGCAGCTCCGGCCGGCGGTGGAGCGAATCCGCGACATGCGCGCCTCACCGCACCCGAGCGCTGCGACTCCGGCCGGCGGCGCGCCGGACGTCCTGTCCCGCACGCTCCGGGCCGAGCTGGACAACGTCGATCGGACGCTCGCGGCCGTCGACGCTGAGGCGTTCGAGCGGGCGGTCGCGCTGCTGGCCGATCGCCGGCGACCGGTCCGGGTGGTGGCCGGCGACGCCGAGGCGGGCGTGGGCGCCATGCTGGCCGCGGCGCTGGCGCTGGTCCGGGAGGACGTGGCGGAGGTCGGGGGGTCAGACGTGGCCGTCGCCCGCCAGCTTGCGGGCACCGGGCCCGAGACGGTGCTGGTCGCCATCGACCTCCGCCGCTACGAACGCTGGGTCGTCGAACACGTGACCCGCGCCGTCGGCCAGGGCGCCACGCTGGTGGCGGTGACCGATGGCCCGCTGTCCCCGCTGGCCGCCCTGGCGTCGGTGAGCTTTGCGGTGGCGGCCGAAGGCGCCGGCCCGTTCGACAGCCACGTCGGCACGCTGGCTCTCGCCAACGCCCTCGTCACCGGGGTCGCGGGACGCCTCCGTCGCAGCGCCACGCGGCGGCTCGACGCCGTGGAAGCCGCCTGGCGGGGGGCCGGCGCGCTGGTCGAGCCCTGACCCCCGAGCGCCCACTAGAACCGCGCCCATGCCCACGAGCACCACCCTGGCCACCGTCTCCGTCCGCACCAGCACCTGGGCGCCGTTCGGGATGGTGGCGGCGGCAGACAACCTGGCGGCGTCTGCAGGCGTGGCGGCGCTGCGCGCGGGAGGCAGCGGAGCAGACGCCGCGGTGGCGGCGGGCGCGGTCTTGGCGGTCACCAACCAGCACCAGTGCGGGCTCGGCGGCGACCTGTTCGCGCTCGTCCACCGTCCCGGCGAGCCCGTGGCCGCCCTGTGCGCCGCCGGCCGGGCCGGCTCGGGCGCCGATGCCGACGGCCCCCGACGGGAGGGCCTCGATCGCCTCCCCCTCCACGGCGACATCCGCGCGGTCACGGTGCCGGGCTGTGTCGACGGCTGGCTCGAGCTGCACCGCCGCTTCGGCCGCCTGCCGCTCGCACGCGTCCTCCAGCCGGCGATCACGTACGCCGATCGCGGCTTCCCGGCCTCGCGGCTGTTGGCGTACTCGGCCGTCGCCATCCTCGCGCTCGACGGGGCGGACGACTACCGCGCGGCGGCGGGCGACGACGCGCAGCTGGTCCCCGGGGCGCCCGTCCGCCGACCGGGCGTGGCCGCGACACTCGACGCGATCGCGTCGGATGGTCGCGACGCCTTCTACCTCGGGCCGTTCGGGGAGGGCCTGATGAAGCTGGGCGGCGGCCTGTTCGCACGCGAAGACCTCGCCCGCGGGCAGGCCGAGTGGGTGACGCCTCTGCGCGTCACCGCGTGGGGACACGACGTCTGGACCACGCCGCCGCCGTCGCAGGGGTACCTCACGCTGGCGGGGGCCTGGATCGCCGAGGGCCTGCCGCTGCCCGACGATCCCGCCGACCCCGCCTGGCCGCATCTCCTCTCCGAGGCCGCCCGCGTGGCCGGCACCGACCGCGGCGCGGCGCTGTTCGAGGGTGCCGAGGGCGACGCCCTGCTGGCGCCCGACCGGCTCGCGCCCCGGCGCGCCGTCATCGATCCCCGCCGGCGCGGCGACCAGGCGCCCCTGACCGCCGCTGGCGGGACGACGGTGTGCTGCGCCGTCGACGCCGAGCGGATGGGCGTGACGCTGATCCAGTCGAACGCGTCGGCCTGGGGTGCCCACATCGTCGAGCCGGCCACCCGCGTCTTCCTGCACGACCGCGGCATCGGGTTCTCGCTCGAGGCCGGCCATCCCGCCGAGCTGGCACCCGGGCGCCGCCCGCCGCACACCCTGGCGCCGGCGCTCGTGACCGGGGCCGACGGCTCGCTGCGCGCGGTCCTCGGGACGATGGGCGGCGACAGCCAGCCGCAGGTCCTGCTGCAGCTGCTGGCGCGCCTGTTGCGCCACGGCCAGCGACCCGGGCGGGCCGTGGCGGCGGCGCGCTGGGTCCTGGGCGGGGCCGGCAGCTTCCGCACCTGGGACGGTGAGGGGCCCGGCTTCCTCGCGATCGAGGCCGACGCCGGGCGCGACTGGGAGGAGGGGCTGGCGGGGCGCGGTCACGACGTCCGGCGCAGCCCCGAACCGGTCGACCACGGATTCGGCCACGCCCAGGTCATCGAGGTGGCCGGTGGAGCGCTGTGCGGCGTCGCCGATCCCCGCGCCCTCGACGGCGCCGCCGTCGGATACTGAAGCCACCGCGCGGACGTCCGAAACGTTCAATACAGGCACCGGGCCCGCAGGCCACGATCACCCCATGAGCGCAGACATCAACGCAGCGAGGGCGTTCCTGGTGAACCAGGGCCGCCTGCTCGACCGCCATCGACTCGACCTGGTGATGGGCGCCGGTGATCCCGACCGTGTGCTGCGGGCGCTGGACGCGCACCGCAACCCGGACGGCGGCTACGGCTGGTCCCTCGAGCCCGACCTGCGGTCGGCCGGCAGCCATCCGGCGGGGGCCCTCCACGCCTTCGAGGTGATCGAGGAGGTCGCACCAGCGACGTCCGCCCACGCCGTCGAGCTGTGCGACTGGCTGGCGTCGGCCACGCGCCCCGACGGCGGCCTGCCGTTCGTCCTGCCGATCGAGGACCCCGCGGGCTCGTCGCCGGTCTGGACCGAAGCCGACACGACCACCTCGTCCCTGCAGATCACCAGCGCCGTAGCCGCCCTCGCCCACCGCGCCGGGCGCCACGATCCCGCGATCGCCGAACACCGTTGGCTGGCGGACGCCACCGGCTACTGCCTCGACCGGATCGAGGCGATCGACAAGCCCGAGACGGTGTTCGTTCTGGAGTTGCGCTTCGCGCTGTGGTTCCTCGACGCCATCGTGGACGGGCGGCCCGAGGCCGCCGATCAGTTGCGACGCCTCGCCGGCGCCATCCCGCCCTCGGGGTCGCTGCCCGTGCCGGGCGGGACGGCCGACGAGAAGCTCCGCCCGCTCGACTTCACGCCCCTGCCGGAGCGGCCGCTGCGGGACCAGTTCGCGGCCGATGCGGTCGCCGCCGACCTGGAGCAGCTGGCCGGCGAGCAGCGCACCGATGGCGGCTGGGCCGTCGACTTCGCGTCGGCCTCGCCGGGCGCAGAACGCGAGTGGCGCAGCTACGCCACGGTGCGGGCGATCACCATCCTTCGGGCCCACGGCCTCGCGGGCTGAATGGCCCTCGAGCGCCTTAGAAGATGCCCGGCTAGGTCCGTCATCTCGGCGAACCGTTGTCGGTGGCGCCCGGAGGCCGAGCTGTGAGGCCTGGGCTTACGCTGCTAATCCCGTACGGTTCGGTGCCCACGTGCGGGCCTGTTCGCTCGGCCTCTCAGCCGGGATCGGTGAAGGTGGGATCGCGCCGCTCGAAGTAGGCGGTGACGGCCTCGACCTGGTTGGGGGTGCTCACGAGGGATCCGATCACCTCGCGTTCGTCGGCGTACTGCTGGGCCAGCGGCACCCGGCCCGACTGCTCGACGAGGCGCTTGATGCCGCGGATCGCGTGCGGGTTCTTGGTGGCGATCTCGCGCGCCAGGGTCAGGGCGTCCTCCAGCGGCGCGTCGCTGGCGCGGGTCGCAAGGCCGAGGCGCACCGCCTCCTCCCCGCTCACGGAGCGACCCGTCCAGGCGAGCTCCTTGGCGACGTCGGGACCGACCAGCCGAGGCAGCGTGGCGGTTCCGGTCATGTCTGGCGACAGGCCCCAGCGGATCTCCAGCACCGAGAGCGTGGCGTCCGGATGGACGATCCGGAGGTCGGCGCCGAGTGCGATCTGCAGCCCGCCGCCCAGGCAGTGTCCCCAGAGGGCGGCGATCACGGGGGCCGGAACCTCGGACCAGCAGTGGGCCGCCTGCTGGCCGAGGTGGGTGATGCGCCCGTCGGTGGCGCCGATCGCCCGGAGGCCGCTGCCATCACCGCCGGCGGAGGGGCCGTCGGCGGCACCGCCGTCGCGCGTGCCCTGGCCGCCGTCGGCCATCGACTGGAAGCCCGCGAAGTCGAGGCCCGCGGAGAACGAACGACCCTCGCCCGAAAGCACCACGGCGCGCACCGACGGGTCGGCCGCCAGGCGGGCCCCGGCCTCGACGAGCGCCACGAACATGTCGGTGTCCAGGGCGTTGAGCTTGTCGGGCCGGTTGAGCCGCACGTCGGCGACGCCCCGGTCGATTGCCACGGTCACGCGAGCGTTCACGGTCACACTCTGCCACGGCGTAGCGTCGGCGCCGATGGCTGACGTCAGGGCACTGATCGTGACCGGCGACCTGGTCGACTACGCCGTGGCGCACGGGTCGTGGCCGGAGGACGCGGTGCTCCGCGACCTACGGGAGGAGACGGCCGCCCTGGGCGCGGTGGCGAGCATGCAGATCGGGGCCGACCAGGGCCAGCTGCTCACGCTGTTCGCCCGGATGGTCGGCGCCCGCCGCGCCGTCGAGGTGGGCACGTTCACCGGCTACTCGTCGCTGTGCATCGCCCGTGGCCTCGCGCCCGGCGGCACGCTGCTGTGCTGCGACGTGAGCGAGGAGTGGACGGCCATCGGGCGCAAGGCCTGGGAGCGCGCCGGTCTGGCCGACCGGATCGAGCTGCGCATCGCGCCGGCGATCGAGACCCTCCGCTCGCTGCCGGCGGAGGCCGCAATCGACCTCGCCTTCATCGACGCGGACAAGGGCGGCTACTGGGACTACTGGGACGAGCTCGCTCCCCGCGTGCGCACCGGTGGCCTCCTGCTGGCCGACAACGTCCTGTGGTCCGGCCGGGTGGCCGGTGGCGCGGGTGACGAGGACGAGAACCTGCGCGCGATCCGCGAGTTCAACGACCGCGTGGCCGCGGACGAGCGGGTCGACGCGGTCGTCCTCCCTGCGTTCGACGGGCTCACCGTCGCCCGGCGCCGCTGACGATCGCTGCGGAGTCAGAAGCCGAGCGGCGCGCTCTCGACGATGGCCCGGGCCTCGACGGGACCGGTGATGTCGACCAGCGCTGCGCTGCGGCGACCGCTGAGGTACAGGGTCAGTTCCTGCGGCCCCCCCGTGAGCCGCACGCTCGGGCCCGGGCCCCGCGCCGGCACCTCGCCGAAGCCGGGGGCGTCGAGTGCGACGCCCGCGCCCCGGACCTTCCGCAGCATCAGCCTGGACGCCCGGCGCAGCATCGTCCACAGCGTGTCGTCGAGGTCGGGACGGTCGTCCCGCGGCGGCTTGCCTGCGGGCCGCCGCACGTCCTCGTGGTGCACGAACCACTCGGTCAGGTTGAGAACCTGCCGCAGCACCGGCAGCCGCCACGGCAGGAGCGGGGGTCCGGCCCGCAGGCGATCGACGAGCGTCTCGTAGCCCTGGGACCGGGCGTTGTCCATCAGGGATCGCTCGAGCTTGGCGAAGCGCTCGCCGCCGAGGATCGCCAGCCCGGACCGGGGGTCGTGCTCGCGTACGAGCAGGTGCGCGGCCAGGTCCAGCGTGGACCAACCCTCGCACAGCGTCGGTGCGTCGGGACCAACCACCAGGAAGAGGTCACACAGCTCCGACCGCTCGCGCGCATCGAGCGGTCTGCCGTCCGGTGGTCCGTTCGACGAACCGGCCGGTCGATCGTCACCTGCTCCGTCGGTCATCGCCGGTAGGGTACGCGCCCATGGCTGCTCCCCCCGCCCACGAGATCGACGAGAACGCCACCTACGAGGTCACGATCGCCACCGACAAGGGCGACATCGTGATGGAGCTGGACCCGCAGCTGGCGCCCACCACCGTCAACAACTTCGTGGCGCTCACCCGCCAGGGCTTCTACGACAACCTGACGTTCCACCGCGTGGTGCCCGAGTTCGTGATCCAGGGTGGCGACCCCGAGGGGTCGGGCCGCGGCGGACCCGGCTACCGCTTCGCCGACGAGCCCGTCAGGGGCGAGTACACCCTCGGCGCCGTGGCGATGGCCAACGCCGGCCCCGACACCAACGGCTCGCAGTTCTTCATCTGCATCGACGACTGCCGGCCCAAGCTGGCCAAGTCGTACAACCTGTTCGGCTACGTGACCTCCGGGGTCGACGTCGCTCAGCAGATCAGGCAGGGCGACGTCATGCGCTCGGTCACCGTGGTCGAGCAGCCCGCGACCTGACCGATGGCCGGCGAGTCCGAGGAGCCGCTGTTCCACCACCGCGGCCTCGACTTCGTTCCGTCCGAGCACACCCGCGGCCCCTGGGACGCCCGGCACCAGCATGGGGGTGCGGTGGCCGCGCTCGTCGCCCGCGCCGCCGAGCAGACCGCCGGTCCCGGCTTCGCCGTGTCCCGCCTGACCATCGAACTGATGCGGCCGGTGCCGCTCGAGACCCTGGCGGTCGACGTCGCGGTGCCCCGGCCCGGCCGCCGGGTCGTCGGCATCGACGTCTCGCTGAGCGCCGGTGACCTCGAGGTCGAGGTGGTGCGCGCCCACGCCGTTGCCATCCGCCGCAGCGAGCTCCCCACCGGCGAGGGGCACCGGTCGTTCCTGGAGCCGGGGCCCGAGGCCGGCGTCGACAGCCCCTTCATCTTCGAGGACCACGACCGTCCCGCCTTCCACCGCACGGGCATGGAGGTGCGCTTCGTGGGCGGGGGCGGCGCCCAGCCCGGCCCCGCCAAGGCCTGGTTCCGGCTGCGCCGGCCGGTGGTCGACGGCGAGGAGCCGAGCGGCGTCCAGCGCGCCGCGGCGGCGGCCGACTTCGGCAACGGCGTGTCCTGGGTCCTGCCGCCCGACCGCTGGATCTTCGTGAACCCCGACCTCACCCTTCACCTGGCCCGTCCGCCGCAGGGCGAGTGGATCGGCCTCGACGCCGTCACCCTTCCCAGCGACGAGGGCATGGCGCTGGCGGAGAGCGCGGTCTACGACGTGCAGGGGCGGCTGGGGCGGGCGGCGCAGAGCCTGCTGCTGCAGCCGCGCGCCGACGCGTGACCGGCGACGCATCGGCCGGCGATCACAATGTGGCGGCGCTCCACGGGGCGATCGCTGCGGTCGTGCCCGAGCGCGACTGCGTGGTGGCGGGCAACCGCCGCCTCACCTGGCACGACGTGACCGAGCGAACATCCCGCCTGGCCGGGGTCCTGGCCGGCGCGGGGCTGGGCCTGCGGGGCGACCCGGTTCCGGGCCCCGGCGAGCCGTGGGCGTCGCCCCACGACCACGTCGCCCTGTACCTCCACAACGGCCCGGAGTACCTCGAGGGCATGTTGGGCGCCTGGAAGGCCCGCTGCGCGGCGATCAACATCAACTACCGCTACGTGGCGAGCGAGCTGGCGTACGTCCTGCGGGACAGCGCCGCGGCCGCGATCGTCTACCACGCCTCGTTCGCGCCGACGCTGGCCGAGGTGCTGCCCGACCTGCCCAGCGTCCGCCTGCTCCTCCAGGTCGACGACGGCTCCGGCACCGCCCCCCTCGAGGGCGCGATCGACTACGAGGCCGCCCTGGCCGCCGCCGCTCCGCTGGAGCCGTCCGGGCTGTCCCCGGACGACCGCTACATCCTCTACACCGGTGGCACGACCGGCATGCCCAAGGGGGTGCTGTGGCGGCAGGGCGACTTCCTGGCGACCTGCCTCGGTGTCAAGGGCACGGACGCCGACCTCGTGGCCACGGCGGAACGCCGCGGCGCATCGCTGCGCACGCTCCCCGCCGCACCGTTCATGCACGGCGCAGCCCATTGGAACGCGATCTCGGCGTTCGTCTCTGGCGGCACCGTCGTCGTGCCGGACCGGCCCACCCG